>JBGVDK010000001.1:0-16623 GCA_045119355.1 Faecousia sp.
CGGCATCACGTCCTCGCTGGTGGAGCCGCACAGATAAGGGATCTTCTTCGGCGTGGGCTTCTCCGGGCAGAACAGCCCGTCGGTCACCGGCATGGCGGCCATGGCACCGCCTTTGAGCTCCTTCTTCGCGGCCTTCCAGACGGAGAACAGCGTCTCAGGCTCTACGGCCCGGAACTCCGACAGCGTCCCGCAGCCGCAGCGTTCCATGACGGCACGCCAGAAGGGGTAATTCTTTTCCGGGGTGTTTTTGCCCATCATGCTGCCGAGACCGCAGCCGCTGGACATCACCGCCTGGGAGAACAGGCCGTCGGCCAGGGGGCTCTGGCAAAGGAGCTGGACGCTGCCGGCACCGGCGCTCTGGCCCATGATGGTGATATGCTCCGGGTCGCCGCCGAAGGAGGCGATGTTGTCCCGGACCCAGCGGAGGGCGGTGAGCTGGTCATAGAGGCCATAGTTGCCGGTGTGCCCAGCCTCTTCCGCCAGCTCCGGCAGACAGAGGAAGCCCATGGGCCCCAGCCGGTAGTTCAGGGTCACGCCGATGATGCCCTTGGCGGGCCAAACGGGGCTGTCGAAGTGCTTCTCGTGGCCGCAGCCGCCGGTGAAGCCGCCGCCGTGGATGTAGACCAGAACGGGGAGTTTGTCGCCCTCCTTGGCGTCCTCCGGGGTGAAGACGTTGAGAAAGAGACAGTCTTCGCTGTAGGTATAGGTCTCGCCCTTGCGGAATTCGTTGTAATAGAAGGCCTTTTCCGGGACCTCCTCCTCATTGTAGAAGGCCCGGGGCTGGTAGGAGCAGCTGCCGTAGCGGGCCGCGTCGTAGACGCCGTCCCAGTGTGTCACCTGCTTGGGGTATTCCCACCGGCCTGCGGCGGCGTAGCGGATGCCCTTATAGGCGGCGGTGCCGGGGACTTTTCCCGGGACGCCCTGGACCGGGCCGCAGGGCGTGTTGACAAGATGGCGCATAGAAATCCCTCCATTTTTTCTTCATTATAACAGACCACAAGGAAAAAGGAAACAGTTGAGATGGGGAAACAAATGTGATAGGATAGAGAAAAATACCGAAACGGAGGAAAAAACCATGTTATTTCTGGAATACCCGCCCTGCTCCACCTGCAAAAAGGCCAAGACCTGGCTGGACGCCCACGGCGCCCAATACACCGCCCGGCACATTAAGGAGGAGAACCCCACCTATGAGGAGCTGAAAGAGTGGTATGAGCGCAGCGGCCTGCCCCTGAAGAAATTCTTCAATACCAGCGGCCTGGTGTACAAGTCCCTGGGTCTGAAGGAGAAGCTCCCCACCATGACCGAGGAGGAACAGCTCCGGCTCCTCGCCACCGACGGGATGCTGGTGAAGCGGCCATTGGTCGTGATGGAGGACAAGGTCCTCACCGGCTTCCGGGAAAAGGAGTGGGAGGTGACCCTTCTGTAACAGATTTGATGGGTGTTGTTACCAAAATGTAAACTAAGTTACAAAAACACTTGACATTTCCAGCCTGATGTGATAAAACTGGATGCTGTTCGGCCGAAGCGACTGTTTCCGCCAGAAAAACACCTGCTTTATCATGACAGGAGGATGATCTGTTGCGTTTTTTGAAACGATTTTTTACGACCATGATTGCCGCCGCAGCGGTGCTCACGGCGCTGGCTATGCCGGTGGCCGCGGAAAGCACCGGACCGGCGGATGCATATAACCTGACCCCCGATCAGCTGATCGCCCGGATCCAGCAGACCTACAGCGACGCCAAGGCCCTGGCGGGCCGCCGGAGCTTCAACGGCAAATGCTCTACCATGGTGAACTGCTCCACCCTGGCGCTCGGCATTCAGAATATCCGCTTCGACGGCGACGGCCGGGACGAATACGACCTTTACGACAACATCACCCGCACCGACGGCGGCTACGACGTGGTCCGCTACCATGTCAGCGAGTACACCCTGGAGGAGGCGCTGAACGCCATCTCCGAGAATGGAACCCGGGATGTGTACAACATCATCGTGGGCTTCCAGGGCGGCCGCACCGGTTTCAGCAGCGCCTACGGCCACACCTGCTTCCTCCACGGCATCGTGGACGGGATGGTGTACTTCAGCGAGAGCTACGGCCTGTATCTGGGCGGCACCTATTACGCCGAGGGCAGGCCCATCGTCTGTTCCATTGCCGACTTTGCCGATTACTACGGCAAGTGGGCCTATTTGGAGGGCGTGATCCACTTCGACTTCCCCGACGAGACCGCGCCGGAGCTGACAAACCTGACGGTCTCCAACGTTTCCGAGTCCGGGTTCACCATGAGCGTGAACGCCGTGGACAACACCGGCATCGTGGAGCTGTACGCCAAGGTCTGGACCTACGGCGAAAGCGAGGAGAACGCAGTGGTCCTGCCCGTGACGCTGATGGGCGATTCCGCGGCGGTCCGGGTGAATGCCAGCGACTTCGATGGGTTTGTTGGCAGATATTATGTTAACATCTACGCCCTGGACCGGAAGGGCAATGTGTCCTGCGTTTCCCTTGGCGAGGAGGGCGTCAGCCTTTACCAGCCGGAGGAGGCCGAGGGGACCTTCCGGGTGAAGCGGAACAGCACCGGCGTCCACAACGCCCCCTACGTCCGGGTCAACGACACCAACACTCGGGAAGCCTCCCTGAACATCGGCGAGAAGGTCACGGTGACCGGAAGTTATGTAAACGAAGACGGCGAGACCTGGTATCAGCTTGCCGATGGCGGCTGGATCCATGGAGAGCGGCTCCGCGCCGACGGGACCAGCTGGGCCCGGATCTGGGAAGCCATGACCAGCATGCTGGCAGTGATTCTGCCCTGAACCAAATAACGAACGCCCTGAGGCTCATGCCTCAGGGCGTTTTCGCGTTTATGGATCAATCCACCCAGCTTCCGTCCTTCATTTTCAGGACGATGTCCGCTTCCTCCGCCACGGCGGAGTCGTGGGTGACGATGATGACGGTGCAGCCCTCCTCGTGGGCCAGCCGCTTCAGGATCTCCACGATGTTCTGGGTGTTCACGCTGTCCAGGTTGCCGGTGGGCTCGTCGGCCAGGATGATTTTGCAGCCCTGGGCCAGGGTCCGGGCGATGGCCACCCGCTGCTGCTCGCCGCCGGAGAGCTGCTTGGGCAGGCGGTTGTCATAGGTTTCCGGCAGCTCCACCCGCTCCCGCATCTGGGCGGCGAGAGCCTTGGCCTGGGCCTTGTCCATTTTCCGCAGGTGGAGGGGATACTGGATGTTCTCGGAGACGGTGAGCAGGGGGAAGAGGTTGTAGTTCTGATAGATCACGCTGACCTCCTCCCGGCGCATGGCGTTCCGGTCCCAGTCCTTCGTTGCCTTGCCGTTTACCAGAATCTCGCCGCCGGTGGGCAGGTCCAGGCCCGCCATCAGGCTCAAAAGGGTGGTCTTGCCGGAGCCGGAGGAGCCCACGATGGCGTAGAGGGTGCCGGGTTCGAATTCGAAGGACACGCCGTTGACGGCCAGAACCGTCTGGTACTTGCCCTCGTAGCTGTAGCTGACGTTGTTCAAAGAAATGCTCATATCATTCTTCCTCCTTGATGGTGGTGAGTAGTTTGCTGTTCAGGAAAATCACAAGGGCGATGCCAAGGCCCACGAAATACAGCAGGGCAAAAAGCCCCAGACGGGTAACCGGCTTCCAGAGGAACACCCCTCCGCCCAGAACCGCGCCCAGCAGGATGTAACGCATCTGCTCCCAGACGAAGTCCCGGAAAATGTGACCGTTGGGCTTGCCCAGGGTGCGCATCAGGATGATCTCCCGCTTCCGGGAGCGGATCATCAGGAAGCCCAGGAAGAAGCCCGCTCCGGTGGACAGCAGGAACACCAGCAGCGTGCAGACCCGGTTGACGGTCATGCTGTTTTCCATGGTTGCTTTCAGGTTGTCCAGCACGCCGGTGTCGATGGCGAGAGCGTAGTCCTTGGCGTAGGCACCGCTGGCGATGGTGTCCAGGTCGCCGGGGTCCGCGAACCACTGATTTGCCATCTCCCGGAGGTCTGCGGCCTCGTCGTTGTTGATCAGGGTGGCGCTGATGTAGTCCAGGGGAAGGGACTGGCCCACGGCGGTTCCCGCGGCCTGCAGCGGCGTGAAGGAGCAGTACACCGTCTGGCTGTTCAGGCTGTTGGTGTAGTAGCCTGCGATGGTGGCCTCCACTTCACAGGTCTTCATCTCATACATTGCTTCGCCGTAAGTGTAGCCCCAGCCGTCGGTGTTGTAGCCGATAAAAACAGAATTGGAGAAGCCGATCAGGATCTGGGTTCCCGGGGTGTCGGGGTCGCAGTCTTCCAGAGGCAGCTTTTCGGGCCAGAGCAGATACATTTGCTCCTTCTCGTCGAAGACCCAGTAGTCGCAGCCGTCCTCCCACATGATGAAAGCTTCCCGGGTGTTGGACAGGTCCGGCGGTTCGGCCCCGGAGGTCATGCCGGAGAATTTCAGCTGAGTGGAATCCAGCTTGGTGTTGATGTATTCGGAGGTCAGCGAGCACATGAACTGGACGTCCTCCACATATTTCAGCGGGGTGAACCGGGCGAAGCGCTCGTCGGTGAACAGGTCCGTGACAAAGCCGGAGGCGTTCAGGTTGTAGGCGTTCTGGGTCTTGGCGGTCATCAGCGTGACCTTCACGGGGGTATTCTGATAGGCGACCTCGTAGTCCGCCAGCTCCGCTTCGTTGGCGGCGTTGAGGCCGCACAGCGCCAGGGCCACCACCACGGCGAAGAGCGTGATGTTCCAGCCGTTCAGGGGTGTCCGCTTCAGCCGGAGGAAGAAGGCCTTCACACGGCCCACGGCGTCTGCCATGCCCCTCTGCCGGGTCATGGGCAGCGAGACCAGGAACGCCAGCAGGAAGGCCGCCAGAAGCTGCGACAGCGCCACAAGGGCCAGCATTCCTACATCCAATTCCAGCTCCAGCACCACCCGGGCGGAGCTCAGCAGCTCCGAGACCACCCTCTGCCAGAGCAGGCATCCGGCCATCAGGCCCAGCGCAGTGCCGGGGACCAGAATGCCGAGGGAGGACACCGCCATGTGCTTGAGCTTCTCCACCCTCGTCGCGCCGAGAGACCCCATGGTGGTGAGCGCCTTCCCCTGCATCGCCGGGAAGAGGACCAGGAACAGCAGCAGAATCACGCCGTAGACCACCGCGCCCACGGTCATGGCCTGCTTTGCGACAGCCTGATAGTCGTGGAGGGAATCCTTGACTTCGCTGTAGCCCTGGTCGTCCACGGTGAACAGGCCGTCCTCGCCCAGGGTGCGGATCAGCTTTTCAAATTCGGCCTGCTTGCCGTTTTCGATGACCAGGGAGAGAAACAACCCCTGTTCGGCGTAGTCCATGTCCCCGGTGACGGAGGACTTGGGCACGAAGATGGTGTTGGGGGTGATGCCGCAGAGGGTTCCGGCGGCGTTGGGCCAGAGGTAATCCTTGCCGTAGAGGCCCACGATGGTGTATTCCTCCGCCTCCCCGGCGAAGCCCGCGTCCGAGGAGTAGAAATAGCCGCCGGGATTGGTGACGCCGTAGCCGTCGGAGAGGAAATTTTGATAGGGGCTGTCCCAGTCGTAGCTGAAATATCGCATGGGGATGGTGTCGCCGACGCTCAGGCCGTTCATCTCCGCCAGGTATTCCGAGATGACGCAGACCTTGGCGCCGCTTGCGATCTCCTGGTCGTTGAAGCTCCGGCCCTGAGAGACCCAGACGCTCTGGTCGGCGAAGCAGGCTACGGCGTTCAGGTTGTCTACGCCCAGCACCGCGAAGGAATGGTTGGAGACGGTCATATCGGCGAGAGTGTCGTACCAGAGGGAGCCTTCTTCGCTGGCCAGGAATTTGTCCACATCCCCGTCGATCTTGGTGATGGTGGGGACGGGGCAGCGTTCGTCCACCTCGCCGGAAAGCTGGCTCAGGTCGAAGATGGAGAAGGAGACGGAGCGGTATTCCTCCATGTCGGAATTGTCCAGGGTGATACAGCGGGTTTCGGTGGAGCCGTCCTCCCGTTCTACCTTATGGAGGTAGTAGCCTGCGTCATAGTAATCAGGAAGCTGGCCGCCGTTTTCCTGCATCTGCCACCAATAGCGGTTTTTCAGGTCTTCCTCACTGTATAGATGCAGTCCATCCGGGTCGAAGGCCTCGATCTCGAAGGGGTCGTGCCCATCGCCGAATTCGATGCTCTGGATGCCGTAGCCCTCGGTGAAGACCCGGTTGCGCAGGTTGTAGTCCAGGTCCACATAGTTCATGCCGTAGACGAGGTAGGTTTCGCCGATTTGCAGGTCCAGGGCCTCGAAGGCTTCCAGGCTCGGCAAAATCAGCTTCATCCGGGCGGTGAAGCCGGTGGGGTCGGCGTAGCCCTCCTGGAGGCCCAGGACCTCCTCAATGGTGCCCACCAGGTTGATGGTGACGGCCTCCAACCCCAGCCTGTCCAGCTTTTCGGGGTCCACGGAGCCGCTTTCGTCCAGGATCCGGCTGTTCACGGTTTTCAGGGCCTCCGTACCGGCGGTGCCCTCCACGGTCCAGTGGTAGAAGTAGCCCTCGGGAACGGCGGTGTCATAGGAGTAAAGGTCCGTCAGGGTGATCTTGGCGATCACCTGGGTATAGGGGGCGTTGTAGGGATCGGCGTCCAGGGCGCCGTTGAGGAAATAGGCGCTCAGGTCGCTGAGATCCAGGGTGTTGACAGAGGAGGAAATGTATTTGGTGTAGTTGTCCGCCGTCATGGTGGGGACGTAGGCGGTGGCGAGCCCCGGCTGTTCGATGGCTGTCACGATCTCCGGGTAATCCTCCGCCAGGGAGAGGAGGAAGTCCGTTACTTCCTCGGGCTTTTCCATGTTGACGGTCTTTCGGACTCCCTCTATTTGGGTTTCTTCGTTGTAGTAGGTTTCTTCGTAATACTGGTATTTATCGGTGAGCAGGGCGGTGGTGACGAAGCGGTTTTCCAGCTCCCGCTCCATCTTGGATGCCGCCAGGGACTGGCCCAGGCTGATGCAGAGCACCGCCACAGCCAGGGCAATGAGCACCACCCCAGCCATGGTCTTCAGTGGCTGCCGGGTGAGCTGACGAATGGTTTTCATAGGCATGACCTCCTTTTTCTTTCCTTCCTTTGAAAATGTGCGATCTTGTCATCCTGAGCGAAGCGCAGCGAAGTCGAAGGATCTTCGCAGTATGATGATATTTGCGCTTGAATCGGTGCGAAGATCCTTCGACTCGTTTCACTCGCTCAGGATGACAGGAGTTGGTGCGGAAATATTAGTCCTCCTCTTTAATTCCGGTGAGCAGGGTGGTCCGGAGGAAGAGGGCCAGCGCCCCGCTGAGACCAAGAGCGAAGATCAAAGCGAAAAGGCACAGATTCCCAGCGGCGTTCCACCGGAATACCGCACCGCCCAGCACCGCGCCCAGAACCAGGAGCTTCATCTGCTCAACGGCGAAGTCCCGGAAGATGAGGTTGTTCGGCTTGCCCAGGGTCCGCATCAGCAGGATCTCCCGCTTCCGCTGGCGGATCATCAAGAAGCCCAGGAAGAAGCCCGCGCCTGCGGAGAGGACGAAGATCAGAATGGTGCAGGCCTGATTCACCTGGATGCTCCGTTCCAGGGTGGCTTCCAGCTGGACCAGGGCGTCGTCGTTGATGTCCAGGGCGTAGTGGACCTTGTTGGCCGGGGGATTTTCGGTGGTGCCCACGGGGACAAACAGCCGGTCGGCCCGCTGTTTCAGCTCATCCAGGCGGCTGTTGTCCGCCAGGGTGGCGGTGAGGGCGTCGGCGGTGACGCCCTGTTCCAGGCGGGCGTTGACCCGCTCTATGACCCCGTAGGGGCAGTAGATGCTGCCGTCCACCGCCTTGGTGGTGTAGGTGCCCACCACGGTGAAGGTCTCGGTGTAGGTGATGAACGAGTAAAACTCGTTGGGGAAGTCGATGACGAGCTGCTGACCGTCGGTATTCGGATCGGCGTCATCGGTATAGCCCTCCGGGACGATGCAGACCGCTTCGCCAGAGGTCAGAACCTCTTCGCCGTAGCCATTCAGCCAGGTGATTTTTGCGCTGTATTCGTCGGTAAGCTCCTTGGCAATGCCGGTGGAGGTGATGCCGACGACCTGGCACGCGCCGGAGGTGCCGTTGATGGCGCTGGGGGTGTAAGAGGATTTGAGCTGGACGTCCGTGATCAGGTCGGCGATGGTCATGAACTTGAACTGATCGCTGGTGAAGATCTTGATGACCGTGTCCCGGATGTACAGATTGTCAGATTCCCCGGAGGTGTAGCTGATGACGGAGACCTTGATCGGCGCTGTAGCGCGGCTTTCTTCATAGGAGCGCCGCTCCGCCTCATTTCCGGCCTGGAGGGCGCAGAGAACCAGGGCGACCACGACCGCGAATACCGCCACGGTCCAGGAATTGAAGCGGCCCCTCCGCCGGGACCGGGAGCCCTGGGCGCGTTCCATCAGATTCTCCCGGGCGGTCATCAGAAGCGCGATGCCGAAGGACAGCGCCAGAGCCAGGATCAGCTGGGCCAGGCCCAGCAGCAGAAGGTCGGGGATGTTCAGGGCAAGCTCCAGGGTGGAACCGGCGGAATCCGCCAGACGGTCCACCACGTTCTCCCAGGAAAGAACGCTCAGCAGGATGCCGAAGGCCGTTCCAGGGACCAAAATCCCAGCGGAGGAGACCATCATGTGGAGGAGCTTCTCCCGCCGGGAGGCTCCCATGGAGGCCATGGCGGCGAGGTTTTTCCGCTGGAACCCGGGGAAGAGAATGAGATACAGGAGAAGCACCACGGTGTACACCGCGAGACCCACGGCCATGGCCCGGTCAGCCACCTGGGAATAGTCGTGGAGGCTGTCGTGGATGACCTCGTAGCCCTGGTCGTAGTATTCAAACAGGCCGGAATGGTTAGCCTCTGCCACGATCTGGCGGAAGGCGTCCAGCTGGCCGTTGCGGATGACCAGGGACAGGAACAGCCCCTGATTGGCGTAGTCCATTTTCCCGGTGACGGAGGCCGTGGGAACGAAGATGGTGTTGTCCGTGAAGCAATAGAAATCCTCCCGGGACCAACTGGTGGCATCCTGGTCATAGAGGCCTACGATGGTGCAGACCACCGGACTGCCGGAGAAGTATGTGGTGCTGTCGAAATAATAGGCGCTGGGGTTAAGAATGCCGTATCCTTCGGAAACCAGCTTCTGATAGGGGGAGGTTCCGCTGAAGTTGTAATAATTCAGCGTGAGGGTGTCTCCGACGGTCAGGCCGTTGGCCTCCGCCAGCTCCGTGGAGATGACGCAGACCGCCGCGCCGGAGGCGTATTCCTCCTCGGTGAAGCTTCGGCCCTCCACGATCCGGGCGTTCTCCTGGGCAAAGGCGGCGACGCTGAGGAGCTGCTGGGTGCCGAGGACGGGGGAGCTCCGGGCGTTGACGGAGATGTTTTCCCAGGTCTCCCGCCAGAGGGTGTTTTTGCCCAGGGCCTGCTCAACGGAACCTTCCACATGGAGGATGGTGGGCAGCTCCGGGTAGGGCGCGGTTTCGCTTTCCAGGGTCATGGTGATGGTGTGGATGTCCTCAAGCTGGTAGTTGGTGAGCTGATAGGTCTGGGTCACCATGCCCGCCGGACCCATCCGGTCGAAGATCAGATGGGCGACATAGTAGGAGCCGTCCCACCGGGCCATGGACTGGTAAGCCGCGATGCTTTCCTCGTTGTAATGGTAGATGTTGTCCAGGTCAATGTAGTCCAGGGTGGTGCCCACGTCGTATTCATTCAGGGTGTAGCGGTACAGGTCGCACCGGATCAGCCAGTCCAGGTCCTTGTAATTCCGTCCGTAGACCAGGTACTGCTCGCCCACCGTCAGGTCCAGCTCGTTCAGATGGACCATGTGGCTTAGGTTCAGGGTGAGCTTCGCGGTAAAGCCGGTGGGGTCCGCGTATCCCTCGCCCAGGGCCAGCACTTCATCGATAACGCCGGTGAGGGGAACGGTGACGCCGTCCGCGGTTTCTTCCGCTTCCCCGATCTCTGTCAGGGTGATGGCGAACATTCCCTGGGAATAGGGGGCGTTGAAGGGATTGACCACATAGTCGTAATTTTCATTGCGCGGGTCGGCAAGGGAGGCGGTGGTGAATTCGGTGACGGGATTCAGGGGGGACAGCTCCGGGATGTAGGCGGAGGCCAGACCCCGGGAGTCCACCAGCTCCACCACGTCGGGGTTTTCTGCGGCGGTGGTCAGGATCCAATCCAATACGTCGGCGGGGAATTCCCTGACGAAGGTGGAGCTGCCGGAGCCCTTCTGGTATTTGTCGGTGGGGATGGCGGCGGTGATGTAGTTGTCTTCCAGCTGCTGTTCAATGCGGCCGGCGGCCAGGGACTGACCAAGGCTGACGCAGAGGATGGCTACGGCCAGGATGATAAGGATCAGTCCGGCCAGGGCCTTTATGGGCTGGCGGAGAAGCTGACGGATGGAATGCATAAAACTCCCTCCTTTTGGTGGAATGGGCGGCAGAGGCCGTCATTGGAAAATGGTAATGTCCCCGGCGTCTCCGGTGACCTGAAGACGGTAGGCCTTCCGGCAGGACAGGCCGGTGACGATGCAGTGGTTTTCGGCGGAGGCGTCTTCCAGGAAGCGGGCCTCCTGAATGGGCTTGCCGGTGTAGGCGTCGAACACCGCGATGGAGACTTCGCCCTGGGCCTCCGGCAGGTAGACGCAGAAGGAGCCGTTGGAGGTGTAAAGGAAATAGTCATAAATCTCATCGGCCTGGGCGGTGAGGTGGCCGCCCTCGTCCAGATTGAAGTAGACCGGGTCTTCGTAGCTGGTGACGGTGATGGAGTTGATCAGGGTGCCGTATTGGATGTAATCCGAGTCGGTCCAGAAGATCTCGTTATAGGTCTGGATCTCCAGGGAGCCCTGGTCGGGGATGCTCAGGATCCGCCGGAACAGCCGGGAGGGGCCGGTGTAGCGATAGGAGGTGCTGGTGCTCCCGGTGGTCTGGCGGACGGTCTCGCTGTGGGGGTCCAGGGAGCCGCTGAACAGCTCGCTGTAGCGGGTCCGGGAAAAATGCAGGGAGATGCAGCCGTCACAGACGGGGTAGCTGCTGGCGGTCCGGTAGATGACGATGTCCGGGTTGCCCTGGCCGCTGGGCTCGGACAGAAGGAAGTAGTCGTAGCCCTCGGGCAGACCGAAGGTGATGGTCCCGTGGAAGGAGGCATAGGAGGATGCGTCCACCGTCACCACCGGGTCCGTAGCCAGGCTGACGCAGAGCAGCAGACACACGCAGATGCACACGATCCAGCTCAGGCGGCTGGGCCTGCGCCAGCGGAGGATGTTTTTGATCCGCCCGGCGGGGTCTCCCTCGCAGAAGGATAGGGGACTGGCGGGGGTGGGGCGGTGGCCGGTGGCCAGATGGAGCAGGGACTGGGAATAGTCGCAGCGCTCATGCTTGTCCATATCCCGGACCACAGCCTCGTCGCAGCTCATTTCCATATCCTTCTCCGACAGGGAACAGGCCAGCCACACCAGGGGATTGAACCAGTGGACACACAGGGCGACGAAGGCCAGGGGACGGAGAATGTGGTCAAAGCGGCGGATGTGGTGCCGCTCGTGGCGGAGCACATGGATCTGCTCCTCGGCGGAGAGAGCTTCGGGCAGGTGGATTTTCGGCCGGAACAGGCCGGTGACGATGGGGGTACTCAGGGAACTGGAAATATAGATGTTTTCCCATAGATGCTTCCGGTTCCGGAGGACCCGGTACAGGCGGACCAGGGAGATCAGACTATAGAGCAGCATCGCCGCCGTGCCCGCCAGCCAGACGGTCCCGGCGACGGCGAAGAGGTCGGACAGGGGACGGCTCTCCACCTGTTCCATGCCCTGGGGCAGGCTGCTGTTCACCGCGTCGCTGGCGATGTCCACCAGGAAGTCCACCTCGGGGAAGGGGTCGGTGACGATGTTTTCGGGGATGTATTCAATGGTGCTGGTCTTGGCGCTGGTTTCGGTGCCGCTTCCGGAGACGGGGACGTCGAGAAGGTTCAGCAGGGAGAGGCTGGTGGACAGAGCCACCGGGCACAGCAGCCGGAACAGCACCACCGCCCACAGCCCGTAGGACAGGATCCGCGGGGACTTGCGCAGGAAAAACCGGCACAGGAGCACGATGCAGATGACCAGACTGCCGGTCAGCGTCATGTTCAGCAGCCGGGGGATCAGGGTCTCGTACCACATGGGCTCACCCCCGATTCTCGTCGATGAGCTGCTGGAGCTGGGCGACCTCCTCGGCGGAGAGCTTCTTCCGGCGGGTAAAGGCCACCAGGAAGGCGGGCAGGGAGCCGTTGAAGGCCTCGGACACGAATTCCTCGCTTTCCTGGGCGTAGTAATCCTCCCGGGTGACGAGGACGGTGACAAGGGAGTCGGTGGTATCAAAAATGCCCCGCTGGCAGAATTTCTTCAGAACGGTGTAGGTGGTGGTCCGCTTCCAGTCCAGCTCTTCGGCACAGAGCCTGACCAGGTCGGAGGTGGTGATGGGAGCATGACTCCAGACAAGATCCGCAAAGCGGGATTCGACAGGTCCTAATTTCATAGTGCGTTCCTCCAAAGATGATTGTCTATGGCGAATAGACAATGTTAGTCTATCATGAATAGACATAGATGTCAATGAGGTTATGTAAACTAGAAGGAAAGAATTTTGACGGCGAAAAAATCGAAAGAAAAAATAAAAAAGTGCTTGACAAATCGGCCCTCCGGTGTTATATTAAGTAAGCTGTTTGAGAACAGCCTTTACATAGAGGATGGCTAACAGCCATCCGGTGAGAGTTGGTATTGATTGTGGTGAGGGTCCACCTGTTCCCATCCCGAACACAGAAGTTAAGCTCACTTACGCCGACGATAGTTGCCTGGTGACGGGCCGTGAAAATAGGTAATGCCAACATTCATATTCCCCCTTAGCTCAGTCGGTAGAGCGACGGACTGTTAATCCGCAGGTCGTTGGTTCGAGTCCAACAGGGGGAGCCAATATGCGCGAGTGGTGGAATTGGTAGACTCGCTAGATTCAGGTTCTAGTGCTCATTCCGGGCGTGGGGGTTCGACTCCCCCCTCGCGCACCAAACAGAAACCGTTCAGGAAATTTCTCCTGAACGGTTTTTCTTGCTTTTCGGGAACTTTCCTGTGTTCCCCGAACATTTCTGTGTATTTTCTATCTGAGGAATGTCCGCCAAAACCGAGCAAAAATGTAATGCTGGAATGAAAACTGTAACGCCAAATGTAATGCCTTTTCAATCAGTCGGAGGCGCAGTTCCGGAAAAAGGCCTCGTATTTGCTGCCCTGGTCCTGGATAAATTCATCGGAACCCTTTGTATAAACTTTCCGCATGGTGGTGAGATCTGACCAGCCTCCGGCCTTCATCGTGACCTCCTCGTCGATGCCCAGATAGTGGGCAAGGGAGGCGAAGCTCCGGCGCAAACCGTGGACGCCCACCTCCGGAAGACCGGCCTTGCGACACGCCCGGTTAGTTGCGAACCAGATCGTATTCGGGTTGCAGGTGACGGCGTATTCACTCCGCTTGTCAGCGGCCTCCACCGCGGTCCGGAGCTGGGGGAGCAGGAAAGGAACCGTGCGTCTGGAGGAGGCGTTCTTGTTTTCCTCCCGGTAGATCAGATTGCCGTCCTCATCATGCACGGCGGCGCCGTGGACGTAGATACAGTTGTTCTCCAGGTCGATGTCCTCCCAGCGAACTGCCAGGATCTCCGACCGACGCAGGCTGGACAGGCCCAGAAGGATGGCAATCTCGCAGGGGTCGCCCTTGATGACCTCCAGCAGCTTCGGGATCTGCTTGTCGTTCAAGTAGGGGAGCTCGTTGGGGATCACCTGGGGCAACTTCACGTTGATCCGCTTTCCGGTGGAGTACAGGATGACGGCGGACAGGAAGCCCCAGGAGTTCTTCAGGGTTTTGGCGGAGCATCGCTTGGACTCCAAATCCACCACCCGCTGCCACTTGTTTTGCGGGATATCGTGGATGCAGCACTTCATCACAGACTGGAAACGCTGTTTCTGAACGGTACGGTAGCCCCGGATCGTGGAGGGGGAGAGTATGTCCTTCCGGTCGTCGATGTAGTTGTCAATGGCCTTGGTGACGGTCAGACGGCCGGGCTTGCGGGCTTCCTTCAGCCGGGCCTTGATGGCCGCGGCCTCCGCGATGCACTCTTTTTCTGTGGGCTTGGTGATGGAGTAGGTCTCCCCATCCACCTGGACACGGACGAACCAGGAACCGGAGGGGAGCTTTCTGGGTGTAGGGATTTTCACGGGTTTCTCCTTTCTGTGGTTGACAGGGGAAGTTTGCCCGTGGTAGAATAAATGGGCAGACTACCCCCCTTGGTGACACGAGTGGGTTTTGTTTGTATCGCCTTCCCGGAGTTGGTAGCTCCGGTCTGGCTCACGCCTCGGTGTTGGTAGCACCGGGGCGTTTTTTATTTATTGGAGCGCAGGGGGAAGATCCTCTGCATCTGCAATATAGGTGTCAAGGTTTCCGTTTACGGTTGGCTTGAGCGTAATTTCTTGCCCGTGGGCAAAGGTATCATCCAAATAGAAGGTGAGGATTTCGTTGGATGTATACCATACAGTGTCGTCTCCAAAATAATGCGTCATGCCATACCAGGTTTCTCCGGAGCAGTACCAGAGACGATAGCATCCGGGAGGCACATCAAAGGAAAGTACAGTGGAAGTGCTTAGGAAAGCACCGATGTCATCTGTTAGGGGAATCGTTGGATATTCCTTGGCCCTCCAAGCCTGGTAACTACTTTGTGTTCTGGTGTCGTAGTAACTGCTGTATCGGCCTCCTCGCTGGACATAAGAAATTACACCGTCAGCGCTTTTGCCGTCGGGGAATGGACAAAGATACTCGAGGAAGATGAAGAAATCTACATTTTGCTGATCGGAATAAGAAACGACTACCTTAAAAGGGCAGAGCTGCTCGTAAGAAGGGGTGATCAGCATTTCGCCGTCTTTGGCAGCTACGGGAGTGTATGTACGCTTGGTATTTGAGGCTGACTGATTTTGGGGCAACGCCGGTTTTGTTGCAGATGGCGTTGATTCAGAAGCAGAAGGCTTGTCCGATGCGGAAGGGGTAGAGGAACGAGACCACAATAAACCGAGAAACACCAGAGCGATGGTGATGCAGATAAGAGAAGTTACAATTGCTGATTTGCGTTTCTTTTTGGGGGATTTGCTTGGGGGTGTAGAAATCTTGCCGTTATTTGAAGCCTTGGGTACTGAAGGTTCCGTTTTTTGGGGCGGCTCGCCATAAAGGGGAGGAAGCCCTTTTTGCATTCGCTCATAGTCGATCAACTTTTTGGCGATGTCAAGGGATACGCCCCACTCCAGCGCCATTCGCTCGAGATAACGGTCATCGAGTCTGGCGCACAAGGGGGACAGGTGGAAGGGGACTGGTTCGTTTTGAATTGGTTTATCTGTATTGGCCTGATTCTTAGCGGTTGTTTGAGCAGCAGAAGGTTCGGACGTAAACAGATTACAAATCACTCGGTTCAGCGACTTCAAGAGTAACTTAGTTTCAGAATGGATAATGAACTGTTTTTCGTAATCCATGAGCGGCAGTGGAGTTTTGTTGCTAAATTCTATATATTTGTTGTGCGCAATATCGCAGGAAAACAAAAAACTTGCCTCACCAGAGATGGATTCTAATGAATCACCAGAGAGAAGTAAATCGTCAAATGTTTCGAATCTGTTTTGAAACATTTGGTCAATATCATTAAGCGATATATGGAACAGTTTGTTGCACGACATAAAAATTCGCTTGAGCAAGCCTTTAACTAGCGTGTCATAGTCTTTCTCGCATTCGGCTTTTGTGCAAACGTAAATGGCAGATAGAATTGCGGCATCGGCACAGACATAGTTGCTTTTTAAAATACTAGCGTGTTCGCGACAATCCATGATATGGATAATGATGGTCAACGCAAGTTGATCAACTAACTGCAAATCTTGAACTGGCATATCCCATGAACGCAAAACAATATCTACTTTCTGCATGAATTTGGCTTTTTCGAACATTTCTATCCTCTTATTATTCAGAAAAAATCACACAATCCGGCTAAGAAAGCGAACTGCTTTTCCAACGATTTCGGCGTTGATTTGATCGCCTTGGACAATTATGGGCAGATACTTAGGGTTTTCGGACCGGAGTTCGAGATAATCCGGCCCACGATAGATCCGCTTTAAGGTGTACTCTTCACCAATACGGACTACGGCGATTTGACCATTATCCACAAACTCGCCGGACTTTACAAAGACGATGTCTCCGTCCAGAATACGTGCGCCGATCATACTGTCGCCGACGCATCGGAATACGCAATCGGCGTCGATGTCAGCTGGGGCCCAGATAGTCTCTCCATCCAGTTCCTTGTATAGGGGTTCGCCACAGGCCGTGCCGCCGAGAACGCGCCATTCTTTCATGCGAGGGAGGGGAAGAATATTATCCGGCAGTTTAGAAGTTTCAACCTCAAAGAAATAGTTCGGCTGAACGTTCAGGGCCCAGCACAGATGCTGGATGGTATCGGGGTCGGGACGGCTCAGATTTTTTTCCCAATTTGATATAGATGTGTTGGATACGTTTATTTTATCTGCCAATTGCCGCTGGGTCATCCCGGCGGCGTTTGTTTGTTTTTTGTTTTTTTTGGCAAAAAAAAA
>JBGVDK010000002.1:0-5002 GCA_045119355.1 Faecousia sp.
GCCAGCTCAACGCCGAAAACTTCGCCATGGCCTTCGGCAACGTCTACACCTTCGGTCCCACCTTCCGCGCTGAAAACTCCAACACCCAGCGCCACGCCGCTGAGTTCTGGATGATCGAGCCCGAGATGGCCTTCTTCAACCAGTTCATGGACAAGGGCCTGCTGGACCGTCTGAACAACGTCATCAGCAACGACTTCGGCCGCATCACCTACACCGAGGCCGTTGAGCTGCTGGAAAAGCACAACGACCAGTTCGAGTACCCCGTCCATTGGGGCAGCGACCTGCAGACCGAGCACGAGCGTTACCTGACCGAGGTGGTGTTCAAGAAGCCCGTCTTCGTCACCGACTACCCCAGAGAGATCAAGGCCTTCTACATGAAGCTGAACCCCGACGGCAAGACCGTGGCCGCTGTGGACTGCCTGGTCCCCGGCATCGGCGAGATCACCGGCGGCTCTCAGCGTGAGGACAACTACGAGGTCCTGAAGGCCCGCATCGAGGAGCTGGGCATGAACCCCGCCGACTACGACTTCTACCTGGACCTGCGGAAGTACGGCTCCACCCGTCACGGCGGCTTCGGCCTGGGCTTCGAGCGGATGGTCATGTACCTCACCGGTATCGGCAACATCCGGGATTCCATCCCCTTCCCCAGAACCGTCAACAACTGCGAACTGTAAAAACTTGCAAGCACACACCTTCGGGTGTGTGCTTGTTGCACATTTGGAGGTATGATTATGAGAAACATCCTGGTCACCGGCGGCACCACCTTCGTCAGCCGGTTTGTGGCAGAATATTTCGTGAAGCAGGGCGAGCATGTCTTCGTCCTGAACCGGGGCAGCAAGCCCCAGCCCGAGGGCGTCAGCCTGATCCAGGGAGACCGGAACACCCTGGGAGACGAACTGAAGCCGGTTCACTTCGACGCGGTGCTGGACATCACCGCCTACACCCGGGCGGATGTGGAGCACCTCCACACCGCTCTCGGCAGCTTCGACGATTATATCTTCATCAGCACCAGCGCCGTCTACCCCGAGACCAATCCCCAGCCCTTCCGGGAGAGCCAGCCCTGCGGGCCCAATTCCTACTGGGGCGCTTATGGAACCAACAAGCTGGACGCCGAACATTACCTGACCGAGCACATTCCCCAGGCCTACATCCTCCGTCCGCCCTACCTCTACGGTCCCAAGCAGAACCTGTACCGGGAGCCCTTCGTCTTTGAGTGCGCGGAGGCGGAGATTCCCTTCTGCCTCCCCGGGGATGGGGATCTGACGCTCCAATTTTTCCACGTGGAGGACCTGTGCCGGTTCATGGAGATTTTGCTGGCTCGCCACCCCGCGGAGCGCATTTATAACGTAGGCAATCCCCAGTCCGTCACCGTCCGGCAGTGGGCGGAGCTGTGCTACCGGATGGTCGGCGTTCCCTTTGAATCCATCAATGTCGGTCCGGAGCATCCCAACTGGGCTTACTTCCCGTTCCGGGACTACGACTACCGGCTGGATGCCTCCCGGCAGGTGGCTCTGATGCCGGAGCTCAAACCTCTTGGCGAAGGTCTGGCGGAGGAATACGCCTGGTTCCGGGATCACCGGGAGGACGTCAACCGCAAACCCCTGCTCGGCTACATCAAAGAGCACATCCTGAAATAACGGCCAAAGCCGGACGCATATGCGCCCGGCTCAAACTTATTTCAGATAATTCTCGAGAAAGGCGTCGATATCCCGGTATCGCCTGGGCGAAAGCCCCGCTTTCCGGTAGTTTTCCAGATATCCCTCAAGGAAGGCGTCAAAGTTCCTCGCGCTGGCTTCCAGGTCGCCGGGGTCAAAGCCGCTCCACGGGGAGCCGCAGACAACGTCCGTCTCCCGGCGGATCTCGTCCACCATCCCGGCGAAGCTGGTCATTGTGGCAAAAGCCAGGGGCAGGTCGCCCCGCTCCGCCGCGAAGTACATTTTGTTCCGCCAGTTGGAGAACATCTCCTCATAGGTTCCCCGGAGGTTGTCGGGCGAAACCGGCTGTTTCGGCTCCGACCTCCCCTTCTGGACCTGGTCAAATACCCGGACGGTCTCCCGGACCAGCGCTGTCAGCGCCTGCCGCAGTTCCTCCGGCGAAGCCGCGGAAGCCAACGCCTCCGCCATTTGGCGAAGCCCGACCGGCCGGTGCTCCATCTCCCCCAGCTCCTCAAAGACCCGCCGGGTCCCATAGCGGAAATGGCGCCCATTCAGCAGCGCAAGGGCGCACTCCACCCGGAACAGTCCATCCCCGGCCAGCGCCCGGAGGGCATCCATATCCTCCTCGATCATCGCCCGGCCCAGATCCTGCTCCGCCATACGCAGCTGCTCTTCCGCAGCCTCGAAGGTATCGGGCTTTTCCAGATTAGCCCGGGCCTCTTCCCGGAGGGCTTCCAGCCGGGCCAGGTCATCCGCTGACCGATGCCAGACGATCTTGGCGTTCATAAGCTTGGAGATATTGGCGTGGGGATGGGCCGCGTCCCGCTCCAAATCCCGCCACGTGGTGCAGTACAGGTCGTGCCCCACCGCCAGATCCTCCTGAATGAAGGTACTCCCCAGCTGCCACCCCCGGTCGTCGTTGATGAGGATCAGCAGATCCAGATCCGACTTTTCATGGACATCCCCGGTCTGGAAGGAGCCGTAAATTCCCACCATCGCCAGGGCTTCGGGACAGTCCCGCTCCGCTTTTCGGACCACCGCGTCGATGATCCGCTGATTTCTTTCATGCAAATCCATGGTATCCCCTCCTCAAAAATCGGGAATGAACTGGCTGTCCGCGGCCTCGTCCTCCTGAACGAAGCCCTCCAAGTCGTTGAGGTACATCCAGCTGAGCACCGCGTCGTATTCCTCGTCCGTCACCCGACGGTCCAGGGGCGGCATTCCCTTCGTGGCCTCCATGGGGGTATACTGGCGCATGAGACTGACCAGCACCTCCCCGGGGGTGAAGGTCTCACCGATCCAGTCCAGAATCCTCAGGGAGTTCTCCACCTGCCCCGGCAGGATCAGATGCCGGATCACCGTGCCCTTCACCAGCTTGTCCCCCTCCCACTGGGGCGAGCCGGTCTGGCGGACCATCTCCCGGATGGCGGCTTTCGCCACCGGGAAGTAGTTCCGGGCCGCCGACAGGCCCCTGGCAAGGTCAGGATCGGCGTATTTCAGATCCGGGAGGTAGATATCGATTTTCCCTTCCAGAGCTTTCAGGGTCTCCACCCGCTCGTAGCCGCCGCAGTTATAAACCACCGGAACGCCGATCTTCCGTTCCAGCGCAGGCAGGATGGTCGGCAGATAATGGGTGGGCGTCACCAGGTCGATGTTCTCCGCGCCCTGGGCGGTCAGCTCCTCCATGACAGTCCGGAGCTTCGAACTGTCCATCTCCTGACCGACGGGCTTCTGACTGATGGCCCGGTTCTGACAGTAGACGCAGCCCAGGGTACAGCCGCCGAAGAATATCGCTCCGCTTTTTCCGTTGGGGGCCAGGGCAGGCTCCTCCCACCTGTGGATCATGGTCTTTGCCACCAGGGCCGCCGCCGGAGCACCGCACCAGCCCTTCTCCCCTGCCGCCCGGTCCACGCCGCAGCGCCGGGGACAGAGGGTGCAATTCGTGTAGTCCATTTGTTTCACTTCCTTTGCCCACATCATAGCACGTTTTTCCGTGGGTGACAACCGGGAAAGTGTCCGGTTTTTCTTTACCTTCTCCCCGTTTTGTGGTATGATAACAAATAATCAATCACAAGGAGATGGTTTTTATGGAGATCCGCATCGCAAAACGGACAGACATTCCCCAGCTGAAGCGCCTGCTGCTGCAGGTCGGCGGCGTGCATCACGACATCCGCCCTGACATTTTCCGGGAGGGGGCGCTGAAATATGACGACGCAGCCCTTGCCGAGCTGCTGAAGGACGCCTCTAAGCCCATTTGGGCCGCCATGGAGGGCGAGACCATGCTGGGCTACTGCTTCTGCCAGTGGAGGGAATACCGGGGCAGCGGTGCCCTCACCGACCGAACCGAAATCTACATCGACGACCTGTGCGTGGATGAAGCCTGCCGTGGCAAGGGCGTTGCCACCGCCCTCTACCGCCATGTCTGCGGCGTGGCAAGGGCGCAGGGCTGCCAGTTTGTAACCCTGAACGTCTGGTGCGACAACGACAGCGCCATGCGCTTTTACGAGAAAATGGGCCTGCGGCCCCGGAGCATCATGATGGAAATGCCCATGGAGGAAATGGAATGCTGATCAAAAACCAAATCTACGAAGCCAAAATCGTGGACTACACCGCCGAGGGCCAGGGTGTGGCAAAGATCGAAGGCTGCGCCGTTTTCGTCCCCAACACCATCGCCGGGGAGCTCTGCCAGATCCGCATCGAAAAGGTGGGCAAAACCTGGGCCGCGGGCAAGATCGTCCAGCTCCTGGAGAAGTCCTCCCACCGGATCAACCGGGCCTGCCCGGTGGCAAAGCTCTGCGGTGGCTGCGATTTCCACCACATGGATTACGAAGAGGAGTGCCGTCTGAAGGCCGAGCGGGTCCGCTCCTGCCTCAACCGCATCGGCGGCCAGGACCTGGCTGAGGTGCCCATCCACGGCGCGCCCACTACCACCTGCTACCGAAACAAGGCCCAGTATCCCGTCTCCGTCCAGAAAAACCGCGCCTACGCCGGTTTCTTCAAGGCAGGGACCCATCAGGTCATTGAAAACAAGCGCTGCCTGATCCTGCCGGAGGAGTCCGACCGGGTGAAGGACGCGGTGATCGACTACATGAACCAATACCGGGTAACGGTCTACGACGAGACCACCGGTAAGGGATTGGTCCGGCACATCTACGTCCGCCAGGGCGCGGTATCGAAGCAGATCCTGGTCTGCATCGTGGTCAACGGCCGAAAGCTCCCCCACATCCCGGAGCTGATCGAGCAGCTGAAAAAGATTCCCGGCTTTGCCACGTTGGTGCTCAGCGTGAACACCAGGCCCGGCAACGCCGTCCTGGGCGACGAGTTCATCACCCTCTACGGTCCCGGCT
>JBGVDK010000003.1:0-9184 GCA_045119355.1 Faecousia sp.
AGTTGACGCTGGACTGCGTGTTCTGAAGTCCCGCCAGAGCAGGCAGTTCCAGCACACAGGTCATGCCGATGGCGATGACGGTGAAGAACCCAATTCGCACAAAGTCGGCGCAGAAACGCTTGAAGCCCTTCCAGCGGCAGAGCTCATAGCCGAAGAACAGCATCAGCACGAAGATGCACACGAAGAAGCCGATGTAGTAGTTGGCGAAGACCGACAGGAACAGGATCAGGGTGTACAGGATGAACTTCTTGTCCCGCAGAAGGGCGATGGTGCCCAGGGCCATCAGGGGGAGCAGCGCGAAGGTATCCAGCCACATCACGTTCCACTGATACCCCAGCGCCCAGGCGCACAGGCCGTAGAACGCACCGAAAATGCTGATCGAGTAGTCTTCCTTATCAAACATCCGGTTCAGGAAGATGGCGAAGAACAGGCTGGCGAGGCCCAGCTTGATGGGCATCAGCAGGGAGAAATATTCCAGCGTCCAGCTCTCCGGCAGCAGCACCGCCAGCAGGTTCAGGGGGCTTGCCAGATAGTAGGAGATCAGGGACAGGTAATCCATGCCCAGACCCACGCTCCAGGTGTAGAGCAGGCCCTTGCCGGAGCGGATGGCATTCCGGAACTCCACGAAGAAGGGGTAATACTGGTGGTACATATCGGAATAGAGCATACTCCGCAGATCGCTGAAGGGCTCGCACTGGGCGACGAGCATCACGAGGAGCATCAAGACGAAGGGAATCCCAAAGGCGAGGGCGTAGCTTTTGCCCCGGGATCCCGGTTTTTTGATAGTCATTCAGTTACCTCCGGGTAAAAATGATTCGTAATTGTTATTTTACCACGGTTTTCCATCGGGGTAAAGGGAAAAAAGAAGAAATTCAGATTTCTTTAGAATTGATGAAAAGAGCCGCCGGAGATTATTCCGACGGCTGGTATAAGTTGATTTTAATGAGAATATCGGACCCAAGAGAATCGCTTTCTTTTTTGAAGCTGGAACAGAAGAGTGGAAAGCAAGATACATGCGACGGAAGTGATCAGAAATTTCACAAGTCCAATATTTTGGACAGGCTCATTCAAATGCGCAATTGCAAAGGCTGTAAGAGTTCCGAGAATTCCTCCGTGGGAAGCGTAAATAATCGTACTCATGTTTCTGTACCTCACGCTGGGTTCCCAGCTCCATTTTGCGTTTCTTGCAATCTGAAACAACGCACAGCAGACCGGAATGAGCATGATAAAGCAATCATTAACAAGCACCCAGTCCATTTTAAGTACGATTTGATTTTCAACCAGAAGCAGGCAAAATCCAAGAATCAAAATCACATAGTGATGGAGCTTGGTTTTAAACTGGTTCTCCGCAAAAAATTTACCGGCGATGACCCAGAAAATACCGGCAGGAAACCCATTGACGACAGAATTGAAAACAGTGATGAATGCGGTGAATAAATAGCCCTGGTAGGGAATACAGCGGGTGATCCCATAATAGTTACTATAGGCAAGACAAACCATATAGGTAAGAAAGCCGAAGACAAAAAGCTTTTTTGTGGAGAATTTCTGAGAGAGAAAGTAGACCAGGCTGCAATCAATCACCGTTGCTACAATGTACCAGGAAGCGGTGAAGGTGCTTCCCCAGAGAAGAGAGCGCAGAAATTTCAGTACGTTAATGAGAAAATGAGATTCAAACCAGTCGGTTCGGGAAGTCATCAGATAGGGAAGCCAGAGGAGAAACCAAAAGGCATACAATTTAACATTTCGCAGCACGAATTGAAACAACACAGTTCTGCGTTCTGTTTCTGTTGACTTTCCAGAAATCTTGGAGAACAGGAAATAACTCGATGAAAGGAAAAAGAAAGGAACAGCTAATCTGTACAGAGGATTCAGAAAACCTAGATCCAACCCGGAATGGAGTGCAGCAACAAAAATAGAAGAGATGAATTTTAAAAGGTCGATTGCAGAATTTGTATTTAAGACTTTTTTGATAGATGTGGAAGGTTTAGTCATTTTTATATTTCCTTTAAGAAAATAGGATATGATATCAGCCGCCGAAAAGATCCGGCGGCTGATAAGAATAGATCAGAACTTGGTCTCGCAGTAGAGGCACCGATACTCCCGCTTGTCGGGGTTGGTCAGCTTGAAGATGTGGGCCAGCTCCTGCTCGGTGGAGCAGATGCACCGGGGATTCCGGCAGTGGAGCACGCCTTCCAGTTCCAGAGGCAGGCTCATCTTCTTCTTGTCCACGGTTTTGCCGTCCCGGATGATGGAGACGGTGACGCCGGGGTCCACGTAGCCCAGCACGTCGGTATCCAGCTCGATGTTCTCATCGATCTTGATGATGTCCTTTCGGCCCATCTTCTCGGACGCGGCGTTGTTGATCAGGGCTACCATGCAGCTCAGATCCCCCAGGCCCAGGAGCCGGTAGATCTCCATGCCCTTGCCCGCGGTGATGTGGTCGATGACGATGCCGTTCTTGATAGAATCAATGTTCATACATTACACCCCCAGAAGCTTCAGGATCAGAGCCATGCGCATATACTTGCCGTTGAGCACCTGCTTGAAGTAGCAGGCCCGGGGATCGTCGTCGATGGCGACGGAGATCTCGTTCACCCGGGGCAGGGGATGCAGCACGGACAGGTTCTGTTTGGCGTTGTCCAGCTTGTCGGCGGTGAGGATGTAGCTGTCCTTCAGCCGCAGGTAGTCCTCCTCGTTGAAGAACCGCTCCCGCTGGACCCGGGTCATGTAGAGGATGTCCAGCTCCGGCATGGCGCCTTCCAGATCGGTGGTCTCCACGAAGGGGATGTTGTGCTCGATCATAGCGTCCCGGACGTAGGAGGGGACCTTCAGCTCCTCGGGGGAGATCAGGACGAACCGGACGCCCTCGTACCGGCTCATGGCGTCAATCAGGGAGTGGGTGGTGCGGCCGAACTTCAGGTCGCCGCAGATGCCGATGACCAGATGGTCGAACCGGCCCTTTTCCAGCTTGATGGTCAGCAGGTCCGCAAGGGTCTGGGTGGGATGGTTGTGGCCGCCGTCGCCTGCGTTGATCACGGGGACGGTGGCGTTCATGGCGGCGACCCGGGGAGCGCCCTCCTTGGGGTGGCGCATGGCGATGATGTCGGCGTAGCAGGAAATGGTCTTGGCGGTATCGGCCACGCTCTCGCCCTTGGCGGCGGAGGAGGAGTTGGCCTCAGAGAAACCGATCACATTGCCGCCCAGCTCGTACATGGCGGCCTCAAAGCTGAGGCGGGTACGGGTGGAGGGCTCGAAAAACAGGGTCGCCAGCTTCTTGCCCGCGCAGCGGTGTGCGTAGGACTTGGGGTTGGCGATGATGTGCTCGGCGGTGGATACCAGCTCGTCGATCTCCTGTACGCTCAGATCCAGAATGCTCAGCAGACTGGGAATTCCGTACTTGTTGATCATGGGGTTACCTCCCGATTACTTTGCGCCGTTGACGGCCAGATAATTCTTGATCCGGGTGACGTTTTCCTCGTTGGCGGGGTCCTCTTCCAGGTACTCGATGATGTCGTAGACATCCACCACGGAGTAGACGGGGAAGCCGAACTGCTCCTCGATCTCCTGCATGGCGCCCTTCTCGGTCTGGCCCTTCTCCTTGCGGTCCACCAGAATGAAGGTGGCGACGACCTTGGTGCCTTCCAGATGGCTCAGGATCTCCATGCTCTCCCGGATGGCGGTGCCGGCGGTGATCACGTCCTCGATGATGACGATCTCTTCACCGGGCTGGGGCACATAGCCCACGAACACGCCGCCCTCGCCGTGGTCCTTGACTTCCTTCCGGTTGAAGAAGAAGGGAACGTCCAGGCCGTTCTTAGACAGAGCAACGGCAGCGGAAACGGACAGGGAAATGCCCTTGTAGGCGGGACCGTACAGAACGGTGGGCTTCTTGCCCAGCTTGTCGAAGTAGGCCTTGGCGTAGAACTCGCCAACCTTGGCGATCTGATCGCCGGTCTTGATCATGCCGGCGTTGACGAAGTAGGGGATCTTCCGGCCGGACTTGGCGGTGAAGTCGCCGAACTTCAGAACTCCCGCGCCCTGCAGGAATTCGATAAATTCTCTCTTGTATGCTTCCATAATATATCTCCTTTGTACTGGATAGTCGTGCAGAGGGAGATATCAGATATTAGATATTAGATATTAGATAGCCTTGATTTTGACATATCTAATATCTTATATCTTGTATCTAATATCTTAGTCACAGAACTCCGCGACGCAGCGCTCGTAAGCGGCCACGGGATCGGCGGCGGCGGTGATGGGACGGCCCACCACGATGTAGTCGGAGCCGATGGCCTTGGCGGCGGAGGGGGTCATGACCCGCTTCTGGTCGCCCACATCGCCGTCAGCGAAGCGGACGCCGGGGGTGATGGTCAGGAAGTTCTCACCGCAGCGGCCGTGGACCTTGCCTGCCTCCGGGGGGAGCAGACGATGCCGTCCAGACCGGCGTTCTTGGCGGTCTCGGCGTAGTGCATGACCACCTCGTCGATGGGCTCGTGGATCAGCAGATCCCGCTCCATGCTCTCCTGATCGGTGGAGGTCAGCTGAGTGACGGCGATCAGCAGGGGACGGGTGCCGTCGGGACGGGTCAGACCCTCCAGAGCGCCCTTCATCATGGCGGTGGTGCCTGCGGCATGCAGGTTGGTGATGTCCACGTCCAGGTTGGAAAGGACTGCCATGGCCTTCTTAACAGTGTTGGGGATGTCGTGGAGCTTCAGGTCCAGGAAGATCTTGTGGCCCCGGGCCTTGATCTCCTTGACGATGCTGGGACCCTCGGCATAGTACAGCTCCATGCCGATCTTCACAAAGGGCTTCTTACCGGTGAACTTGTCCAGGAAGTTCAGGGTTGCTTCGCGGCTGGCGAAGTCACATGCTACGATTACGTCCTTTCCCATTAGTGGGCACCTCCAATAATATCTTTCAAATTTTCAATTCTGTACTTCTTCATAACGGCGGGCAGCTCGTCCACAATGCGCTTGCAGGCGAAGGGGTCCACCAGATTGGCCGCGCCTACCTCAACGGCGGTGGCGCCTGCCAGCATCAGCTCGATGACGTCCTCGGCGGAGCTGACGCCGCCCATGCCCACAATGGGGATAGAAACCGCCTCGTAGACCTGGTACACCATCCGCACAGCCAGAGGCAGCAGCGCGGGTCCGGACATACCGCCGGTCTTGTTGGCAATGATGGGCTTTTTCTTATTCAGATTGATGCGCATGCCCAGCACGGTGTTGATCAGGCTGACGGCGTCGGCGCCGCCTTCCTCACAGGCTTTGGCAATGGCAACGATGTCGGTAACGTTGGGGGAGAGCTTGACGATGACAGGCTTGGTGGTGACGGCCTTGACAGCCTGGGTCACTTCCTTGGCGCAGCCGGGGTCGGTGCCGAAGCTCATGCCGCCGCCGTGGACGTTGGGGCAGGAGATGTTGACCTCCAGCCAGCCAACCTGCTCCTCTTTGTCCAGCTTTTCGCAGGTCTTGACGTACTGGTCGATGGAGAAGCCGGAGACGTTTGCCATGACGGGCTTGTGGAAGAACGCCTTCATCTCGGGCAGCTCGTGGGCGATAACATGGTCCACGCCGGGATTCTGCAGGCCCACTGCGTTCAGCATACCGCCGGTGAATTCAGCGATTCGGGGAGTGGGGTTGCCGTAACGGGGGTCCAGAGTGGTGCCCTTGAAGGAGAAGGTGCCCAGGCAATTGATGTCATACAGCTCGGCGAATTCCTTTCCGAAGCCGAAGGTGCCGGATGCGGGGATGACGGGATTGTCGATCTCGATGCCGCAAAGATTTACTTTGGTGCTCATCCGAACACCTCCTCTCTGACGAATACGGGGCCGTCCTTGCAGACCCGCTTGTAGCCGGAACGGGTCTCAAGGGTGCAGCCCATGCAGGCGCCGAAGCCGCAGCCCATCCGCTCCTCAAAGGAATACTGGCCGGAGGTGGTCATGACCTTCTCCATGGCACGGAACATGGGCATGGGACCGCAGGAATAGAAGTAGGAATAGCTCAGGTTCTTGATCACGTCGGTTACAAACCCCTTGGTGCCCACGGAGCCGTCGGCGGTGGCGATGTGCACGTCAACGCCCAGCGCCTTGAACTCGTCGGCCAGGAAAATTTCCTCGGCAGTGTTGAAGCCCAGGACCACCTGGGGGTGCTTGCCCTCGGCCACCAGCTTCCTGCACAGGTTGAACATGGGAGGCACGCCCACGCCGCCGCCTACGAGAACGGGATTCTCGCCGGAGACGGACAGATCGTAGCCGTTGCCCAGGCCGGTCAGAACGTCCAGCCTGGTGCCCACGGGCAGGCCAGCCATGATCTCGGTGCCGGAGCCCACCACCTTGTAGATCAGGGTCAGGGTAGTGTCAGAATAGTCGCAGACGGAGATGGGCCGGCGGAGGTACTTCTCCGGCAGCCGCAGGTCCACGAACTGTCCGCAATTGGTGATTGCGGAGGTGTCGCCCTCCAGCTCCATCCGGTAGACGGAGCTGGTCAGGGCGTCGTTTTTGAGGATGGTGAAGAAACCCTGCTTCATGGTTCCTCCTTAAGCGTCGATGGTGGAAACGGAGAAGGTGATCTCCTCCAGAACGTCCAGCAGGACCTTCACGGTGTCCAGAGAGGTGAAGACGGTGACGCCGTTCTCGGTGGCGACACGGCGGATCTGGAAGCCGTTCTCACCGGCGTTGCTGCTCTGGTCCAGGGTGTTCAGCACGTAGGTCACGTGGCCCTGACGCAGGGAGTCCAGGATCTCCTCGCTGCCCTCGCTGATCTTCTTCTTGGCGCGGGTGCGGATGCCGTGGTTCTTCAGGTAGGCTGCGGTGCCGGGAGTGGCTTCGATGTTGAAGCCCAGGTCGTAGAAACGCTTAATCAGGGGCAGGGCGTCGGCCTTGTCCTGGTCGGCGATGGTGACGAAGACGGTGCCGTAGTTGGCGACCCGGGTGCCGCCGGCCTGCAGGGCCTTGTAGAAGGCGCGGTTCAGGCTGTCGTCATAGCCGATGGCCTCGCCGGTGGACTTCATCTCGGGGGAGAGGGCGATGTCCGCGCCGTGGAGCTTGGAGAAGGAGAACACGGGGACCTTGACATACCAGCGCTTCTTGCTGGGCTGCAGGCCGCCGGTGTAGCCCTGCTCGGCCAGGCTGTGGCCCAGAGCAACCTTGGTGGCGATGTTTGCCAGAGGAATGCCGGTGGCCTTGGAGAGGAAGGGAACGGTACGGGAGGAACGGGGGTTGACCTCGATGATATACACGTCCTCGTTGGGGTCCACGATGAACTGGATGTTGAACAGACCCTCCATGCCCAGGCCAATGCCCAGCTTGGTGGTGTAGTCGATGATGACTTCCTTCACCTTCTCGCTGATGGAGAAGGAGGGATAGACGGAGATGGAGTCGCCGGAGTGAACGCCGGTGCGCTCCACGTGCTCCATGATGCCGGGGATCAGCACTTCCTTACCGTCGCAGACGGCGTCGACCTCCAGCTCCTTGCCCATGATATACTTGTCAACCAGGACGGGGTGCTCCTCGGAGGCCACGATGGCGTACTCGAAGTAGTGGCGCAGCTGATCGTCGTCCCGGACGATCTGCATGGCCCGGCCGCCCAGAACGAAGGAGGGGCGGACCAGAACGGGGTAACCGATCCGGTTGGCGACGGCCACACCGGCTTCCACGTCAGTAACGGCCTGACCGGTGGGCTGGGGAATGTGCAGCTCTTCCAGGGTCTTCTCGAAGGAGTCGCGGTTCTCGGCCTTCTCGATGGCGGCGACGGAGGTACCGATGACGGGCACGCCCAGCTTGTCCAGCCGCTCGGCCAGGTTGATGGCGGTCTGGCCGCCCAGGGTGACGATGATGCCGTCGGGCTTTTCCAGGTGGATGACGTTCATGACATCCTCGATGGTCAGAGGCTCGAAGTACAGCTTATCGGAGCAGGTGTAGTCGGTGGAGACGGTCTCGGGGTTGTTGTTGATGATGATGGCCTCGTAACCGGCCTCCTTGATGGCCCAGATGGCGTGGACGGTGGAGTAGTCGAACTCGACGCCCTGGCCGATGCGGATGGGGCCGGAGCCCAGGACGATGATCTTCTTCCGGTCGGTGACGATGGACTCGTTCTCCTGCTCGTAGGTGGAGTAGAAGTAGGGCACATAGCTGTCGAACTCACCGGCGCAGGTGTCGATGATCTTGTAGACGGGGAAGACGTCGTTTGCTTCACGCAGGCGGTACATCTCCACGTCGCTCTTGCCCCACTGGGCGCCGATCCAGGCGTCGGAGAAGCCCAGCTTCTTGGCGGTCTTCAGGACCTCGATGTCGCCGGGGTTGGCCTTGATGACGGACTCGTAGCGGACGATGTTCGCGATCTTCTCCAGGAAGAACATATCGATCTTGGTGGCGCCGTAGATGTTGCCCAGGTCGAAGTCCCGGCGCATCAGCTCGGCGATGGCGAACAGCCGGTCGTCCCGGACCTGGCGGATATACTCCATCAGCTCGGAGTCGGACATGGTGTCAAACTTCTTGCGGTAGATGTGGTTGACACCGATTTCCAGACCACGGACGCCCTTCAGCAGGGACTCTTCCATGGTGCGGCCGATGGACATGACCTCGCCGGTGGCCTTCATCTGGGTGGACAGGCGGTTGTCGGCGGAGGTGAACTTATCGAAGGGGAAACGGGCCAGCTTGGTGACGATGTAGTCGATGCTGGGCTCGAAGGACGCGGGGGTGGAAGCGATCTGGATCTCGTCCAGGGTCAGGCCCAGGGCGACCTTGGCGGTGACTCTCGCGATGGGGTAGCCGCTGGCCTTGGAGGCCAGAGCGGAGGAGCGGGAGACACGGGGGGTGATCTCGATCAGGAAATATTCAAAGGAATAGGGATCCAGCGCGAACTGGACGTTGCAGCCGCCTTCGATCTTCAGCTCCCGGATGATCTTCAGGGCGGAGTTCTTCAGCATGTTGTATTCCTTGGGGCTGAGGGTCTGGCTGGGAGCCACGACCATGGAGTCGCCGGTGTGGATGCCCACGGGGTCGATGTTCTCCATGGAGCAGATGGCGATGGCGGTGTCGTTGGAGTCGCGCATGACCTCAAACTCGATCTCCTTGTAGCCCTTGATGGACTTTTCCACCAGAACCTGGTGGACGGGGGAAATCTTCAGGCCATTGGTCAGCAGGGGGATCAGCTCCTCCTCATTGTCGGCGAAGCCGCCGCCG
>JBGVDK010000004.1:0-4151 GCA_045119355.1 Faecousia sp.
CGGCAAGTCCAGCCAGGATGCCATCGAGTTTGCTGTTGCGGCTTCCGCTCTGAAGCACTCCATCGGCGGCGACTACAACCACGTCACTGTGGCTGAGGTTGAGAAGCTGGCCGGCGGCGACGGCTCCGGCCGCGTCCAGCGCTAAGTCGGCAGGGCCGACAGCCAATGCGTGCGCCAGTGCAGTGCGATTCGTTACTGCCCTGACCCGCTCGGTAACGTTACATTTTCTTGTCCGATAACGTAACATTTTCCAACAAACGCAAAAAATCCCGTCTCTTCGGAGGCGGGATTTTTCTATGTGTAAGCGCTCGTAGGGACCGGCGTCCTCGACGGTCCGTCGGTAAAATTTGACCTCGATGGGCAAATTTTACCGAAAACGATGCCGCCTAAGGTTGGAGCGGACCGTCCAGGAGGCCGGTCCCTACATTTTATCTTTCCGCCAGACTATTGCTTTTTCCGTCGAAGTCGGTATAATAGAAGCACAATGTTATGCAAAGGAGAATACCACTATGACCACTGATGAACTGAGAGAATCCCTGCTGGCCGCGCCCAAGAACGGCTATGAGCGGCTCACCGCCGAGGACCGTGCCGAGATGAACGCCTACGCCAAGCGCTACATGGCATTCATGGACGCGTGCAAGACCGAGCGGGAAGCCACCGCCTGGGCTGTTGCCGAGGCCGAGAAGCTGGGCTTCAAGCCCTTCGTCCCCGGCATGGCTGCCAACCCCGGCGACAAGATCTACTACAACAACCGGGGCAAGGCCATCGCCCTGGCTGTCATCGGCACCGAGTCCCTGGCAAACGGCGCCAACATCTGCGCTGCCCATGTGGACTCCCCCCGGATGGACATCAAGCCCAATCCCCTGTACGAGGACTCCGAGATCGCCTACTTCAAGACCCACTACTACGGCGGCATCAAGAAGTACCAGTGGGTGACCATTCCCCTGGCCCTCCATGGTGTGGTTTACAAGAAAGACGGCACCGTCGTCACCGTCACCGTGGGCGAGGATGACAACGATCCCATCCTGATGGTCTCCGACCTGCTGCCCCACCTGGCCGCCGATCAGATGCAGAAGACCGCCGGCAAGGTCATCGCCGGTGAGCAGCTGAACGTCATCCTGGGCACCGAGCCCATCGAGGGCGAGGGCAGCGACCTGGTGAAGCTGAACGTGATGAAGTGGCTGAACGAGAAGTACGGCCTGATCGAGAGCGACTTCCTCTCCGCCGAGCTGACCATCGTTCCCGCGGGCCGCAGCCGCGAGGTGGGCTTCGACCGCAGCCTGATCTCCGCCTACGGCCACGACGACCGTGTCTGCGCCTACGCCGAGCTGGAGGCCCTGTTCACCATCGGCACCCCCACCAAGACCGCCGTCTGCATCCTGGCTGACAAGGAAGAGATCGGCTCCGTGGGCATCTCCGGTATGCAGAGCGAGTATTTCGAGCACTTCATGGGCGGCCTGTGCGACGCTCAGGGCGTGAAGCTGTATGACTGCTTCGCGGGTTCCTTCTGCCTGTCCGCCGACGTGTCCAACGCCTACGACCCCAACTTCGCCGAGACCTGCGACAAGCGGAACAACAGCCTGCTGAACTACGGCGTTTCCATCTGCAAGTACACCGGTTCCCGGGGCAAGGGCGGCGCGTCCGACGCCTCCGCCGAGGCCATGGGCCACATCCGTTCCACCTTTGATGCCAACGGCGTCATCTGGCAGATCGCCACTCTGGGCAAGGTCGATCAGGGCGGCGGCGGCACCGTCGCAGCTTACATGGCCAACCGGAACATCGTCACCGTGGACGCCGGTGTGCCCGTGCTGAACATGCACGCTCCCCTGGAGCTGGTGAGCAAGCTGGACTGCTACGAGACCATGCTGGCCTGCAAGGCGATTTACCTGGCTTGATTTTCTGAAGGATACACTTAGGGCCTCCCCGAACGGGGAGGCCCTTTTTGCAGTTACGAACTGGTGCGAACCCGTTTGATCCAATCGTAGGGACCGGCGTCCCCGACGGTCCGTCGGTAAAATTTGACCTCGATGGGCAAATTTTGCCGCAAAATGCCGCCTTCCGGCGTAGCGGACCGTCCAGGAGGCCGGTCCCTACAAATCAGCGTCCTAAAGACTCCCTCTGGGGAGGGGGCCTTGGGGCTTTGCGTAAAATTAAGAATTCTTTATTTGAATTCCCACTCCCGAGGTTTTAGACTATAACTATCAAGATCCGGGAGGTTTTTTATGAGATATGCTCGTTTTCTGTCCGTTATCCTCATCCTCGCGCTGGCTCTGAGCCTGGGCGGCTGCACCCAGCCTCATTCAGAATCCGCCCCCACCGTCCGCCAGCCGACCACCATTCCCCTGCCCGCCGCAGAATCGGAAGCCTCCACGGAGCCCACTGCTTTGGAAGTGGATGACGACTACCAGGTCCGCCAGATGCCGGAGGAGATCACCATCTACCCCTTCACCTCCGGGGAGATGGAGGAAGCCCTGGCTGTGGTGGAGGAGGTGCTGGCCGGATTTGCCCAGGAGCCCGGAACCCTGACCTACGAGGTGGAGCGCGTCGCCTACGATCCCATTATGACCGACGTCCATATCCGTCAGGAAATCGCCAACGCCCCTCTGGCCGGATGGTCCGAGGACGATTACTACATCAACCGGATCAGCTTCGTCATCACCTACAGCGCCGAATACGACCACAGCGCCACCTTCCTCCCCGACGCCATTCATGAGAAATTCTCCATGAAGCTCCGCCGGGAGAGCGCCGACAGTCCCTGGGAATATCACAGCCACGGCGTGCCTGTGGAGGAGTTTTTCGACAAATGCCTCACCGCCCAGGAGCTTTCCTACCTGCCCGCCGAGGAGACCATCCTGGCAGGCTATCTGGAACAGGGCCAGGATTACTGGCTGTATCTTTACGACGAAGCCACCGGCGAGGTCCGGTTGGAATGGTTCGGCCGGGGCACTCTGATCCCGGAGGAGGTCTGGGACGAATCCACCCTCCAAATCGGCGAGGCTATCTCGCCCCAGCCCGGGGACACCAGCTCCACCTGGAATCCGGACTTGGCAGCGAGCTATCCGGCGGACGAGGACTGCGGCGACATGGAGCTTCTGGAAAAATGGATGGCCGTAGAGGGCGTCACCTGGGCGGACATCGAGGAGCGCCAATGCACCCAGCTGATTCTGGTCTGCGCCCAGGAGGACGGAGTCTCCACCATCACCACCTGCTACGAACGGCAGGATGGCGGGACCTGGGCGGCGGCAGAGGGTCTCACCCGGATGTCCGGCTGGGTGGGCAGCGGCGGTGTGATGCACAACCGCCAGCGCAATACCAACACCTCCCCGGCGGGGTTGTGGTCCCTGGGGCTGGCCTTCGGCAACGAGGAGGAGCCGGAGGGCCTGCACATCCCCTGGCGGGACATCACCTCCAACTCCGAATGGGTCTGCGACGCAAACTCCATCTACTTCAACACCTGGCAGGAGCGGAACGATCCCACCCTGGAGGAGACCTGGAACGACGACGTGGAGCATCTGGAGGACTACCAGACCCAGTACGCCTACGCCTGCGTCATCCGCTACAACACCCCGCCCTATACCATCCCCAGCCGGGGCTGTGCCATTTTCCTCCATTGCAGCACCGGATCCACCGGCGGCTGTGTGGGGCTTCCCCGGGAGGATATGGTGAATACCCTGCTCTGGCTCAATGAGGGGCGGCATCCGTATGTTTTGATCACAGGGCAGACGGTGGATTAAGGCATCCGGGAAATCCATACTGCGGTAACGCCCCTTCGGGGATACACCTCATCTGCCTCCTCCGGAGGCACCTTCCCCTCAAGGGGGAGGCTTTGGCTGGGTACGAGCCCGGATGATCCAATTGTAGGGACCGGCGTCCTTGACGGTCCGTCCGCCGTAAGGCGGCGTTGGTAACGGCAAAATTTGCCCATCGAGGTCAAATTTTACCGAACGGACCGTCCGGGAGGCCGGTCCCTACATTTCCTTTATCGGACATAAAAAGGAGCAGCCTCGCGGCCAATGTCATTAAGCTAGCGACATTGTTCGGCGGCAAACCTCTATAGCGAATGAGTGCATCCCGCAAGGGATGCACTTTTTCTATAAAATGGGCATGACAAGAAAGCGGATCGCAAAATCCGCTAAAAAACACTGTTCAAA
>JBGVDK010000005.1:0-28999 GCA_045119355.1 Faecousia sp.
CCCCTCCTTCGTCGGTCACACCATCGCTGTCCACGACGGCCGCAAGCATGTTCCCGTCTATATCACCGAAGATATGGTCGGCCACAAGCTGGGCGAGTTTGTCCCCACCAGAACCTTCCGGGGCCACTCTGGCAGCAAGACCACCAACAGCAAGTAAGGAGGAACTGGAATGGAAGCTTTAGCTCATGTGAAATACGTCCGTATGTCTCCCCGGAAAGTGAAGCTGGTTTGCGACATGATCCGTGGCAAGGACGTCAAGACCGCAGCCGCATATATGATGGCAACCCCCAAGTCCGCTTGCGAGCCCATGCTCAAGCTGCTGAAGAGCGCTGTTGCCAATGCTGAGCATAACTACAACATGGATGCTGACAACCTGTATGTGTCCACCGTCGTTGCGAACCCCGGCCCCGTGCTGAAGCGCGGCCGCATCGCTTCCCGCCGTGGCTTCGTCCGCATTCTGAAGAGAACCACTCACATCACCATCGGTGTGAGCGAGAAGGCTTAACAGGAGGTTACTATGGGACAGAAAGTTAATCCGCACGGCCTCCGTGTGGGCGTCATCAAGGACTGGGATTCCCGCTGGTACGCCCGTGAAGATAAGGTCGGCGACCTGATCGTTGAAGATTACAACATTCGTAAGTATCTGAAGAACAAGCTGTACTCCGCCGGTATCGCCAAGATCGAGATCGAGCGCAGCAACAGCCGCGTCAAGATCAACATCCACTGCTCCCGCCCCGGTGTCATCATCGGCAAGGGCGGCACTGAGATCGAGATTCTGCGCAAGGATATCGAGGCCAAGATGGGCAAGACCGTGGCTCTGAACATCGTTGAAGTTCGCAGCCCCGACCTGAACGCTCAGCTGGTTGCCGAGAACATTGCCCAGCAGCTGGAGAAGCGTATCTCCTTCCGCCGGGCTATGAAGAAGGCCATGCAGCAGGCCACCCGCCTGGGTGCCAAGGGCATCAAGGTTACCTGCTCCGGCCGTCTGGGCGGCGCTGAAATTGCCCGCTCCGAGTCCTACCACGAGGGCACCATTCCCCTGCAGACCATCCGTGCCGACATCGAGTACGGCTTCGCTGAGGCTGCCACCACCTATGGCCGCATCGGCGTCAAGGTTTGGATCTACAAGGGTGAGGTCCTGAACACCACCCTGCGCGCCGCTGCTCCCGAGCCCGCTCCCCGCGAGCGCCGCGACCGCCGCAATGGCGACCGCCGCAACGGTGACCGCCGTCAGGGCGGCGACCGCCGGAACAACAACGGCGAGCGCAGACCCTATACCCGTAGAGAAGGAGGCAACCGCTAATGCTGATGCCCAAGAGAGTTAAGTACCGCAAGGTGCAGCGTGGCCGCATGACCGGTCGTGCCTACCGCGGCAACAAGGTCGCTTACGGTGAGTTTGGCATCCAGGCTTGCGAGCCCGGCTGGATCACCGGCAACCAGATCGAGGCAGCCCGTGTTGCCATGACTCGTCACACCAAGCGTGGCGGTAAGGTCTGGATCAAGATTTTCCCCGACAAGCCCATCACCAAGAAGGCTCTTGGCGTCCGTATGGGTTCCGGTAAGGGCGCACCTGAGACCTGGGTCGCTGTCGTTAAGACCGATAAGGTCATGTTCGAAATTGGCGGCGTGAGCGAGGAAGTCGCTCTGGAGGCTCTGCGTCTGGCACAGCACAAGCTGCCCATCAAGACCCGCGTCATCCGCAAGGAGACCACTTCTGAGATCGGCGGTGAATAAGATGAAGGCAAAGGAACTCAAGGAAATCAAGGCCATGTCCACTGCGGACCTGGAGAAGAAGCTGGTTGACCTGAAGAAGGATCTGTTCATGCTGCGTATGCAGCACGCCACCAACCAGCTGGACAATCCCGTGAAGATCGCAGCGGTCAAGAAAGACATTGCCCGCATCAAAACCATTATTCGTGAGAAAGAGACCGTCTGAGGAGGTAAGCAATTATGACTGAAAATACCAGAGCTTTCCGTAAAACCAGAATTGGTCAGGTTGTCTCCGATAAGATGGACAAGACCATTGTGGTTGCGATCGAGGATAGCGTTCAGCATCCTCTGTACAAGAAGATTATGAAGCGGACTTATAAGCTGAAGGCCCACGATGAGAACAACGAGTGCGGCATCGGCGATACCGTGGAAGTGATGGAGACCCGCCCCCTGTCCAAGGACAAGAGATGGCGCCTGGTCCGCATCATTGAAAAGGCTAAGTAAGGAGGTCGACAACTATGATTCAGCAGGAAAGCTATCTGAGGGTTGCCGACAACACCGGCGCTAAGGAGATCCACTGCATCCGTGTGATGGGCGGCTCCAAGCGTAAGTTTGGCAACATCGGCGACGTGATCGTCGCTTCCGTCCGGAAGGCCACTCCCGGCGGCACCGTGAAGAAGGGCGAAGTCGTCAAGGCTGTTATCGTCCGCACCAAGAAGGGCATCCACCGCGCTGACGGCTCCTACGTCCGTTTCGACGAGAACGCTGCCGTCATCATCAAGGAAGACCGCAATCCCCGCGGTACCCGTATCTTTGGACCGGTGGCCCGTGAGCTGCGTGAGAAGGATTACATGAAGATCCTGTCTCTGGCACCCGAAGTCATTTAAGGGGGACCAACGTCAATGAACATTAAGAAGAATGATACCGTTGTTGTCCTGTCCGGCAAGGACAAGGGCAAGAAGGGCAAGGTCCTGGTGGCCATGCCCGCCAAGGACATGCTCGTTGTCGAGCAGGTCAACGTTGCCACCTGCCACACCAAGCCCCGTCGTCAGGGCGAGACCGGCGGCATCGTGAAGAAGGAAACCCCCATCCGCGCTTGCAAGGTTGCTCTGTACTGCCCCAAGTGCGACAAGGGTGTCCGCGTCGGCTACAATGTTTCCGGCGAAAAGAAGACCCGCGTGTGCCGCAAGTGCGGCGCCGAAATCTGATGAAGGAGGAGTAAGAAATGGCTGCAAGACTGAAAGAAAAGTATGTTAGCGAGATCGCTCCTGCCCTCAACAAGAAGTTCGGCTACAAGAGCGTGATGCAGATCCCCAAGCTGGACAAGGTCATCGTGAATGTCCGCTGCGGCGAGAGCAAGAACAACGCCAAGGAGATCGAAGCCATCGTGAAGGATCTGGGCACCATCACCGGCCAGAAGCCCGTGACCTGCAAGGCCCGCAAGTCCGTCGCAAACTTCAAGCTCCGTGAAGGCGAAACCGTCGGCGTCAAGGTCACCCTGCGCGGCGACAAGATGTACGAGTTCCTGGACCGTCTGTTCAGCGTGGCTCTGCCCCGTGTCCGCGACTTCCGCGGCATTAACCCCAACTCCTTCGACGGCCGTGGCAACTACGCCTTTGGTCTGAAGGAACAGCTGATTTTCCCCGAGATCGAGTACGACAAGGTGGACAAGATCCGCGGCATGGATATCTGCGTCTGCACCACCGCCACCACCGACGAGGAAGCCAAAGAGCTGCTGACCCAGCTGGGCGCTCCCTTCTACGCTTGATCAAGGAGGATTAAGAAATGGCTAAGAAGTCTATGATCCTGAAGCAGCAGGCTGAGGCCAAGTTCTCCAGCCGCCGCGACAACCGCTGCAAGATCTGCGGCAGACCCCATGCTTACCTGCGTGACTACGGCGTGTGCCGTATCTGCTTCCGTGAGCTGGCCTACAAGGGCCAGATTCCCGGTGTCCGTAAGGCCAGCTGGTAAGTCAAGATTATAATGTGAAAAAGATTCGGGAAGTCCTGGGAAGATGGGGTGACACAATCACTCGCATTCCCCGGATACCCCCGGATCTCCACGGGTTCAGCCCGTAACTTCTATAAGGAGGATATAAACATGCAAATCACCGATCCCGTAGCAGATATGCTGACCAGAGTCCGGAACGCTAACTCTGCCAAGCACGACACCGTCGATGTCCCCGCTTCCAACCTGAAGAAGAGCATTGCTCAGATCCTGCTGGATGAGGGCTACATCAAGTCCTACTCCGTTGTCGACAACGGCACCCAGGGCATGATCCACATCACCCTGAAGTACCACGGCAAGAAGGAGAAGGTTATTACCGGCCTGCGCCGTGTGTCCAAGCCCGGCCTGCGTATTTACGCCGGCGCCGACGAGCTGCCCAAGGTCCTGAAGGGTCTGGGTATTGCCATCATTTCCACTTCCAAGGGCGTCATGACCGACAAGAAGGCTCGCGAGCTGCATGTCGGCGGCGAAGTCCTGGCATTCGTTTGGTAAGGGGAGGTACGCACAATGTCTAGAATTGGTAAGCATCCCGTGGTGGTGCCCGCTGGCGTCACCGTTACCATCGGCGCTGAGAACGTTGTCACTGTCAAGGGCCCCAAGGGCACTCTGACCCAGAAGTTCCACCCCGATATGATCATTGCCCTGGAGGGCAACACCGTTACTGTCAAACGTCCTGACGAAGAGCATCTGCACAAGTCCCTGCACGGCCTGACCCGCACCCTGATCGCCAACATGATCGAGGGCGTCGAGAAGGAGTTCAAGAAGGAACTGGATGTGGTCGGTACCGGTTACAGAGTTGAGAAGAAGGGCAAGCAGCTCGTCATGAACCTGGGTTTCTCCCATCAGGTCTTCATGGATGAGATCGAAGGCATCACCATTGATGTGCCCGCTCCCAACAAGATCATCGTCCACGGCCCCGACAAGCAGGTCGTCGGCCAGTTCGCTGCCGAAGTCCGCGGCAAGCGTCCCCCCGAACCCTACAAGGGCAAGGGCATCAAGTATACCGATGAGGTCATCCGCCGTAAGGTCGGTAAGGCCGGCGGCAAGAAGTAATAAGGAGGTGTGCCAACAATGGTTAGTAAGACTGATAAGAAGGCTATGCGCCTGAAGCGACACGTGCGCGTCCGCGGCAAGATCTCCGGCACGCCCGAGAGACCTCGCCTGAATGTGTTCCGCAGCAACGCCAACATCTTCGCTCAGATCATCGATGATGTGAACGGAGTTACCCTGGTTTCTGCTTCCACCCTTGAAAAGTCCTTTGAAGGTGCTACCGGCAACTGCGAAGCTGCCAAGAAGGTGGGCCTGACCCTGGCCCAGCGTGCCAAGGAAAAGGGCATCAACGTCGTCGTGTTCGACCGTGGCGGCTATGTGTACCACGGCCGTGTGGCTGCTCTGGCTGAGGGCGCCCGCGAAGGCGGTCTCGAGTTCTAAGGAGGAGGAAGAAATAATGGCTTATACCAGAAATAACGACAACGCTCCCGAACTCATCGAGAAGGTTGTTTATCTGAACCGTGTTTCCAAGACCGTCAAGGGCGGCCGTGTGGCGAAGTTCTCCGCCCTGGTCGTTGTCGGCGACGGCAAGGGCACCGTGGGCTACGGCATGGGCAAGGCCGCCGAAGTTTCCGAGGCCATTCTGAAGGGCATTTCCGATGCCAAGAAGAACATGGTCAAGGTCACTCTGGCCGGTGACACCATCCCCCACGACACCATCGGCATCTTCGGTGCCGGCACCGTCATGATGAAGCCCGCCCCCGAAGGCACCGGCGTCATCGCCGGCGGCGCTGTCCGTGCTGTCATGGAAGCTGTCGGTATTAAGAACATCTGCGCCAAGTGCCTGCGCTCCAACAACCCCCAGAACGTGGTTAAGGCCACCATGGAGGGCCTGAAGAGCCTGCGTGGCCCCGAGCAGGTGGCTGCTATCCGCGGCAAGTCCGTGGAAGAAATCATCTAAGGAGGCAATTGAAATGGCTAACCTGAAAATTACCCTGGTCAAGAGCCTGAACGGTCGTCTCCAGAAGCACATCGCAACTGCTGAGTCTCTGGGCCTGCGCAAGATCGGCCAGACCACCATTCAGCCCGATAACACTCAGACCCGCGGCAAGATCGCCAAGATCGGCTATCTGCTGCAGGTGACTGAAGTCGAATAAGGAGGAGCAACCTATGAATCTGTCTGAACTGTCTCCTGTCGCTGGCTCCACCCATGTGGGCAAGCGTAAGGGTCGTGGCGTCGGCACCGGCAACGGTAAGACCGGCGGCCGTGGCCACAAGGGTCAGAAGGCCCGCTCCGGCGGCAAGGTCCGCATCGGCTTCGAAGGCGGCCAGATGCCTCTGTCCCGCCGTGTCCCCAAGCGTGGCTTCAACAATATCTTCGCCAAGCCCCTGACCGCTGTCAACGTGGCTTGCCTGAATGTGTTTGAAGACGGCGCTGTTGTCGACGCTGCTGCCCTGATCGAGAAGGGCATCCTGAGCGAGTGCAAGTATGGTCTGAAGGTGCTGTCCAACGGTAACCTGACCAAGAAGATCACTGTGAAGGCCGCTGCTTTCTCCGAGTCTGCTAAGGCAAAGATCGAGCAGGCAGGTGGAAAGGCAGAGGTGGTGTAAGTGTTCTCCACACTCCGTAATGCCTGGAAGGTAACCGAACTGCGGTCCAAGCTCCTGTTCACCCTGGGTGTCTTGGTGCTGTACCGTCTGTGCTGCCTGGTTCCTGTTCCCTTCGTAAACGGCGCGGCTCTGAAGAGCTACTTCGAGTATGCTCAGCTCAACAACACCATCCTGGGCCTGTACAACGTCATGTCCGGTTCCGCGTTCTCTACCGCAACCGTTCTGGCGCTGTCCATCCAGCCCTATATCAACGCTTCCATTATCATCCAGCTGCTGACCATTGCCCTGCCTCCTCTGGAGCGCCTGGCTAAGGAAGGCGGCGAGGAAGGTAAGAAGAAGCTGAACAAGATCACCCGCCTGACCACCGTGGGCCTGGGCCTGCTCATGGGCTGGGCTTACTACGTCATGCTGGCCAACTCCGGCTACGGCATCCTGAACCACACCGAGTGGTGGGCAGGCGCCGTCATCATCCTGTCCTTCACCGCAGGCGCTGCCTTCGTCATGTGGCTGGGTGAGCGGATCACCGAGATGGGCATCGGCAACGGCATCTCCATGATCCTGTTTGCCGGTATCATCTCCCGCCTGCCTGACGGCATTGTGACCCTGCTGAGCTTCATCCCCGGCGTCAAAAGCAGCGTCCGGCTGGACTGGTACGTTGCCCTGATCGTGACGGTTGTGATGATCGCTCTGGTGCTGCTGATCGTGTTTATCAATGATTCCGAGCGCCGGATTCCCATCCAGTACGCCAAGCGCGTTGTTGGCCGCAAGGTTTATGGCGGTCAGAACACCAACCTGCCCATTAAGGTCAATATGTCTGGTGTTATGCCCATCATCTTTGCCCAGTCCATCGCGTCTCTGCCGGCTACCATCATGGCGTTCACCGGCACCAACAGCGGCTTGTTCCACGATATGTTCCAGACTACCCACTGGTTCTATATTGTCTTCTATTTTGTTCTGATCATCGGTTTCAGCTATTTCTATTCCGCGATTCAGTATGATCCCACTGAGATCGCCAATAACCTGATGAAGAACGGCGGTTTCATTCCCGGATTCCGTCCCGGCAAGCCTACCGCTCAGTTCATCTCCAAGGTGATCCATAAGGTCGTGCTGTTTGGTGCAATTTATCTGGCTATTGTTGCCCTGCTGCCCCTGATTGGTGGCGCGATCTTCCCCGCTGTCGGTAACCTCGGCATCGGCGGCACCTCCGTCATCATCGTTGTCGGCGTTGCTCTGGAGACTGTCCAGGCTCTGGAGGCTCAGCTGATGATGCGGCACTACAAGGGCTTCCTGGAGTAAGAAAAGGAAGGTCTAGTATGAACCTGATTCTTTTAGGTGCCCCTGGCGCCGGTAAGGGTACCCAGGCAGAACTTCTGCATGAAAAGCTGGGCATCCCCACCATCTCCACCGGTAATATGCTTCGTGAGGCCATGCGTAATGGCTCCGAGCTGGGTCAGAAAGTAAAAGAATTCATGGAAAGCGGCTCCCTCGTCCCCGACGATGTCATTATTGGCATCGTTCGGGAGCGAGTCTCCCGCACCGACTGCGAGGCTGGTTTTATTCTGGACGGTATGCCCAGAACCCTGCCCCAGGCGCAGGCGCTGGAGACTGCCGGGATCCACATCGACTACGCTGTCTCCCTAGAGATCGATGACGCTGTCATCGAAGCCCGGATGACCGGCCGCCGTGTCTGCTCCGCCTGCGGCGCGAGCTATCACATCGTCGCCAACCCCACCAAGAAAGAGGGCGTGTGTGACCTGTGCCAGGGCGAGCTGGTGATCCGTAAGGACGATAAGCCCGAAACAGTACGCCACCGCCTGGAAGTGTATCACGCGGAGACGGAGGTTCTGAAGGACTTCTACCGCGGCTGCGGCAAGCTCCGGCTGGTCGAGGGCAACAAGCCCATCGAGGAAGCCAACGCGGATATTCTGAAGGCGATAGGTAAATAAGCATGATTCCTGTAAAAAATGAACGTGAACTGGTCGTGATGCGTAAGGCCTGTAAAATTACCGCGGCAGCCCGTGCCTTGGCAGGGGAAATGGTAAGACCTGGCGTCACCACCGGCGAGATTGACAAGGCGATTCATGACTACATTATTAGTCAGGGAGCTCGCCCCACATTCCTTCACTACAATGGTTTTCCTGCCAGCGCCTGCATCTCCGTCAATGACGTGGTCATCCACGGCATCCCCGGAGGGTATGTGCTGAAGGAAGGGGACATCGTCTCTGTGGACGTTGGCGCCTTCTACCAGGGATTCACCGGGGATTGTGCAGCAACATTTCCCTGCGGGGAAGTATCTCCTCTTGCGCGAAAGCTCATTGAGGTCACTCAGCAGAGCTTTTTTGAGGGTGTGAAGTTCGCAAGACAAGGTTACCGCGTCAGCGATATTGGTCACGCCGTTCAGACGTATGTGGAGTCTAATGGATTTTCAGTGGTTCGCGCCTTCGTAGGTCACGGCGTTGGCGCGGCGCTGCACGAAGAGCCGGAAGTTCCGAACTTCGGAAAACCCGGCAGAGGCCCCAGACTGATCAAGGGCATGACCCTGGCGGTCGAGCCCATGGTCACCGCAGGTCATTATGACGTGCGGGTCCTGAAGGACAAGTGGACCACCGTTACGGCGGATGGTTCTCTGGCGGCCCACTATGAAAACAGTATACTCATTACCGACGGCGAGCCGGAAATTCTCACCGTCACTGAGGGATTGTAAGTATGGTTCCAGATTCACCTCAAATCTGTATCGCTGACATTGTTCAGCCTACGGCGGGACATGACCAGGGCCTGTTCTATGTAGTGGGGTCCGATAATGATTATGTGCTGCTGGCTAACGGAAGACAGAGGAAGCTGGAACAGCCAAAGCGAAAGAAGCTGAAGCACGTGCGTATGGTCTCTCGGCCTGATTCCGTTGTCGCCGAACGGATTCGTTCCGGCGGCAAGGTGCTCAACAGCGAATTACGCAGAGATCTGGCTGCATTCAGTCAGGACATTTTGAGTCATTACCAAGGAGGTTAAAATCTTGGCAAAAGACGACGTAATCGAACTTGAGGGCATCGTTGTCGATGCTCTGCCGAATGCGATGTTCACCGTTGACATTGGCAACGGACATACCATTCTGGCGCACATTTCCGGCAAGCTCAGAATGAACTTTATTAAGATCTTGCCTGGTGACAAGGTAACTGTTCAGATGTCTCCCTATGATCTGACCCAGGGTCGGATCACCTGGAGAAGCAAGTAAGTTTTACAGACTCTCATATGGAGGTAAAATAGCATGAAGGTTAGACCGTCCGTTAAACCCATGTGCGAAAAGTGTAAGATCATTAAGCGCAAGGGCCGCGTTATGGTAATTTGCGAAAACCCCAAACACAAGCAGAGACAAGGCTAATAGGAGGTGCTTGAAAAGTTATGGCACGTATTGCTGGTATTGACCTGCCCCGCGAGAAGCGCATCGAGATTGCGCTGACTTATATTTATGGTATCGGCGTGAAGAGCGCTGGTGATATCCTGGCGAAAGCCAACATTGACCCCGACACCCGTGTGAAGGACCTGACCGAGGATCAGGAGGCTGCCCTGCGTGATGTGATCGATCACAACTACACCATCGAGGGTGACCTGCGTCGTGAGACTGCCCTGAACATCAAGCGTCTGACCGAGATCGGCTGCTATCGTGGCCTGCGGCATCGCCGCGGCTTGCCCGTCCACGGCCAGCGCACCAAGACCAATGCCCGTACCCGCAAGGGTCCCAAGAAGACCATTGCCAACAACAAGAAGTAAGGAGGGATATGTAAATGGCTACTAAGAACACCAAGAAAGTCGTCAAGCGCCGTCGTGAGCGCAAGGTTGTTGAGAAGGGCGCCGCTCATATCCGCTCTTCCTTCAACAACACCATGGTCACCATCACCGACCTGGAAGGCAATGCCCTGTCCTGGGCTTCCTCCGGTGGTCTCGGCTTCCGTGGCTCCAGAAAGTCCACCCCCTTCGCAGCTCAGATGGCCGCTGAAACCGCTGCCAACGCTGCTAAGGAGTATGGTCTGAAGACCGTTGAGGTCTTCGTGAAGGGCCCCGGTCAGGGACGTGAGGCCGCTATCCGCGCCCTGCAGTCCGCTGGCCTGGAAGTTGTTATGATCAAGGACGTCACTCCCATTCCCCACAATGGCTGCCGTCCTCCCAAGAGACGCCGCGTCTGATTTCGCTATAGGAGGAATATTGAATTATGGCTAAGAATACACAGCCTGTGCTGAAGCGTTGCAGAACGCTGGGCGTTTCCCCCGCCGCTATGGGCTACAGCAAGGAGTCCAACAAGCATCCCGGCGGTCAGCGCCGGGCCAAGAAGTCCGAGTACGCTACTCAGCTGAATGAGAAGCAGAAGGTCAAGTTTGTCTACGGCATTCTGGAGAAGCAGTTCCGTGGTTACTACGAGAAGGCTTCCCGCGCCGAGGGCAACACCGGTGAAGTTCTGCTGAGCCTGGTTGAGCGCCGCCTGGACAACGTTGTTTACCGCCTGGGCTTTGCCGCCACCCGTCGTGAGGCCCGCCAGCTGGTGAACCACTGCCACTACACCGTCAACGGCAAGAAGGTGAACATTCCTTCTTACCTGGTGAAGGTTGGCGATGTGATTGCCGTTTCCGAGAAGAGTGTTTCCAACAACCGCTTCAAGAAGCTGAAGGAAGACGATGTCTTCGTTGCCGCTCCCAAGTGGCTGGACCGGGACAAGAACACCCTGACCGGCAAGGTGATCGCCCTTCCCACCAAGGAAGACATCGACTTCGAGATCGCCGAGCACCTGATCGTCGAGTATTACTCCAAGTAATTGCTTACCCTCGTTTGTTTGTAAGCTGAGCGCGGGTTTCATTCCCGCAGAAAAGGAGGGTATAATTCATGGTAGAAATCGAAAAGCCCCGTATCCAGTGCCTGGATTCCGCCGAGGATGTGTCTTACGGCAAGTACGTGGTGGAACCTCTGGAGCGTGGCTATGGTACGACCTTGGGCAATTCTCTGCGCAGAATTCTGCTGTCCTCTCTGCCCGGCACCGCCGCCACATCCATCAAGATCAACGGCGTCCAGCATGAGTTCTCCACCATCCCCGGTGTCAAGGAGGATGTGACGGAGATTGTGCTGAATGTGAAGCGGATCATTGCTAAGCTTCACTGCCAGGGTGTCAAGACCGTGTATATCGACGCGGTTGGCCCCTGCGAGGTGACGGCCGGCTCCATCAAGGCCGACGCTGAGGTGGAGATCCTGAACCCGGACCTGCATATCTGCTCTCTGGGTCCCGATGCCACCTTTAACATGGAAATGACCATGAGCCATGGCCGGGGTTATACTTCTGCTGATCGCAACAAGACTCCCCAGACTCCCATCGGCGTGATCCCCGTGGACTCCCTGTATAGCCCTGTTTACAAGGTCAACTATACGGTGGAGAACACCCGTGTGGGCAACATGACCGATTACGACAAGCTGACCCTTGAGGTCTGGACGGACTCCACCATTTCCGCCCGGGACGCTGTTTCCTTGGGCGCGAAGATCCTTTCCGATCACCTGGGTCTGTTCACCAACCTGTCTGAGTCTGTGGCAAACAGCTCCACCGTGGTGGATAAGCCTGACAACAGCCCCAATAAGCTGCTGCAGATGACCATTGACGAGCTGGACCTGTCCGTCCGCAGCTTCAACTGCCTGAAGCGCGCCAACATCAACACCGTCGAGGATCTGATCAACAAGACCGGCGAGGACATGATGAAGGTCCGAAACATGGGCAAGAAGTCCCTGGACGAAGTGCAGAAGAAGCTGGAGATGATGGGCCTGTCCCTGGCCAGCGACGATTCTGGTAACAACAACTAATTCTTCACACCTTATATAAGGAGGAAATGTCTATGTTCGGCACTCGTAAGCTGGGTAGAACCAGCGAACAGCGCAGAGCCCTGCTGCGTCAGCAGACCACGGATCTGCTGGCCAACGGCAAGCTGGAGACCACGTTCTTCAAGGCCAAGGAAGTTCAGCCTGTGGTTGAGAAGATGATCACCCTGGGCAAGAAGGGCGACCTGGCCGCTTACCGCAAGGCCCTGACCTTCATCACCAAGGAAGATGTGGCTCATAAGCTGTTCAAGGAAATCGCACCCAAGTACGCCGACCGTAATGGCGGCTACACCCGTGTGACCCGTCTGGGCGCTCGCCGCGGCGACGCCGCTGAGACGGCTATCATCGAGCTGGTGTAATTGAATGAAATGATCCCCTCCGGTTATGCCGGAGGGGATTTTTTCGGCCCGTTTTGCGCGATTTGGTGATATTGACTTCATTACGAAGGGGTTACCCAGGGGTAAAATTGCAAACATAGTTGAGCTGTCAACAATGCACCCTCAAAGGGTGGTTTTTAACTGAAATAAAGTAAAAAAGTACTTGATTTTACTATGTAAAAGTGATATGATTACAGCAGTATAGGTGTATCTGTCGGAACCTAAATATGGATCTAAGTAATCTCGAAAAGGGGGATAACAAATGAAAAAGCGTACATTACGTATGTTGGCACTGGTACTGTCCCTGGTAATGGTCTTCGGAACCATTCCCGCTGGCGCTGTCAGTGTCAAGGATGTGGCGAACGCGGCGCTGGATGTTATGCAGACCATCAACCAGAACGTTTGGAGCGCTGTCAACCAACTGCGTCGGCCTGTCGATAATGACACTGTGGCCGTAATGCGTGTGGAGGACCAAACCACGGTCACGGATGGCACAGATCTGCGGGCTGTGACCTATGCTACCGGTGACGGTGAGGTCATTAAGTACCTGCCCGTCACGCTGTATGACTATGATGCAGCCACCATCAACAATGCGACCCACCAGGTGGAAGTGAATGCTGCCATTGCGGCCGGCAGCCTCGAGAACCTGACCCAGTGGAACGGAATCTATTTCAGTGATGGTGCTCCTGCTGCTGAATCTTATGGCTACGGTGAAAAGACTGAGAAAAAGACTACTGTTTACTATGATTGGGGAAGCAACTACAGGGCTTATACCGGCGGCGACTATTACTACAAAATTGATGGTGTGGCCTATGTTGTTAACGGTCTGAAATGCGAAAAAATTCGGCATACATATACTTGGACCATCAACACTACCGGTGGAGACGCGACTGTCACCGGCCAGAATATCACCCTGTATTCTTATGAGTACGCAAACAGCACGAAATCCTTGGGATATGCTGCCTGGAACTGGTGGAACAAGAAAACGATGGGTAACACCAAGGGTCAGTATATCTATAGCGGCCTGGTAAAGGACACCCTGGATGCCAACAAGAATATTGTGTTCAACAAGCCCGACGCTGGTATTTTCAACAGTGATTCCACTGTAAAGACCATCTACACTGCGGTTGAGATGCCGTTCCTGTATGTGGGCGATGAAACCAGCGAGAACTATGGTTATTACATCTTTGACGCCTCCCTTTACGGTGTGTATTTCCATGAGGATTCTGCGCAGGGTTCCACCACTGCAAAGAGCGGCGGACGTCTGTACCTGAATACCTCTAACACACAGTGGAACAACCATAGCAATGGCTATCCTGATGGCTGTAAAACCGTTTGGTTGCCCTTCAATGATGGCTTCGACATCGACGGCGAAAGTAACTGCAACTACCACTTCGGTATGAGTGCTACCGTTCCCTTCAATATGACCGCCAATGGCCGTATGAAGGCCAGCGACGACAACTCCACCCCGATTAAGTTCACCTTTTCCGGCGACGATGATGTGTGGATTTTCATTGACGGCCAGTTGGTGGTGGACCTGGGCGGCATTCACAACCGCCTGGACGCGGAGATTAACTTTGCTGAGAATACCATCACCCTCTCTGCTAATAATAATTTGAATACCAGCATCGGTAATTCCGGCAATGGTTTGAACCCCAAGTTCAAGCAGGTTGACGGTAAATTTGTAGCCAAACTGTTCAATGAGACCGAGGGTGATGGCCTGGGCGTTATTAACCATACCCGTGCCAGCTTCTCTGCTACGGATGCCCATGAACTGACCATCTTCTATTTGGAGCGCGGCGCCGGTTCCTCCAATGCTCAGATCAAGTTCAACCTGCCCATGAAGGACGTGGTCTCCGTCACCAAGCGGGCGGACAAGTCCGAGACCGAAGACGGCGATATTTCTCCTCTCACTGATGAAGAGCAGGCCATGGTGGACACGATCGACTTTGGCTTCACCATCTATAAGGACGGTGCGATTTTGGCCAATACCAGCTATAACCTGCTGAACGCCAACGGTCAGGTCATCGCTAATCCCTCTACGGATGCGAATGGTCACTTTACGCTGCGGAACGGCCAGACCGCCCGTTTCAGCACGGAGATTGAGGAGACCGGCTCTACCTATAAAGTGGTCGAGGATTCCGTTGAAAGTATCGGCTTCAAGACACCTTCTTATACCTATCAGGGGACGGCCGCTTACAACTTTACCGTGGGTGACGATACCTATACAAAGGGTGATCAGATCCCTGCCACATCTGGTCTGACCAGTGCTACCATTACCGCAAAAGGCAGCGACGAGTCTGAGGATTCTCTGACGTTCATCTGCCAGAACTATTTCGACGCCAACCTGCCGAATCCCAGCTCCCGCCCTGTGGACGACAAGATTGTGCTGGACTATGGCTTGGCTGTGGAAATCGACGCGCTGGCAAATGACGTGTACCGCGGTGAAACCATTGAGCTGACGGAGGTTACCGGCGCCCAGTATGGCACCGCCAACATCGTGAATGGCAAGATTCAGTATCAGCTGACCAAGCCTCTGACGGGCATCGAGGTGCTGACCTACACCGCTAAGGTTACCGGCACCGGCAACAGCGGTACGGAAACCACTACGGAGTCCGAGAGCAACAAAGCCTATATTTACATCATTCCCGCCAGCACCATGTATTATGAGCAGGACTTCTCCGATCTCGTGAACTTCATTGGTGATTGGCAGAATGTGGGCACTTCCGAAACCGCTAACCAGGAGCCCGGTGTGGTTGGCACCGTTGGAGACAGCCCCTACGGCTCCGATGTGGCTTACCTGGGAGACAACGGTGACAGCAACGGCAGCTCCATGTATGTCAACACCGCCGACGCTTTCGCTTCCTTCTCCTACACCTTCACCGGCACTGCCACCTCGTTCTTTGCGCGTACGACCAATGATTCCGCGTATATTCGTGTGCAGATTAAGAATGAAGATAATAAAGTGATCTATACGGCTTTCCGTGACACCAGCTATAAGACGAAAGATAATGACCTTAAGCTGTATAACATTCCTGTCTTTACCTATGAAGCGGATAACTATGGCACCTACACCGTTGAGGTTTCCATTGCCAAGGGCCAGACGACTGAGACTGGCAACAACCCCGGCAGCTACGGCTGCGAATTCTGGCTGGATGGCATCCGTGTAGTGAATCCTTTGAATCCCGATGACACCAACTACTATGTCGCCCAGTCTGCTTACGCTACCGACGGTGAGGCCAACATGACCTATGCCACCCTTCGCGACAAGCTGCTCACGGAGCATACCACCGTGAATGACGACGGCGAAATCGTGTGGAACTCCGAGACGGGCTTCGTGGTCTTTACGGATAGCAACGGTGAAGTCAAGACCGCCAGCGAGTATGAGAGCAACGGCCCCAAGGAAGAGGTTTACCTGAACAACGGTCAGTCCGTCAGCTTCAGCCTTACCCGCTGGGATACCAGCACCAACAAGGTGTACCTGGGGATCAAGGCCCCCACTGGCAGCGGTACCGTGAACATCAACGGCAACATCGTGGCGATCAATAATGCAGCCGACTGCTACTATGACATTACTCGCTATGCGACCCTCGTTGAGGAGAAGGGTGAAGATAATGAGGTGATCAATGTGATTGCCACCTTTAAGATCACCGCTTCCGACAGCCTGATCTCTGTAACCAATATTAAGGTTTGCGGCAATGCCGCCTTCGAAGTGATCGTCCCCACTGACGAGAATGTTGATGGAAGCGAAGGCTAAAGGAAGGGGGATGACTATAATGAAGAAGACTTATGTGAGACCCGTTCTGGAAATCGAGCGCTATCAGCTGGATACCAACATCGCCGGTAACTGCGGCATCGTGGTGGACAATGGCCCCGCTATTGGCGACCATAAGGCCTGTGATAACTATAAGAACCCCTTTGAAATGAGTCCCGGTATGGCTGAGTTGATGGGTGGTTCCTACAATGTCCATTTCTATGAGGATACCAACTGCGACTGTTACACCACCGGCGGCAATTATGGCTACTGGACTTCGTAATACCATTTTAAATTGACTGAATAACAGTTGTCAGGGAGCCGGCAGTCAACTGCCGGCTCCTGTTTTTTGGAGGTGAGGATATGGAGTATCGCCTGAGCCTGGGTGGCCTTGCGCTGCGGATCGATTCCCAGCAGGAACTGGTTGTGAACCCCGAACTGGTGCCCTTTTTTGATGAAGGTGCCGTGGAACCGGATGTGGAAATTCAGGTTTCGTGGGACTGGGATGCTTTGGTGCTGCCTACCTGGGAATCTGAAGGTCGGGATTTGCTCCAGGACTACTATTTCCGGGATGGCCAAAATTGGTGCATGACCCGGGGCGGATACAAGGGCTACATTGCGGCGGCGACCTATGGGCCGGAAATGAACCGGATCCAATGCACCATCAACGCGGCACCTTTTTTGCGGCCCCCTGGTTCTTTGGGAAGCCTGCTGCGGCTGCTGCCCATGCGGGCTTTGTTCCAATACTTTGGCGTGTCCTTTTTTCATGCCTCCCAGATTGCTGTGGGGGGGAAGGGCATCCTTTTTACAGCGCCCTCCGGCACCGGAAAATCCACCCAGGCCCGGCTGTGGAATCGTTGGGAAGGCGCGCGCATTCTTTGTAATGACCGCACCCTGGTCCGGCAAATGGGGGAGGGTTACAGAACCTTTGGATTCCCCATTGACGGCTCTGAGCCGGTTGCCAGCAGCGAAACCTGCTCCCTGGGGGCGGTGGTATTGCTGGGGCAGGGGAAGGAGAACCGAATTGAGCGCCTGCGGCCGGTAAAAGCCCTGTCGGCACTGATGCCCCAACTGGTCATCGACGGCTGGAACCCGGATGCCAGAATCCGGGCGGGGGAGCTGCTGATGGAGCTGATCGGCCAGTACCCGGTGTACCGCCTGATCTGCACCCCGGACGAAGGCGCTGTCCAATGCCTGAAGGAACGTCTGCAATTAGATGGAGTGATTGAACGATGAAGACCATTCGAGACCGACTGTGGGAGAAAGCCGTGCAACAGCGCCTGCCCCTGACCGGCGCCTTTGAGCTGCTGCCCCTGTGCAACCTGCAGTGCAAAATGTGCTATGTCCGCAAGACCATGGGAGAGGTCCGGGCCATGGGCGGCCTGGTGCCCACGGAAGAATGGCTGGATCTGGCAAGACAGGCCCAGCGGCTTGGGACGCTGTTCCCGCTGATCACCGGGGGCGAGCCTTTTCTGCACCCGGACTTTCAGAAAATTCTGTCAGAGATGCTGGATATGGGGATGCAGGCCAGTGTCAATACCAACGGTACCCTGATCGATGCGTCCATGGCAAAATTTCTGTCGGAACATCGGCCCACCCGGATCAATATGACCCTCTATGGTGCCAGCCCGGAGACCTATGCGGCCCTGTGTGGGGATGGGAACGCCTATGATCGGATGCGCCGGGGTGTGGAATTGTTGAAATCCTATGACATTCCCCTAAAATTCAATACCAGCATCACCCCCTACAATCTGAAGGATATGGAGGCTATGATCGCTTTTGCCAAGTCTGTGAACAGCCCTGTGCAGGTGGCGACCTATATGTTCCCCCCAGTACGGCGGGATGCGGCCATGGTCGGTCACAATGACCGATTGGACCCCGAACAGGCGGGCTATGCCCGGGTCCTTGCGGATTGGCTGCAAAACAGCCCGGAGTGGTTTCAGGGACAGGTCCGGAATTTCAGTCACTTCATGCCCGTGACGGAGGAAACGTTCCGGAATGTGCCCCATGAGGGGCGGTCTATGAATTGCCGGGCGGGACGCTCGTCCTTCTGGTTGGATTGGCAGGGGAATTTGGGCAATTGCGGTATGCATTCCACAGTGCGATGCAGCGTCCGGGAGCATACCATGGAGGAAGCCTGGAAAATCGTGGTGGAGGCCACGGAGAATCTGCGGTACGCACCGGCCTGCGCCTCCTGCCCCAATTCCAGAATCTGTCATGCCTGTATGGCCATGGTCCACAATGAATGCGGCGGGCTGCAGGGAAGGCCGGAATACCTGTGCAAAATGAATGAGGCTTCGGCCAAATACTATCAGGAATTCGCCAGAGGCGGCGCCCCGGTTCCCGGGGCCCAGGCGGTCTTCGACCGTGAGAATCTGGAATGCGCGGTGGATCCAGTCTGAAGGCCACCCCAAAATACCGACTCCCAGGGGAATACGCCCCTGGGATTTTTTATATCAATGCCTGTGGTAAAATATGGAATAAAGTCCGTGAAAAACGATTTGCGGTAACAAGGAATACAAGAGAAAACGCCTGAAACGGGAAGAAAAAGAATGAAATTGAGGTTGTGAAATTGCTGCGGAAAAGCAAGTTATCTGTTGATGAAAACGAAGGAATCTTGTATATTATGTTATAGCATATGGCAGAATCTACCTGCTGTAAGTATTGTGGAAATGAGATGAGTGTATGACAAAATTCCAAACGACACGCCGTATTACGGCACTGGTGCTGGCACTGGTGCTGGTGTTGACCGGTATCCCCACAGGCGCGCTGGCGGTGGACCAGACCACCATTCCGGGGGCGGCGCAAACCATCGGGGTGGCTTCTTCAACCGATGATAGCAGAAGCCGAAGCTTCAATTCGGGGTGGAAATTCTACTTGGGCGACAATACCAGTGCCTCCAACCCGACCTTCAATGATTCCGACTGGGAGAATATCAGTCTGCCCCATGACTTCAGCATCATTCAGAGCTATACCACCTCCGGAGAAGCGGAAAGCGGTTTCCTGCCCGGCGGTACCGGCTGGTACCGCAAGACCTTCACCTTGCCTGCTTCCGACGCGGGGAAGACGGTCCTTTTGAATTTTGATGGCGTCTATTCGGATGCCTATGTCTATGTCAACGGCACCTATGTGGGTGAGCACCACTACGGTTATACCGCCTTTGCCTTTGACATTACCGACTACCTGACCTGCGACGGCTCTGCGGAAAATGTCATCGCTGTGAAGGCGGTCAATAATATTCCCACCAGCCGCTGGTACTCCGGCAGTGGTATCTATCGTGATGTGACCCTGATCGTCGCGGATCCTGTCCATGTGGACCTGAACGGCACCACGGTAACCACCCCCAACATTGCCGGCGGCGACGGAACCGTGAATGTGGCGGTGGATGTGGTCAATGACGGAAGCGAATCTGCCACGGTTCAGGTCACCAGCACCGTTTATCCCAAGGGCAGTGATGAAGCGGCGGCTTCTCACACCGCTACCGTTACCGTGGAGGCCGGGGCCACCGCCGCCGCCGCCACCACGCCTGTGGTCACCAGTCCCAAGCTGTGGTCCGTGGACGAGCCGAACCTGTACACCGTCACTACCGAACTGACCGTGGATGGGGCAGTGGTGGATTCCTATGAATCCGAATTTGGCTTCCGCTGGTTCAGCTTTGACGCCAACGGCTTCCACCTCAACGGCGAGAATGTGAAGCTCAACGGCGTGTGCTTGCACCACGACCAGGGCGGCCTGGGCTCTGCCGCGTATTATGACGCCATGTATCGTCAGCTGTCCATTATGAAGGATATGGGCTGCAACGCCATCCGTACTGCCCACAATCCTGCTGACGAGGATTTCATCGCCATCTGCAACGAACTGGGCTTGCTGGTGATCGAGGAGGCCTTCGACGGCCTGCTGGACCCCAAAAATGGCAATTCCAACGACTTTTCCCTGTATTTTGATGAGACGATCGGTTCCGGCAATGGCCTGTATGGCGCGGAAAGCTCCATGACCTGGGCGGAGTATGCTGCCCGTTCCATGGTGAAGCGGGACCGCAACGCCCCTGCCATCATTGCCTGGTCCATCGGTAACGAAATCCAGGAGGGTACTTACTGGACCCAGACCAGCGATTTTGACGATGTGGCCGCCAATGTCATCACCTGGTTCAACGACGAGGACGGCACCCGTCCCGCCACCATCGGCGACAACAACCGGGGTGGAGACTCCCGGGTGATCGACGTCCTGAATGTGATCACCTCCAACGGCGGCATCGCCGGCTTCAACTACGCCAACACCGCCGGCGAGCTGTACAGCCTGGCCCAGAGCTACGGCGGCAGCACCGGCTGCATCATCGCCACCGAAACCGCTTCCCATACCAACAGCCGTGGCATCTACACTTCCCAGGCCAGCAATTCCAGCGCCGACGGCAAATATCACCTGACCTCTTACGATACCTCTGCCGTCAGCTGGGGCATCACCGCTCACGATTCCATTTACAATACCTACCAGTATGACTGCGTGGCCGGCGAGTTTGTATGGACCGGCTTTGACTACCTGGGTGAGCCTACCCCCTGGAACGGCACCGGCAGCGGCTCCGTTTCTTACAGCGGCGCTTATCCCAACAGTTCCTACTTCGGCATCGTGGAGACCACCGGCTTTGAGAAGGATACCTATTATCTCTACCGCAGCCAGTGGAACAAGGATGAAACCACCCTGCACCTGGTCACTGCTTGGGATGCCGACAACATGATGACTACCAATGGCATGACCCCTGTCTGGGTATACTCCAACGCCCCTGTGGTGAAGCTGTACCGCAACGGTACCCTGGTGGGCACCGCCACCCGGGTGGCCCATACCTCCGCTGCGGGCCATACTTACTATACCTACACCACCGTCAGCAATGACAGCGCTGTCTGCACCACCGCTTCCGGCTCCGGGGCCGATGGCCTGTATGCCGTGTTTAATGTGGCCTATGAGGCCGGCACCCTGAATGCCAAGGCTTACGAGGCCGACGGCGTCACCGAGATTACGCTCGCCGGAAACTGCGGCAAGCATACCGTCACCACCCCCGGCACCGTGTCCCAGCTCCAGGTTTCCGCCAACAAAACCGAGATGAACGCCGACGGTTCCGGTCTGGTGTACATCACCGTTGACGTCACCGACGCCGCTGGCAATCTGGATACCACCGCTACCAATACGATTTATTTCTCCCTCACCGGCAACGGCGAGATCGTCGCGGTGGACAACGGCGACCAGGCCACCACCGCAAAGTACCAGCAGTCCTCTGTACGGACTTCTTCCACTTCTGCCCAGATCGCCGCTTATGCCGGCAAGGCGCTGGTGATTGTCCGGTCCACAGAAGACGCTGGCTCCATCACCGTCAGCGTCACGTCCTCCGGCCTCACCGGCGGCAGCGTCACCATCAAGACGGTGGAGCAGGAGACCCAGACCGAGGGCCTTACCAGCTATACCATGGTCAAGGACTACACCGTGAAGGTGGGCGCGCAGCCTCAGTTCGAGACCACCGCCACAGGAAACCTGGCGGACGGTTCCTCCGTCACCGGCACCATTGTTTGGGAGGAAGTACCCGCCGCTGTTTACGGCACTGCCGGGGACTATACCGTGAACGGTGTGCTGACGTTTGACGGCTATGCGGTGATTGCTGTCAGCTGCAAGCTCCATGTGATTGACGACGTGATTGCCCTGCGCAATGTTTCCACCGTCACCACCCCCGGCGTGGTGCCCACGCTGCCTGCCACCGTTTCCGGCGTGCTGGCGGATGGAACCCTGTCCGGCGAATTTACCGTGACTTGGGACGCCGTCTCCGCGGATGCCCTGGCAAACGCCGGAGATGTGGTTGTGGTCAGCGGTACCGCCGCCATCTTTGGCACTGAAACCCTGGCTGTCACCGCCTCCATCCGGGTGGCGGAAGCCGTCAACACCGAAAGCGCCAACGTTGCTCCCTCCGCTTCCAGCCTGACCCAGGATATTGAAGAAAGCAAGCAGTCCGATCGTCTGGAATCCATTCGCAACGGCGTCCTGAAGCCTGGTGACAACACTTCCGAGCGCTGGACCAACTGGAATAACCGTACCACTTCCGCCCAGGCCACCCTGACCTTCCAGTGGGCCACTGCCCAACTCATCAGCAGCGTAAATCTGTACTACTACTATGACAGCTGCTGCGCCTACCCCGAGGCTGTGGAATTTGCCTACTCCCTGGACGGCAGCACCTTCTACACCGTGGGCTCCACCGCCGAGCTGGTGGAGAGCTACAGCCTGGGTGCCCAGTACACCTATACCTTCGACCAGGTGGTGAACCCGGTGGCCCTGCGGATCATCTTTACCCAGCAGAACGGCACCAGCGGCAGTAACTGCGTGGGTATCACGGAGGCGGAGATCATGACCTTCGCCGGTCAGCTGGAGGTCAATGCGGCTGCGGACCTGTCCGCCATCTATGTGGACGGCGTGGCACTGGGGGATTTCAGTGCCGACACCACCGCTTATACCGCCGAAGGCACCACCGTCACAGCGAAATCCGAGGTCAATGCCGCCATTACCATCCTGCCTGCCGTGGACCATGTGGTGAAGATCCTGACCCTGTCCGAGGACGGCACCACCGCCAAGACCTACACTGTGACGCTGACGGAAGCGGTGTCCTGTGACCACGCCAACACCCAGGTGATCAATGCCGCCGAGGCGGACTGCGATCATGATGGTTACACTGGCGATACCTGGTGCGACGATTGCGAAACGGTCATCGCTGCCGGCGAAATCATCCCCGCTTTGGGCCATGACTATAGCGTCAAGGGTGAGACAGTGGAACCCACCTGTACCGAGGGCGGCTATACGGTCTACACCTGCAGCCGCTGCGATGCCCATGAGCATCGGGATTTCACCGAAGCAGTGGGACACAGCACCGTCCTTGTGAATGCCGCCGAGGCAGACTGCGAGCATGACGGCTACACCGGCGACCACTACTGCACCGTCTGCGAAACCACGGTACGCACCGGTACGGTGATCCCCGCCACTGGCCACGCCTGGGGTCAGGGCGTGGAGACCAAGGCTCCTACCGAAACGGAAACCGGCATTATGACGTATACCTGCGGCACCTGCGGCGCCACCTACACCGAGGAGATCCCCGTGCTGACCACCGAAAAGACTGCCCCCACCGTCAGTGTCAGCGCCGCCGTTAACACGTCCACCGGCCGCATTGTCATTACGGGCAAGTTCAGCGATTACGAAAACGCCGAAACGTATTATGATGTTACCGCCCACGGCATCGTCTATATGCTCAAGAACCGCTTGGGCACCAGAAACCTGACGGTGAACACCAGCGGGCGGACCCGGGTCAACTTCAGCGCATACAAAGAGGATGGTTCCTATGTGTACAACCTGAAGCCCACCGGAGGCAACAGCTACTACGTGATCCGTGCGTTCCTGGCCTACACCGACCCCGACACCGGAAAGACCATCTACGTCTACTCCGATCCCATCACGGTGAGCTATAACAGCCTGAAATGATCCAGCCCCCAAAGCCGCCGCCAACCGTGCCCAGGTTGCTGCCATCCTGACGCGCTACTGCGAAGCCTTCCACTAAGTCAATCCCCCAACCGGGAGGCCCTTGGCCTCCCGGTCTTTTTGGCTGAGAACGCCCAAGAACATGGTATTCCCGTCCGCTGCTGTGCCGCAAAACGGACTTCTTTAAAAAGATTCACAAAATATTTTTTCAAAGGGTGCAACCAACCGGCCTTTGTTTCCGTCTATAATAAATGGAAAGGGAAAGTTCCATTTTGGCAGCCATCGGGCTGCCGGTTTGCCTGCCGGAAACAAGCAGGGCATGGCCCGGAGGGGACGGACCGGACACGGGCACATAGCTGTCAGGACCGCTCCGCCGGACCGCATTCCAACAAAAACACCGCCTGCCAACGGCCAAACGGTCGGCAGGCGGCTTTGTCATATTACTTGTTCTTTTTCTGACAGCTGGCTGTGGTGCAATAGCCCTCCTCCTGGGTGGCAGCCTGGGGCAGAAACTGCTCCACCGGGAAGGCAATACGGGAAAACATCTCGCAGGGATCCTCGGCGCAGCCGGCAGAGTCGCAGCATTCCTTGCTGGGGATGCAGAAATCCTCCACGGGCACCTGAATCTGCACATCGGTCTCCAAGCGGATCATGGAGAACTGGCCCAGGGTGACAAACAGCCTCCGTGCCTCCCCGGTAAGGACCAGTTCTTCGTCGAACTGCTGACAGATGCAGCTGGGGATCTTTCCGGGGCGCAGGTCTCGGATGGAACAGTCGCACACCGGCACCACCTTGGAGTCCAGGATCATGGGATCCAGCGCCTCCACAACCGCCGTAGGCATATTTCCCCGGCTGTCAAAGCTGTGGTTCTGGCTGCTGAAGATCCTGGCGCAGTTATCCTCGCCGCACAGCACCACCCGCTTGGAAAACAGAGCCAGGCCGTACAGGGTCGCGGGGCGGCCGCAGTCGGTGACCGTGTCTGCCAGCACCTTGTAATAGAAGGTGATGTCCACAAAGTAATGGTTGCGGTTGAACGCAATGGGGTCCACATCCAGATGGGCGTGGATCAGCTCGGCGCAGCGGGCTTTGGCGCCGACGCAGTTGTCCAGGGTGGCCTGGGAGGTCTTGGTCAGATAGACCCTTAAGTCCTCTATGCAATCTTTGTCCCGACAGCTGTCGGTGATTTTTCGGGTGTGGATGCACATTCCGGGCCGGCGTTCCGGCCGGTGATGATCGAAGCATTCCGCCATCTAAGTCCCTCCAAACATAGTCATTATGAAATGGTGCCCACAGCCCAGTTTATGCCGGAGTTCGGAAGCTGTGAAAAACCGCGGTGGACAAATACAGAAAAATATGATATGCTGAAGCTATGTAAAATACCCGGACTATGTCCAGGAAAACAGAAATGGGTGATCCATGGATGAAAATTGATGTGATGGGCGTCCGCTTTGACAATGTGACCATGGCGGATGCTTTAGAGAAAGCGAAGAATATTCTGGCGGGGGAGAAGACCTGCTACTGTGTCACGCCCAATGCGGAGATGGTCTATGAGGCCATGCAGGACAGCGCCTTTTGTGAACTTTTGAACCGGGCGGAGCTGGTGCTGCCGGACGGCGCCGGTGTGGTCATGGGAGCCGAGATTTTGGGGACTCCCCTGAAAGAGAAGGTTGCGGGAATCGATTTTGCTTCCAACCTCTGCGGTGTGCTCGCGGGCACAGGGCAGAAGCTGTACCTGCTGGGCAGCAAGCCCGGTGTGGCGGAGCAGGCCGCGGAGAAATTAAAGGAAAAATACCCCGGCCTTACCATCTGCGGCACTGCCGACGGCTACTTCAAAGACGAAGGCCCCGTTGTGGAGAAAATCAATGCCGCCGGGGCGGATGTGGTGTTTGTCTGCCTGGGCGCCCCCAAGCAGGAAAAGTTTATGGAGCGCCATCAGGAGGACCTTCACGTTAAGCTGATGATCGGCCTGGGCGGCAGTCTGGATGGCTTCGCCGGCAACGTGAAGCGGGCCCCCCAGTGGATGATCAACGCCCGCCTGGAATGGTTTTACCGCCTGGTCAAGGAACCCAAACGCCTGGGCCGTATGATGCGGCTGCCCAAATTTGTCCTGGCCTGCAAGAAAAAAGCAAAGGGGAAGGGATAAATGGGTAAACTGATTGTGTTTGAAGGCACCGATGGATCCGGGAAGTCCACCCAGTTTGCCCGGCTGTGCCGGCATCTGGAAGATGACCGTGTGGAATTCCGCCGGCTGGTGTTCCCCCAGTATCAGGAGGAATCCTCCGCCCTGATTCGGATGTATCTGAAGGGGGAATTCGGATCGAACCCCTCGGATGTCAATGCCTATGCCGCCTCTGCATTCTATGCGGTGGACAGGTTTGCATCGTACAAAAAAGTTTGGCAAACTTACTACGAAAATGGAGGGCTCATGCTGTCGGACCGGTACACCACCTCCAACGCGGTGCATCAGGCATCCAAGGAGCCCCCTGAGAACCGGGGCCCGTTCCTCAACTGGCTGTATGATTTTGAGTACAGCAAGCTGGGCCTTCCCAAGCCGGACCTGGTGATTTACCTGGATGTACCCACGGAGCATACCGAGGCCCTGATGCGCCGCCGGGAGGCGGACACCCACACCACTGCCGATATTCATGAGCAGGACACCGCGTATCTTCGCACCTGCCGGGAAACGGGCCGACAGGCGGCGCGGCATTATGGATGGACCGTCATCCAGTGTGTGCGGGATGGGCAGATGCGGCCCATTGAAGAGATTCACACCGAGATCTACGCGCTGGTCAAGCGCTGTTTGGAGGGATAAGCAATGGTATATGTGCTGTTAGGCGAAGGTTTTGAAGAAGTGGAGGCCCTGACCCCTGTGGACCTGCTGCGCCGGGCCGGTGTGCCCGTGGCTACGGTAGGTGTAGGCGCGCGGACCGTGGCCGGCGGTCACGGCATCCGGGTGGAGGCCGATATGACCTTGGAGCAGATGGATCTGACACAGCTCGACATGATCGTGCTGCCTGGCGGTATGGGCGGTGTCACCACCGTGAGAAACAGCCCCGCTGCCCTGGAAGCCCTGCGCTTTGCCCATGAAAACGGCAAGTTTGTCGCCGCCATCTGCGCCGGTCCCACGGTACTGGCGGATCTGCGCATCACCGACGGCCACCGCTGCACCTGTTACCCCGGAATGGAAAACGAGATGGGAGATGCCATCATGGTTCCCGGCGTGGCAGCGGTCCGGGACGGTCATGTGATCAGCGGTACCTCCGCCGGTTCCGCTGAAGGCTTTGCGCTGGAACTGGTCACCGTCATGGCGGGCAAAGAAGCGGCCCAGAAGGTGGCCGCGGCCATCCACATCCGGCCCTGGGAGGGCTGACCCTGCTGAGGGGAGGTTTAAAGCACAATGAATGATGAATTGCACAACGACGACGAAGAGGTTTTGCGGCCTGAAGAGGACATCGACCTGACGGACCTTTTACGGGACGACCCGGAGCTGCGGGATCTGCTGGGAGAGGACTTCGCTGCCGCAGGGGAGCAGCCCCCGGAAGCGCCGGTTCCCGAGGCAGAGCCTGAGTGGATCCCGGAGGAACCCGTGGAGGAACTTCCGGAGTCTGCCGCCGGGGAAGCAGCCCCGGCCCAGCCCGCGCCGAAGAAAGAAAAAAAGGAAAAGAAACCGAAAAAGCCCCGGAAAGCCCGGGTGAAGAAGTGGTCCAACCCCAGAAGCTCCGGTATGCTGGGCATTCCCCACTTTATCGCCACGGTGATTCTGTGGTCCATGCTGCTGGCCATGGGCATTTTCGTGGGCCGTCTGCTGTGGGTCTGCGCAGATGATCTGCTGGCCCTGACCAAGCCCGACAAGGAAGTTTCCATTACCATCGATGACGACGACACCATGGAGGATGTGGCCGAGAAGCTGCGCAAGGCGGGACTGATCCGCTATGAGGAGCTGTTCCTGAAATATGCCGAGATCGCCCACGCCGCGGACAAGATCACCCCGGGCACCTATACGCTCAACAGTATGTACGATTACCACGCCCTGGTCAACGCCATGCGCCAGTACAGCTCCAACCGGGCTACGGTGACGGTGGTGATCCCCGAGGGCTACAATTGCCGCCAGATCTTTGAAAAGCTGGAAGAAAACGAGGTCTGCACCGTGGAGGAACTGGAAAAGATCTGCCAGACCGGCGATTTCTCCGATTACTGGTTCCTGGATGGCGTGGAGCGGGACAGCAAGTATTGCCTGGAGGGCTATCTGTTCCCGGATACCTATGAGTTTTACGCCAACGATGACCCGGAGCGTGTCATCCGTAAGTTCCTCAACGACTTTGAAAAGCAGTTTGACGAGAACCTGCGGGCGGGTATTATCCAGTTGAACAACACCCTGGCGGAGTGGTACCGGGACAACGGCTACGGTGAGGACTATATCGCCGCCCGGAAATATACCGTTCGGGAAGTGGTCATCGTGGCCTCCATGATCGAGAAGGAGACCGCCGGCACCACGGAAAGCGCCACCATCGCCTCTGTCATCTACAATCGTCTGACGGACCCCGCCAACTGGCCTTATCTGAACGTCGACGCCACCATCCAGTATATCCTGGAGGAACCCAGAGCCTTGACGTTGGACGATCTGCAGATCGACGATCCCTACAACACCTATAAGTATCAGGGCCTGCCTCCCGGACCCATTTCCAATCCTGGCCTCAGCAGCCTTCGTGCCGCCCTGATGCCGGAAGAGACCAATTACTATTTCTACGCGCTGAACCCGGAAACCAATACCCACAAGTTCTCCAAGACCGAGAGCGAGCACCTGAATTTCCTGGCCAGCCTGAATGAGGATGAGTAAAACCATGAGATACAGAAAACCGGAGCTGCTGGCTCCTGCCGGGGACTTTGAGCGGCTGCGCATGGCGGTGGCCTACGGTGCCGACGCGGTGTACCTTGCCGGAACGGACTTCGGTATGCGCTCCTTCGCGGGGAATTTTTCCCCGGAGGAGCTGCCCCGGGCCGTGCAATATGCCCATGACCGTGGGGTGCGGGTCCATGTGACCGTGAACACCATGCCCCGCCACGACGAGGCGGACCGACTTCCGGAGCATCTGGAACGGCTGAACGACGCCGGGGTGGATGCCCTGATCCTGGCGGATTTGGGGGCCTTTACCCTGGCCGGGAAGTACGCCCCCCACTGCCAGCGCCATGTATCCACCCAACAGTC
>JBGVDK010000006.1:0-3120 GCA_045119355.1 Faecousia sp.
TCCATGGGATCATCGACCCAGCCGCCGGGGTATTCCTTGCTCCATTTGGCCGGTTCCGTAGCGACGTAAGCGTAGTAGCCGTTGCTTCCGTCGCCGTACAGGGCCAGGGCTGTGGAACGGTCAGAGGCGTTGTCCGCGGTGCACAGATATACCGGGACGTTCCCAAACTGAGTCTGCTCCACCTGATAGTCGCTGAGCTCGGAGTACCAGGTTTCCTGGGGGCAGGATTCCGCGAATTCCTCCGTCAGGGGGATCAGAATCCGCAGGCCGCCATAGCAGTTGGTTCCCTGGCCGCTGAGATAGATCTGAACCCCGATGGCCTGAAGGGTGATTGCGCCGGTATCGCTGTATTCCTCCATCGCATCCTCCCGCCGGGGGCCGTACAGATGGAGATGGATGTGCTCTGAGCCGCTTCCCGGAGCTGCTTCCTCCAGGTAGGCCAAAGCCGATGCTTCCAGCTCCGGGGTCACCAGAAGGTCAATTCCCAGAAAGTCCTCCAGGTCGGAAATACCCCGAAGGGCCGTGCTGGTTTCAGAATAGGGCAGGGCATGGTAATAGTAGGTGTCCATTTCACTGACGATCTCCCAATCCTCCGCCCACCGGTCGTTCAGGGCGCTGGTCAGCTCCTCCAAAGCTTCCGGACGGATGGAAACCGGGGACAGTTCATAGCGGAAATTCAGCGTGTTGTAAAGCCCATCCTCCGAGCGGCCAAGCCAGTATTGGATTCCCGCGGCGGAGGCAAACACCGTCACGGCCAGCAGCATTACCGCTGCGGCAATCATGGCGATTCGCCGCAGGGGGCGGTGGGAGGCGCCGAAGGTCTCGGACCGGACCAGCAGGTCCTCGTCAATGCCGCCGATGGCTTCCAATAAGATTTCATTCTTCATAGATATCCCTCCTGTTTTAAGTAGGCGCGGAGCTTCTTCCGGGTCCGGCAGAGCATGACATTTACGGTGTTTTCCCGCATTCCATACCGTTCTCCGATCTCCCGGGGCGTCTCCGCGAAGAAGTAGCGCCGGATGAAGGCGTCCCCCTCCCGGCGGGGGAGCCTGCGGAGGAAACGGTTGACGGCGGCGCTCAGCTCTTTTGCCTGGTAGGCCTCCTCGGGCGTATCGCCGCCGGGGAGGCATTCCGCCAGCTCGTCCAGCAGAGCCTCCGTTTCCCCGGAGCCCCGCTTTTCCGTCCGCTTGTCCCGGAGAGCGTTCACCGCCAGATTCCGGGCGATCCGCGCCAAATAGAGCTTCAGCTCCCTGGGCCGCTGGGGCGGGATGGAGTCCCAGACCCGGAGCCAGAGGTCGTTCATGCATTCCTCTGCGTCCTCCTCCGGGAGGATGCGCCGGACCAGGGAGGAGCAGTAGGAGCCGTATTTCCGTTCCGCCTGCCGGATGCCGCTCTCGTCTCTGCGCCAGAACAGACCGATGATCTCTTCGTCGGTCATATGTACCACCTTCTTTCTTTTGAAAGGCCTTTCACCTATAAAGACACGGTTTGGCTTGAAAAATTACAGAGAAAGCCCGCGGATTATTCTCCGCGGGCTGAAACATTATTTCTGATACTTGCCGGTCTTCTGCTTTCCGGCGGCGAGAACGCAGATCAGGAACACCAGCGCGAAGGCCAGGCTGATCTTCCAGCCGTAGCTGAAGGCCTCGTTTTCGTAGACATATTCCACCTCGTGGGTGCCCTGCTGAAGCTTCACGCCGATCATGCAGTCGCCAACCAGGGTGTATTCCACCTGGACACCGTCAACGAAGACCTTCCAGTTGCCGTCCTGGGGGATGGAGGTGTAGAGCAGGCCGTCCCGGTCGCACTCGATGGTTCCTGCGACATGGGTGCTTTCGTAGGTGGTCAGGTTCAGGGTGGACCGGCTCAGGATCTCCACGCCGGTGCGGAAGTAGCTGCCGTTGAGGATGGCGGCCTTGACGGTGGTCCGGCCGTCCTCGCCGGATTTGCATTTCAGCTCCACCCGGACCACGTCGCCCACCTCTACGTTGGAGGCCGCGATCATCTGGGGCAGGCTTAGACTCTCGGAGTAGAGCTTCTCGCCGTTGAGGTAGACGGTGTAGCTGTTTCGGTCGGTGACGTCGAAGTCCAGGCAAAGGAAGCCGTTTTTCTCCGCGGTGAACTCATAGATGATCAGGCCGCCGGACTGGGCGTCGGAGTAGCTGCACTGGTAGACGCTGGCGCTGTCGATGGTGACCTTCTCGGCGGTGATGGTCACATCCTGGACCATGTCCCACACATCCTCCTGGACACCGGTGGCCAGGGAGAAGATGGCGTTCTGCATGGCGAAGCGGTCGGAAAGGCTGAATTCCAGCTCCGCCAGGTCCGCGTTCACCAGGAAGCCCAGGGGGAGATACGCGTTGTTTTCCAGCAGGTACACATCCCCGGAGGAGTAGACGATGTTGAAATAGTCGTTTTCCTCCACGTCCCCGTCCCGCTCGATCATATACTTGAGGCCCAGGAACAGGTTGGCAACGGGGCTGGATTCCTCGAAGCAGTAGCGGTTGTAGGTGTTCTTGGCGCCGTAGCCCAGGGCCTTCATGAACTCGGTGACCTTCACGTTGGCGGAGCTGGTGAAGGTGGAGACGCCGTTGTAGCCGTTCAGGGCGCCGTCGTTCAGGGTCTGGGAATGGGTGGTCTCGGCCCGGTAGAAGAGATTGCCCTCCTCCCGCTGTTCCATATAGGCGATGACGGCCTCCGTATCCCCGGTGCCCTTGGGGTAGTTGCTGACGGTGGTGTAGGAGAACCGCAGACCGAAATTCAGCACGTTCATGCCCAATTCCAGCATCATCACCGCAAGCAGCGCCCTGGAAGCGAAGCTCCGGCGGCGCTTGAGATCGGACTGCCAGGCGGCGATTTCCTCCTCAGAGGCTTCCTCGGAAGGAGCCTTGCCGGGCCGGTCGAAGAGGAGAATGATCAGATACAGCAGCAAAAAGCCGCCGTTGAAGGCCAGATACGCCGGATCGTCCCAGCTCTCGGAGAAGATGGTCAGCAGCACGCCCAGGACCCCCGCGAAGACGATCTGGCCCCGCTTGAAGCTGTCCTTCATCAGATAAGCCCGGTAGGCCATGTACAGCATCACGAAGCTGTAGAGGAAGCTGAACCGGTAGGGGATCATGT
>JBGVDK010000007.1:0-8586 GCA_045119355.1 Faecousia sp.
GGCTCCGTCGGCTCAGAAGGTCCGGTAGGCTCTGTGGGCTCAGAGGGCCCAGTCGGTTCCGTGGGAGTGGTGGGCTCCGTGGGACCAGTGGGCTCGCTGGGTTCCGTAGGTTCCGAGGGGCAGGTGGGCCAGGTCGGCTCCGGGATGGGCTCCACCTTCGGGCTTGCGTCGATGTCATATTCGAGTTTCCCATTCTCCTCCTGGGGAATGGACACCAGGAAGGGATTCACGGGATAGAAGCCCTCCGCCGCCTCCTCCTGGACCATCAGATACAGGCCGGGCGCCAAATCGTCGAAGGTGACCCGCCCGTTGGCGCCGATGGACTTGGTGGTTCCCTGGATGCCATTGCGCTCCGCGTAGGCGGCCAGGGACAGGGCAAGCTCCGGGGACTGAATGTTGTCAAACTCCCCATCCCATTCGGCAAAATCCCCTGCGGGGACGAAGACATATTCCCCGTTCTTCCAGGTCAGGTCGCCCACCCGGTAACAGGTCAGCGATCAGCAAAAATAAAAAGAGCTTTCGTTTCATCTTTGATTCCTCCCATTTCTCTTCCTCCGGTTCGGAAGCAGTAGTTTGATCAGCAGAAACAGCAGAATCGGCGCGGCAACCACCGGCGCGACCAGCACCGGCTCGATCTGAACCGCGTCGGAAGTCACCCGGACGATCTTCGCCTCCTCGGCGTTGGGCACCCGATGCCCCCGGACCAGAAGCCGGTGGGAATTGATGCCGTAGGGGGTACAAGTCACCAGGGTGCACAGGTCCTCCCCCTCGACGATCTGAAGGGCGTCGGTATCGTTGGGCTCCACGATCAGGATCTGGTCCACCTCATAGGTCAGCACCTCGTCCAGCACCCGGATGAGGAAGGTATCCCCCACCGTCAGCTTGTCCAGATGGGTGAACAGCTTTGCGCTGGGCAGTCCCCGGTGGCCGGAGAGGACGCAGTGGGTCCCCTCACCGCCGGTGGGCAGGCTGGTCCAGTCCAGATGACCCACGACGATCTGAAGCACCGCGTCCGAGGTGCCATGGTAGATGGGCAGATGCACATCCAGTTCGGCGATCTCGATATAGCCCATGATGCCGGTTCCGGTGACGTTGAGCACATTGTAATAGGCCTCGCTCTGTTCCTCGGTGAGAACATACTCGTTCTCCCGGTCCAGCAGGGACGCGTTGTAGGCAATCGCCTCCTCCATGATCCGGTCATAGACATCGTTGTCCAGATTGGCCGCTTCCTCGGCGTAGCTGGCGATGGCCCGGGATGCATGGAAGGAATTCCAGTAGTTGCTGACAGACGGATAGAGCAGTAAGGACAATCCTGCCAGGAACACCAGGATCAATAGAATTGTAGAAAGATGTTTCTTCATCTCGCAGGATTCTCCTTACCGGGCCAGCCGGAGGGCCGGAGTCCTCCGGCTGGCCAAGAAATCAATGATTCAGAACGGGGTTCCGGCCGCTCAGCCCTCCTGGGCCATGCGGCGCTTGGTCACCAGCAGGATCACAGCCGCCAGGACCATCAGACCGCCGACGGTGTAGAAGATGGTGGTGCCGACGCCGCCGGTCTCGGGCAGGGTCGCGCCCTTCTGGTTGACCACGTCGCCCTCCAGAGCGCCGGTGTCCACATGGCCGGTGAACAGGTCGCCGCCGTTCAGGGCAGTCAGCCGGGGATCGTCGGAGACGATGTCATGTTCAGCGGTGACGGTGAACTCGATGGGCTCGATGGTGTTGTAGCCCGCGGGGGTCTTAGTCTCGGTCAGGCGGTAGTCGCCGTCGTCCAGGCCGGAGAAGGTGAAGGTGGTGCCCGCGTCGTTCTTCACAACGGCGATGGCCTCCCAGGATTCAGTCTCCGCGTTGTACTTCTCCAGGGTGAATTCCGCGCCGGTCACAGGCTCGCCATCGGCGTCAATCTTGTTCACGATGACCTTGTAGGTGAAGACGATGACGGTATCCTCGGGGGTCTCGCCGGTGTCTTCATCGGTGTCGCCCTCACCGTCCCAGTTGGGCTTGTTGGAGTATTCCAGGTAGACGGTGTTGGGGTTGCCCGCCGCGCCCAGTACCGCGTTCTCATTCAGGGTAGCGGTGTACTCCACAGTGATGACGGAGCTGTCAGTGGCGCCGAAGGCCTTCACGTCGTCGCAGGAAATGGTCAGCTCGCCGTTCTCCTCGGTGATGGTGAAGTAGGCGGTCACGTTGCTGCCGTTAAAATAAACCACAGCGTCATCATTATAGGTCAGGCCGTCGGACAGGGAATCGTGGAACACGATCTTGTAGGTGTCGTAGGTGGAGACGTTGTTTGCCAGGGTGGCCTTGAGCTGGAACTCCACGGTGTCGTTGATGTCGTGGTCCGCGGAATCCTGCCAGTCGGAGGTATCGCCGGTGGAATCGTTGGTGTCCTTGACCTTCTTCTCCACCTCGGGAACGTCAGCCTTGGGGCTGGTGATCACATCGCCCACAACCTTGATGATGTACTCGGTGTAGGCATCGTCCTTACCGGCCAGGGAGCCGTCCTGATCCTTGACCAGGTAGTAGCCCGCCACCAGGCCCTCGATCACATAGGGATTGGAGCTATTGCCGCTGTCGGCGACCTTGTCGCCCAGGGTGATCATGTCCAGCAGGTCCTCGACGCTCAGCTTGTCGGAGCCAGTGTAGGCCTCGTCCAGTCTTTCCGCCACAGAAGCGGCGTCATCCAGGTCGGCCGCGTTGGCAACGCTGTCGCCCCAAACCACGTTGGACAGAACGCCCTCGTTCAGGTCGCCCTTGAAGATCTGATAGGCCTCGTAGGTGTGGCCCTCAGCGGAATTGTTGATGGTGATGCTGTAGGTGGTCTCGTCGCCCTCCGCAGCAGAAACTGCGGCCGCCAGAGAGAAGACCATGACCAGAGCCAGGAACAGTGCTGCGAATTTCTTCATCTTTTTCATTTGGGTACATTCCTTTCTATTTTTCGCTCTTTGGGAAGAATGGGGTTTATGATTCCGCGTCCTCCCTTCTGTGCCGCTTTTTTCTACTCAGCAGGAGCCCGCTGGCGCTCATCATCAGCACGCCTGCCGCAGTATACAGAATGGTTCCCGGTCCGCCGGTCTCCGGAAGCACATAGTCCGAGCCGGGGATGAGGGTATTGGTGATCACCACGGTGGAATCGTTGGAAGCGGAGCTGACCGCTCCCTCGCCGCTGACCAGCACATAAAGCCTTGCGGCGTTCGCGGGACTCTGGTCCGTGGTGGTGTTGAATTTGCCGTCGGCATAGATCATGGTCCGCAGGTCCGTGGGATTCCAGCCTTAGTTGAAATGGAACCGCAGGTATCCGCCGTCCAGCACCGCGAAGGACGCGTAGCCGGAGGCGTTGGTGGACTTCAGCGCGCCGCTTCCGCTGCTCTGGATCAGAATCCAGGAGCTCATGGCGTCGCTCTTCAGGATTAGCCCCGTATTGTTGTCCTTGGTCCGGGACTGGGCCGTGAAGCTGACATTGGAAGCCGTATCGGAGGCGTCATACCAGCTGCTGTAGGTCTCGCCGCCCACGGTCAGCATCCCGCTCCCGGCGGTGATGGAAACCGTGTCCGCGGTGGTGAGCCAGGCATCGGAATGCTCGCTGGTAAGATACAGCGCCGTGGTCCCGTCGGGGCTGACGATCATGTACCGCGCGCCCTCGGTCAAAGACGCAGCGGGCACCCACCAGCTTCCCTGGCCCAGGGAGCTCTGGGTGGAATCACCCTGCTGGGACACGATGTCGTAGCTGGTGGTGTAGCCCTCCACCGGAACCTCCTCCACCGAGTAGGTGGGTCCGGCTTCCAGCTCGGTCCAGGTGTAGGACCAGTTGTTTCCGGCGCTGAGCACCTGCCGTTCCACCTCCACGCCGTCCGCTTTCAGGATCACGGTGACGGAGCCGGTACCGGAGCCGCCCTCCCACTGCTTGCGCACCGTCAGGCTGGTGAAGGTCACAAGCTTGTTGACAAAGGTAGTTCCGGAGGTCAGCGGCAGGGAGATGACACCGGAGGCGCTGTCCGTGCTCCGGGACACGACCTCCCAGCTTCCGCCGCCTTCGGAGACCTCCACAACAACGGAGGTGACGGAATAGGTGAATTTCTTCGCGTCGCCGTACCAGGTCACGCCATTGTCCCGCTCCACCGTCACCGTCAGCCGGTAGATCCGGCTGTCATAGTCGATGGAGGCGTTGGACGCGTCCGGAACCTCGTAAATGTAATAAGTATGGGTACCCTCGTCGGAATAGGTCAGCTGATGGTCGAAGGTGATATTGCCCGCGCTGTCGCGGACGCCGTTGGCGATGACGGTGCCATCCTTCTCCGTCATGGTGACCACAAAGGAGAAGTCGTTGCCCGCCAGGTCGCCGCCCTCCAGGGTCTTGCTGGCCTGCAGCTCGATTCGGGCGGGAACGTACAGGTCCTCGGGGTTGCCGATGATCAGGTTGCCGTTGCACATGATGCCGCCGCCGTGGGTGTAGGAGTAGTTGCCGGTGATGTACAGGTTTGCCGCCGCGCAGGCCGCCGCCTTACCCTCAGCCGTGGGATCGCCGGTCAGGCCCATGATATGTTCCGCCGTAAGTACGTCGGTGGAGTGGTCCGCCGTGTCACCGATGACCACGCTTCCGTCGGCCGTGCCCTCCCACCGGGCGGAATAGCCGCCCAGCATGGCGCAGGTAACGGTGCTCCGCATGGCACAGAAATAGTCCTCATGGCCGTGGGCCTGGAACAGCTCGTCACAGAGCTCCTTATCCTCCATCTTGCTGCCGCCCTCAACCCAATGGATGGTCCCATCCACCACGTCTTCGTTGTCAAAGGAGGCGCAGCCCTCGTTGACGTAAAGATACAGGCTGCCGGTGGGACAGCCGGCGACGCCGCCGCCAAAGCCGCCGGCATCGTTCTGGGTGACCAGCAGATTCTTCATATAGACCGTGGAGCCCGCGGCACAGAAGAAGCCGCCGCCGCCCCAGTGGACCGTTTCCTCGATCTCGTTGTTGGTGATATAGCCGCCGGTGAGATTGGCAACGCCGTCATTTTCGATGGTGATGCCGCCGCCCTCCGCGATGGTCGCCACATTGGCGGAGACAAAGCCGCCGGTCATGGTAAAGGTGGTCGCCTTGCCGAAGTCCGTCCGGATACCGCCGCCGCCCTTGGCCACGTTGCCGGTGACATAGCCGCCGCTGAGCGTCATGGAAGTGGTGCCGCTGATGAAGATACCGCCGCCGCCGTCAAAGTAGCCGACGCTGTTTGCTTCGTAGGCTTCGTTGTTCGTAATGTAGCCGCCGGACATGGTGACATTCGACGCGCCGTCGGTATAGATGCCACCGCCGCCGCAGCGGTATGCCGCCCCTTCGCTGTGGTTGTCCCAGCCGCTGGGGTCCCGGTTGGCCAGATTGCCGCTGACGACGCCGGATTTGATGTTCACCGTGGCGCCGCTGGCATAGACCGCGCCGCCGTTGGGGGCCGTATTCCCCGCCAGCACACCGCCGTTCAGATTGAGCGTTCCGCCATTGGTATACACCGCGCCGCCAAAGCCGGTATTGGCATTATCGGGATCCGCCATGGTAAAGCCGCAGATATAGCCGCCGAGGAGATCCACAGTGCCGCCGGTCTGCCGGATGGCCCGGCCGGTGCCGCCGCTGATGACACCGCTCTGGATGGTCAGGTTTCCGCTGACCTGGAACACCGTCTGGTCGTTGGCCAGGATGGTGCCGGTGGAGACCACCGTGTGCTTCTCCAACCGCTCCGAGGTCAGGCCGTTGGTGGAATCCGTAACGGAGGTGGTCGTCACATAATAGGTCAGGGTGACCTTGCCGTCAGCGGTGCTTACCTCCGCCGCGTTTCCGCTGAGGGAACCGCCGCCGGAAGTCACCGTTTCCGTGGGGGCCTGACTGTCAACGATGGTCAGGCTCGAGCCCGCCGGGACCACGAACAACGGCGCTGTTCCGTGCTGCCAGATGATGCAGCCGTTGAGGTCCAGGGTGATGCTCGCCCCCGCAGGGACCGTCAGGGAACCCTCAATGTATCCAAAGTCATGCCCATCGGCATTATTGATGTAGACGCCCATATTATTGTTCAATTGGATGTATTCCTGTCCCGCGTCGAAGGCCGCCTTCAGCTGGTTCTGGTTGGAGACCGTTTCCGCATCCACCGCCATCACCGCGTAGACCGAGAAATGATCCGCGTCGAAGCTGACGCCCTCCCCGGTGGTGGTGGCATCCACCCATTGAGGCTCGCCCTCCTCGGGGACATAGTACACTTCCACTTCCTGCTCCTCCCCCTGCGCCCCGGCGCTCAGCTCCGGAGACTGGATGGATACGGTCAGCTTCTCGCCCCCCTCCGGCTCGAAAACACTGCCGTCGGACAGGTAGATGGTGATATCATAGGCGCAGAGCACCTTTTGTTCCGTTTCGATGGTCACAGGGTACGCCCGGATCTCCGCGCCCGTGGGGATCGCGCCGGTGACGGAGATCACCGTTTCATCCCCGGACAGCGTCCGGTAGCTGCCATCGGTATAGATCTGCGCCGTCTGGGTGGTCACCGGGATCTCATAGACCGGCAGGCTGCCGTAGCCCAGGATGGTCCCGTCGGAGGTTTCGTAGCGCTTTTCCGCCACGCAGTCCCCGGCGTTGCCCTCGATGGTCTTCAGCTCGTCCCCAAATTCCGTCACGATGCCCACATGGTCGGCGCTGCCGTCGGCGTCCTTGTCGAAGAACACCAGATCGCCGGACTGGGGAGCCGCCTGTTCCACGGAGGAATAGGCTTCCCGCTCTTGCAGCAGGCTGACCCATTCCGAGCAGCTTGCCTCCAACGGGAAATCCTCCACCTGGGCATAATGGATGCAGAAGGAGGCGAACATGGCGCACCAGTCGCCGTAGGCGTCACCGTACCACTCGCCGTAGCGGGTGTAGCCGTGGACCGTCACTCCGTCCTCCAGGACGATGTAGTTCCGGCTGCTCTCCTGATAGCCCAGCTGGCTCTTCGCGATGGCGATCACGTCATCCGCCCAGACGCCGGTCAGCTCCGGCAGGGTGGCTTCCCACACCGAAGCGGATTCCACATCCGCCGTGGGGTCGGAATAGCAGGCCAGGGAGTGCTCGTGCTCCTCCGCTTCGCAAACCAAAACCGGCTCCACCGACTCGGCGTCATAGCATTCCTCTGTATGGACATGGCCTTCGATCTGCTCTGTCTTGCAGATCAGCACCATCTGGAGCTCCCGGCATTCCTCGGAATGGACATGGCCCTCTGTTTCCTCTATGCCGCAGACCAGGGTCCGCTCTGTGCCCAGGCATTCCTCGGTGTGGACATGGCCCTCGGTTTCCTCGATGCCGCAGCCCACCGTCTGTTCGGTGCCCCAGCACTCCTCCGTGTGGGTATGCCCCTCGGATTCCTCCTGGCCGCAGCCCAGGGTCCGCTCCAAAGTCCAGCAGCTTTCCCCGTGGGTGTGCCCCTCCGTCTCTTCCAGACCGCAGGAAATGGCCCGGGTCACTTCGTAGCAGCCTTCGCCGTGGGTATGCTCCTCGGATTCCTCTGTGCAGGTCAGGGTCTGTTCCTCGGTCCAGCAGATTTCCTCATGGAAATGGGCCGGGATTTCCTCTGTCTCACAGGTCAGGCTCCGGGTCTCGACCCAGCAGTCATCCCCGTGGACATGTCCCTCGGATTCCTCCTGGGCACACAGCAGCACCGGCGTCTCCACCATGCAGCTTTCATCGTGGATATGAGGCTCCGCCTCCTCCTGACCGCAGACTACGGTCTGCTTCTCTTCGTAGCAGTCTTCGCCGTGGATATGGGCCTGCGCCTCCTCTATGCCGCAGACGATGACCTCCTGCTCCTCATAGCAGCTTTCATCGTGGACATGGGCGTCGGGCGTTTCCTCCATCTGGCAGACCAGCGCCGGCTCCTGAACATAGCACTCGTCCCCGTGGACGTGCTCCTCCTAGCCGCAGTAGGCGGTCTGCTCCATGGTGATCGCCGGCAGGATCAGGGCATAGGTGGTGCAGAACACCACCACGCAGCCGAGGAATCCCACGACCCTCTGCCACAAAGTCTTCTGCCGTTTTCGCTTGCTGTATCGCTGCGCTTGATCCATTCAATTCTGATTCATCAAAACCATCTCCTTTCGGAGTTATTCCAGGACCCCAAGGTCCGCAAAAGGCCATACACAAAGGACGATCCGTCCCACGATCTGCTCCTCCGCCACGCAGCCGACCACGCTGCTTCGGCTGTCCACGGAGGTAGCCCGGTGGTCGCCCATGAGGAAATAACGGGATTCCGGCACCTGATAGGGATATTCCAGATCCGTCTGCCCCAGGGCCTTTTCCGCCACATAGGGCTCGTCCAGCTCCTCGCCGTTGATGAAGACCGTGCCATCCTCTTGGATATCCACCCAGTCCCCCGGACCGGCGATGACCCGCTTCACCAGCAGCTTGTTTCCGATGTAAAACGCCACCAGGCTCCCCTGCTCAAATTCCGAATCCTTGAAGGAGATCACGATCTGCCCCTCCTCCAAAGTCGGGGACATGGAATTGCCGTAGATCTGAAGCACCGGCATCCACAGCGTGGCTACCAGCACCGCGAAGGCCGCCACCACCACCAGCGTGTTGGTGGTGCTGCGCAG
>JBGVDK010000008.1:0-3993 GCA_045119355.1 Faecousia sp.
CGCAGGCGCTATCGCCCTGGGCTTCCCCGTGGTTGTGGACATCGACCTGGCGGAAAATCAGGTGCCCGGCGCTCTGGAGTCCGTATGCGACCATGCCGAGACCGTCAAGAAGTCTCTGGAACTGCGCAACATTAAGATTAAGGTCAAGGAGCTGCCCATTCCTGTGGCGTTCGCCGCCGCTTTCGAGGGTGAGATCATCCGTAAGGCCGACATGCACAACGAGTTCTACTCCGGCAAGAACCCCACCGCTGAGCTGGTGGTCATGCGGGAGCTGAATGAGATTGAGGACCACAAGATCACCATTGTCGGCCCCGACCTGGCGGACGCCAAGGAGCTGGCCCTGTGTACTTATGTGGAAGTCGCCGGCAAGAAGATGCAGGTGGACTTCGAGTCCGTCATCGAACGGAAATTCCACGCCTGGTTTAACTACATGGAAGGCGTCATGCACACCGGTCAGCGCAACCAGGTCCGTGTCCGTGTCTCCAACACCGCTTTCGAGCATGGCCTGACTCTGAAGCATTTCGCCGAGGTCCTGTACGTCATGATCATGGACGAGTTCGAGGCCGTGGTGGACAAGTGCCAGGTCACCCTGATCACCGATCCCGTGGAAGCCGCCAAGTTCCGTGACGAGGTCGCCATCCCTCGCTATAACGAGCGCGATGACCGTCTGGCCTCCATGACCGACGAGGCTGTGGACCGCTACTACACCTGCATCCTGTGCCAGTCCTTCGCTCCCGCCCACTGCTGCGTGGTCACCCCCGAGCGTCTGGGCCTGTGCGGCGCTGTGTCCTGGCTGGACGCCAAGGCCACCAACGAGCTGAACCCCAACGGCCCCTGCCAGCCCATCTTCAAGGAGGGCTGCACCGACGAGCGCACCGGCCGGTTCGACTCCGTCAACAAGGCCATCTTCGATTCCACCCACGGCGCGGTGGAGTCCGTCACCCTGTATTCCATCCTGGAGGATCCCATGACCTCCTGTGGCTGCTTCGAGTGCATCTGCGGCATCGAGCCCATGTCCAGCGGCTTCATCGTGGTCAACCGGGAGTTCTCCGGCATGACCCCCGCGGGCATGACCTTCGGCGAGCTGGCCTCCTGCACCGGCGGCGGCGTCCAGACCCCCGGCTACATGGGCCATGGCCGTCACTTCATCTCTTCCAAGAAGTTCATCGCCGCTGAGGGCGGCATCGAGCGCATCGTCTGGATGCCCAAGGAGCTGAAGGACGACGTGGGCGAGCGTCTGAACAAGACCGCCCAGGAGCTGTACGGTATTGAGAACTTTGTGGACTACATTGCCGACGAGACCATCACCACCGACGGCGAGGAACTGCTGAACTGGCTGACCGAGAAGGGCCATCCTGTTCTCGCACTCGAGCCTCTGCTGTAATGCAGGGAGCCCCTGCGGGCACCTCGCGTCTGGTGGATTGTGCCTGCCGGAATTCGAGTAAAATCACCCGATTGGTCGCTAGTATCCGCTCGGCGTATGGAATTCGAATGCAGATTTATTACGCACGTCATTGCGAGGAGGGCAAAGCCCGACGTGGCAATCCGTTCCTCCTTTTGATCGCGTAACATCCAATATCTATAGCCGGGAGGGTCCATCCCTCCCGGCTTTCACTTTACAAACATTTAACCTGCCGGGCGCTTGCTCCGGCGGGTTTTTGCTGTATAATGAGGATAGACAAGTCTGTTTTTTCACTCCGCAGAAAGGAGAAACGCTATGATCTATCTTGTGGAAGATGACAATTCCATCCGGGAATTGGTGACCTACACCCTGAACAACTCCAACCTGGAAGCCAAGGGCTTCGCCCACCCCAGGGACTTCTGGCAGGCCCTCCACCGCCAGGTGCCCCAGCTGATCATGCTGGACATCATGCTCCCCGAGGAGGACGGGCTGCAAATCCTGCGCAGGCTCCGGGACGACCCGGCTTACCGGGACATCCCCGTGATGATGCTCACCGCCAAGGGCACCGAATACGACAAGGTCCTGGGCCTGGACGCGGGAGCCGACGACTATGTGCCCAAGCCCTTCGGCATGATGGAGCTGCTGGCCCGGGTCCGGGCACTGCTCCGCCGGTCCGCGCCCCGGCAGTCCACCGACGAATACCAGCTGGGTCCCCTGTACCTCTCCACCTCCCGGCACATCGTCCGGGTGGAGGGTCAGGAGGTCACCCTGACTCTGAAAGAATACGAGCTGCTGAAAACCCTCCTGGAAAACCGGGACATCGTCCTCACCCGGGACCGGCTGTTGAACCAGATCTGGGGCTACTCCTTCGACGGGGAGAGTCGGACCGTGGACGTCCACATCCGGACTCTCCGGCAGAAGCTGGGGGTGGCCGCGGACCTGATCGAGACCATCCGGGGCGTGGGCTATAAAATCGGGAGCAATGTATGAAGCTGCTGAAAAAGAACAGCCTGAGCCGACTGCTGTTTCTCGTCACCGCCGGGACCATTCTGGTGGTGGCAGTGGCCAGCGTGCTGATCTCCCTGACGGTGCTCTACGCCACCTTCCTGGACGAAACCCAGGCGAACCTGGCCGCCCAGGCGGACTACATCGCCGCCGGTGTGGAGCAGAACGGCGTGAGCTACCTGGATTCCCTGCCCAGCCATTCGGACATCCGGATCACCTGGATCGGCGCCGACGGCCAGGTCCTCTTCGACACCGCCGGAGACCCCGCCCTGATGGACAACCACTCCAACCGGCCGGAATTTCTGGAAGCCCTGGAAACCGGGGAAGGCGACGCCCGCCGGGTGTCCGGAACCCTCTCCAACTGGGTGATCTACCGGGCCGTCCGGATCGGGGACGGCAGCGTGGTCCGGCTGTGCCTGCTGGAAGCCTCCCCCCTGGCGATCCTGGGACAGGCGGCGGCACCGCTGCTGCTGATGCTGCTGTGCGGCCTGTTCATCGCCGTGGTGATGGCGGCAAAGACCGTGGCCCGTATCGTCTCCCCCATCAACCAGATCGACCTGAAAGAGCCGGACTCCTCCGCCGTGTATACGGAGCTGGTGCCCCTGACCCAGCGGATCACCGCCCAGAATCAACAGATTGCCGAGCAGATGCGCTCCATGGAGGAGGCCCACGAGGCCCAGGACCGGTTCCGCCGGGAGTTCACCGCCAACGTTTCCCACGAGCTGAAGACGCCGCTGACCTCCATCTCCGGCTTCGCGGAGATCATCCGGGATGGCTTGGTCCGGCCGGAGGACGTGAGCCACTTCGCCGGGACCATCTATCAGGAGGCCCAGCGGCTGATCCTGCTGGTGGGGGACATCATCAAGATCTCCCGGATGGACGATCAGCAGATCCCCATCCAGAAGGAATTCGTGGACCTGTACGACCTCTCCGAGGTGATTTTGGAGCGGCTGCGGCCCTTGGCGGAGAAGCAGAACGTCACCCTCCGGCTGGAAGGCGGGCACGTCCAGATCCTGGGCTCCTGCCAGATCGCCGACGAGATGATCTACAACCTCTGCGACAACGCCATCAAATACAACCGCCCCGGCGGAGAGGTCTGCGTCACCATCCTCCCGGAGGGGGACCTGGTCACCCTGACCGTCCGGGACACCGGCATCGGCATTCCCAAGGAGCACCACGAGCGGATCTTCGAGCGGTTCTACCGGGTGGATAAGAACCGGTCCCGGGTGCTGGGCGGCACCGGCCTGGGCCTGTCCATCGTGAAGCACGGGGCGATTTTCCACAACGCGGAGCTGACCATGGAATCCACGCCCGGGGTGGGGACCTGTATCACCCTGAAATTTCCCCGATAAAAGCCCCCCTTTATGGAAAGCCTTGGCCGCTTCGCGGCACGGACCGTCGTGAGCGCCCGCAGGCGCCATGCAAGCGAGCAGCCGGGCGTAGCCCGGCTCTTAGCGAGTCGCAGGGACGCCGGTCCCTACAGTCTGATTCAATGGATTCGCACCGCGCCAGTTGATTTCCGATCCAGCCTTCCTTTTCAGGGAGGCTGGTTCTTTTTCTCTCCCCGGCGGAACAATGTCTTTACA
>JBGVDK010000009.1:0-3969 GCA_045119355.1 Faecousia sp.
ACCTTCGGTGACAGCTCCCCTACAAGGGGAGCCACGAATTGCTTCATCTCCTGCCCAATGGCTTGCCGTGCCGGATGGCAGGATGTGAATAAATGAAAACGAGAAAGGAAAATGAAATCATGAAGAAACTGATTGCTCTGCTCCTGGCTATGGCAATGGTTCTGTGCCTGGTCGCCTGCGGCGAAACCACCACCGAGACCACTGCTCCCGAGACCACCCCCGCCGGCGACACCACCGAGCCCGTCGCCGAAGCAATCGACCCCGATGTGGCCGAGGCTGAGATCCGCTACGCTCTGAGCCTGCTGTTCGACCGCAACTACATCGTCGAGGAGATCGGCCAGGCTGGCCAGGTCCCCGCTTCTTCCTTCGTTGCCATGGGCATGACCGACGCCGACGGCAGCCAGTTCTACCAGAACGCTGGCGACAGCACTGAGTACGACGGCTACTACGACGTCTCCAAGGAGGCCTACGAGGCCAACTTCGCAGAGGCTTACGCCATCCTGTGCAAGTACTACGAGGTGGACGCCAACGGCATGTTCACCAACTTCCCCACCCTGACCTACCTGTACAACACCTCCGAGGGCCACAAGGCCATCGGCGAGTACCTGGCCTCCGCTCTGGCTTCCGTGGGCATCACCATGAACCTGGAAAACCAGGAGTGGAACACCTTCCTGAACACCCGTAAGAACGGCGACTACTCCGTTGCCCGTAACGGCTGGCTGGCTGACTACAACGATCCCATCTGCTTCCTGGATATGTGGACCACCGGCTCCGGCAACAACGACGTCCAGTTCGGCAAGGGCGACCACGCTGATGTGGCTATCTACAGCCTGGACCTGACCCCCTACGGCTACGACGTCAAGGTGGAGAACGGCACCTGGGCCGAGACCTACGACGTGCTGATCCCCCTGATCAAGACCTGCACCGACACCGCTACCCGTTACGCTCTGATGCACGAGGCTGAGGACCTGCTGATGAGCACCAACTGCATCGTTCCCCTGTACTTCTACACCGACATCTACATGGTCGACGACTCCGTCGATGGCTTCTTCTCCAACCCCCTGGGCTACAAGTACTTCTACAAGACCACTGTGAACGGCTCCGGCGAAAGCATCTCCGTCTGCGTCGGCTCCGAGCCCGACACCATCGACCCCGCTCTGAACTCCGCTGTTGACGGCGCTGTTCTGGTCAGCCACCTGTTCTCCGGCCTGGCCAAGTGGGATCAGGACGAGAACGGCAACCTGGTGATCGTCGCTGACTGCGCTGTGGAGCTGCCCGAGGGCGTCGTCAACGAGGACGGCACCGTCACCTACACCTACACCCTGAAGGACGGCCTGAAGTGGTCCGACGGCGTGGATCTGACCGCTTATGACTTCGAGTACGCATGGCAGCGTGCCGCCTCCGTGGAGCTGGCTGCTGACTACGGCTACATGTTCGAGGTCGTCAAGGGCTACAACGACGTCTGGGCCGACGAGCCTGCCGAGGACGCCAAGCTGGCTGTCGAGGCTCTGGACGAGAAGACCCTGCAGGTCACTCTGTACAACCCCGTTGCTTACTGGAACGAGCTGCTGGCCTTCCCCACCTACTTCCCCGTCCGTGAGGATGTGGTCGCCAACGAGGCCTGGGCCACCGACGCTTCCACCTACGTTTCCAACGGCGCTTACACCATGACCGGCTGGGAGCACAACTCCACCATCACCCTGACCAAGAACGAGAACTACCATGACGCTGACGCTGTCACCATGAACGAGATCAAGTTCTACCTGTCCGATGATGCGAACAACATGCTGACCAACTTCGAGAACGGCACTTGGCAGTTGATCGACGACGTTCCCACCAACGAGATCGCCGCTCTGAAGGAAACCTATCCCGACGAGTTCGTGGTCGCCGGCCAGATCGGCACCTACTACGTCTGCTGGAACATCAACGAGCCCCTGCTGCCCTGATTGATTTTCCTTAAGACTTAATCGAACGGATCCCCCGCCCTGCAAAAGGCGGGGGATTTTTTTGCGGGAAGCTATTGACTCTGACCTTACGTCATGGTTTATAATGGGCCTTAGACGGGAGGGATGCATATGAAAACGGTAACGGAGGTCAGCCGTCTGACCGGCGTGAGCGTGCGCACGCTTCACCATTACGACGCCATCGGCCTGCTGATGCCCACCCGGGTGACGGAGGCAGGCTACCGGCTGTATGACGATACGGCCCTTCGGCGGCTTCAGGCGATTTTGCTGCTGCGGGAGCTTCAGTTCCCCCTGAAGCAGATCCGGGAGATCCTGGACGCGCCGGATTTTGACCCCATTGCCGCATTGGAGGAGCAGATCCACCTTTTGGAGCTTCAGCGGGCCCATCTGGACCAGCTCATCGCCCACGCCCGTCAGATCCAACAGACAGGAGTGATGGAATTGAATTTCAAGCCCTTTGATAAGACCGAGATGGAGGACTACGCCGCCCAGGCCAAGGTAAAGTGGGGCGGAACCGCCGCCTACCGGGAGTTCGAGGAGAAGACCGCAGGCCAGCCCCCGGAGGAACAGAAGTCCACCGGTGACGCCTTAATGGACATTTTCGTGGAGTTCGGCGCCCTTCAGGGAACCTCCCCCGCTTCCGATGAAGCCCAGGCGCTGGTGAAAAAGCTACAGGACTTCATAACGGCCCACTACTACACCTGCACGAACCAGATCCTCCGTGGCCTGGGGCAGATGTACATCGCCGGGGACTCCATGACGGAGAACATCGACAAGGCCGGAGGCTCCGGCACCGCCCAGTTTGCCCACGACGCCATCGAAATTTACATCAGATAAGCAGAACGCCCCGGATCGTCGACCCGGGGCGTTTTTCAGGATTACTTTGTCAGCTGTTTCTGGGGCGGAAGGGTATCCCTGATCATCAGCACCGTGGCCGCCGCCATGATGGCGAGGCCCAGGTAAAACTGCACCCCGGGCCGCTCTCCCAGCAGGACCATTCCAAATGCCACCCCCAAGAAGGGCGCGATGGAATAGAAGGCGCTGGTCTTGGCCGCGCCCAGGTCCTTCTGGGCCTTGATGTAGAAGTTGATACTCAGTCCGTAGGCCACGAAGCCCAGGACCATCACCGCGCCGATCCGGCTCAGGGACGGGACCTTCTCCCCGATGAGGAGTGCCACAACCAGGCTACCCAGGCCGGAGAAGATGCCCTTGATGGTGGTGATCTGGACGGAAGACTTGGAACTGAGCATCCGGGTGCAGTTGTTCTCCAGACCCCAACAGCAGGAGGCCGCCAGCACCAGCAGGGACCCGGCGTTGAACTGAAAACTCCCCTCCCCCTCGAAGCTCAGGGTGATGCTGGCAGCGGTGACCAGGACGATGGCGGCAGTGAGCAGACCGGAGATTCGCTCCCGGAAAATCAGGAAGGCGATCAGCGAAGTCGCCACAATTTCGAAATTGTTCAGCAGGGACGCATTGGCGGAATTGGTCCGTTCCAAGCCCAGCATCAACAGGATAGGCGCGGCAATGTCCAGCAGGATCATGCCGATGGTATAGGGCAGCCCAGCCCGGGTCAGGGGCTCGCTCTTCTCCTTTTCGCCCGAGACGATGCCATAGAGAAACAGGCCAGCGCCTGCGCCCAGGTACAGAAACGCCGCCATCATAGTGGCCGGGACCTCCGAGAGCAGAAGCTTGCTCAGGGGGATATTGATGGCACACAGCGCCGCCGCCAGAATGGCGTAGCCCATCGCTAGTTTCCTGGAATTCATGGATGGTTCTCCTTCTTGGGAAAATCATATCCCCCCAGGGGGGATATTCAGAAACCATCATAGCACATCTGCTTCGGATTGTCATCCCCCTATTTCCCGAAAAAGGGCAAAAAAGCACCGGGCTTTCGCCCGGTGCTTCGAGTTTTTGGGGTTTAGCAGTACTTTGCCACAGCGGCCTGGATCATGGCGACGGCCTCGTCCACGATGGGGTAGTCGCTCTCGATCAGCTCGGCCAGAGG
>JBGVDK010000010.1:0-5421 GCA_045119355.1 Faecousia sp.
ATTGCTCCCAGCTCCTGCCCGTGAAGCAGGGCCAGCTGGGCCTGCGCCAAAGCGATGCACTCTTCGCCCACATCAAGAGCCTGCCGGAGCTATCCGGCAGGCTGTTTTCCAATGTTGCGCCAGAGTCCATCGCGGCGGTGGCCGTCTCCACCCGGCCGAGAGCGGTGGAGGGGAGCTATATGCCCTGTTTCCTGGCGGGGGTCGCCCAGGCCCGGCTCCTGAGTGAGGCCCTCCATGTGCCTCTTTTCGAGGTCAGCCACCAGCAGGGCCATGTGGCCGCGGCGCTGTGGAGCGCCGACCGGCTGGACCTGATGGATACGCCCCATCTTGCATGGCATCTCTCCGGCGGCACCACGGAGCTTCTGCTCATCGAGCCGGAGGGGAAGAACGTCCGTGCCACCAAAATCGGCGGCACCACCGACATCTCCGCCGGTCAGCTCATCGACCGCACCGGCCAGCTTCTGGAGCTGCCCTTCCCCTCGGGGAAGCACCTGGACGCTCTGAGCAAGGAGGCCGCCGACAAATCCGTCTTCAAGGTCAAATGCCCGGAGCTGGAATTCTCCCTCTCCGGCGTCCAGAACAAGGTGGAGCAGTACCATGCCGCCAACGGCGTCCCCGCTGAGACGGCGGCCTACGCCCTCCGGTGCGTGGCAAACGCTGTCATCACCGCCACAAAGAACGCCCAGAAGCGCTACCCCGGGCTGGAGGTGGTGTTCTCCGGCGGCGTGGCTTCCAACTCCATGCTGAGAGAGCTGACCAAGCCCCTTAAGCCCGTCTTCGCCCAGCCCCAGTATTCCACGGACAACGCCATGGGCGTGGCTGTGCTTGCCCACCGGCTGCTGGAGGAATGATATGGAACGACAGATCCTGTCCGTAGGGCAGATCAATGAATATCTGAAGGCCAAGCTGGACGGAGATCCCCGGCTGAGCAACGTCGCCATCCGGGGCGAGCTGTCCAATTACAAGGTCTATCCCTCCGGACATCATTATTTTACCCTGAAGGACGAGACCGGCGCCATGAAATGCGTCATGTTCAAGTCCAGCGCCTACCGCCTCCGGTTCCGGCCGGAGAACGGCATGAAGGTGGTAGCCATCGGCTCCATCACCGTCTACGTCCGGGACGGCGCGTACCAGCTCTACTGCACCGGCATGATGCTGGACGGCGTGGGCGACCTGTACGCCGCCTTCGAGCAGCTGAAAGCGAAGCTGGGAGCCGAGGGCCTCTTTGACCCGGCCCACAAGCAGCCGCTGCCCAAATATCCCGGAGTCATCGGCATCATCACCAGCGAAGCGGGCGCGGCGGTCCATGATATGCTCCGGATCCTCCGCAAGCGCTATCCGCTGACCAAGGTCCGGCTCCTGCCTGTCCGGGTCCAGGGTGCGGAGGCTCCCGGGGAGATCGCCGCGGCCATTGCTTATGCCAACCATTACGAGCTTGCAGACCTGCTGATCGTGGGCAGGGGAGGCGGCTCCATCGAGGACCTGTGGGCCTTCAACGACGAGCGGGTGGCCCGGGCCATTTACGCTTCCAGGATCCCCGTGATCTCCGCCGTGGGCCACGAGCCGGATGTGACCATCTCCGACTTTGTGGCAGACCTCCGGGCGGCTACGCCCTCCAATGCTGCGGAGCTGGCGGTCCCGGACCAGGATGCCCTGCGGCAGAATCTGGACAGTATGAACGAAGCTCTGGCCGTCGCCATGAACCGGCGCTTGACTGCCGCCCGGGAGCGGCTTGGGAATCTCAGCAACCGTCCGGTGCTCCGGTCGCCGCTGGCGTCCTACGAAAATAAGAAAAAAGCCCTGGCATTGCTGGAAACCCGGCTTCTCTCCGCCCAGCAGCGGAACACCGCCCGCCAGCGCCAGCGGTTCGTGGCCCAGGTTGCCAAGCTGGACGCCATGAGCCCCCTGAAGGTCCTGACCCGGGGCTACGCCGTGGTATCCGACGACCGGGGACACATCATCCGCTCTGCCGGGGAAGTGAAGCCCGGAGCCCCCATCACCGTCCGGGTCAGCGACGGCACCATCCACGCAAACGTGACAGAAGGGAAGATGGATCATGAATGAGAACAATCAAACCTTTGAGCAGAACATGAGCCGCCTGGAACAGATCGTCCGGACCCTGGAACGGGGCGACGGGGCGCTGGAAGAATCCCTGAAGCTGTTCCAGGAGGGCACCGAGCTGGTCCGCTCCTGCGGCAAGCTCCTGGACGAGGCCGAGCTTCAGGTCAAGAAGGTCATGGTGGGCGCCGACGGCACCCCCGGGGAAGGAGATTTCACCGATGAGCAATGATTTGATGAAGCAGTATGTGGACCACATCGAGGGTTATTTGCAGACTGCCTATGACCATTACGAATTCGAGCCTCAGCACGTCCTCTTCGACTCCATGCGCTATTCGCTGCTGGCCGGAGGCAAGCGGCTGCGGCCTGTGTTCGTCTTCGATTTCTGCCGGATGTGCGGCGGGGTCTGGGAGAAGGCCGTGAAATTCGCCGCGGCGGTGGAGATGATCCACACCTACAGTCTGATCCACGACGACCTGCCCAGCATGGACAACGACGACTATCGCCGGGGCAAGCTGACCAACCACAAGGTCTACGGCGAAGCCATGGCGATTCTCGCGGGCGACGCCATGCTGACCTCCGCCTTTGGCGAGCTGGTCCACGCCCAGGAAATCCCCGATGCCGCCCGGCTCCGGGCTGTGGAGTATCTCTCCCGGTGCGCCGGGGAGACCGGCATGGTGGGCGGCCAGGTGCTGGACATCATGAGCGAGGAGCGGGAATGCACCGAGCAGGAGATCCTGGACATCCAGAACCGGAAGACCGGCGCGCTGATCAAGGCGGCCTGTGTCCTGGGCGTCCTGGCCGGCGGCGGCACCGACGAGCAGGAATCCGCCGCCGCGGAATTCGCCGACCATCTGGGTCTGGCCTTCCAGATCCGGGACGATATGCTGGACGTCATCGGCGACGCGGCGAAGCTGGGCAAGGCCACCGGCGCCGACGAGGGGAAGAACACCTTCGTCCGGCTCTACGGCCTTAACAAATGCGAAGAGCTGGTCCAGGAGCACACCGCCCTGGCGTTGGAGGCCCTGAAGGCCTTTGAACATACGGAGTTTATGGCGGAGCTTGCCAGGGAACTGACCCAGCGGGATACGTGACATCAAAGGAGCCGGAAATCCGGCTCCTTTTTCTGAACAAAATACTTGCGAACGCAACTAATTTCTGATATAGTAGAGGGTAGAAAAAAGACAGAAAGAGGGTTCCCCATGTCACAGCAGAATTCCGACCAGAAGTACATTCAGATGACCCAGACCCCGGTGCAGAAGCTGATCATCCAGCTTGCCATCCCCAGCATCATCAGTATGCTCATCACCACGGTCTACAACGCCGCCGATACCTTCTTCATCGGCCAGATCAGCACCTCCGCCTCCGCGGCGGTGGGCGTGTGCTTCTCCATGATGTCCATCATCCAGGCCCTGGGCTTCTTCTTCGGCCAGGGCGCGGGCTCCAGCATCTCCCGGGCCCTGGGCAACCAGCACGGCGAGCAGGCAGGGGAGCTGGCCTCCGTAGGCTTCTACTCCGCCATCATTTTCGGCACCCTGGTGGGCGTGCTGGGTCTTGTGTTCATTGAGCCGCTGGTGTATCTGCTGGGCGCTACCGATACCATCTATCCCCACGCGGTGGAATATTTGAGCATCATCCTCGTCGGCGCGCCCATCCTGGCGGCGTCCTTCGTCCTGAATAACCTGCTCCGGTTCCAGGGCTACTCCTTCTACGGCATGATCGGCGTCACCATCGGCGGCGTGCTGAATATGGTGCTGGATCCCCTGTTCATCTTCGTATTCCACATGGGCACCGCCGGCGCGGCTCTGGCTACCGTTTTGAGCCAGGCCATCGGCCTCGTGGTCCTGTACTACCTGAACAACCGCCATTCCTCCGTAAAGATCCGCATCCGGAACTTCCGTCCCCGGGCGGCCCATTTCGCCGACATCATCCGGGGCGGTCTGCCCAGCCTGCTCCGGCAGGGCATCGCCAGCATCGCGGTGATCTGCCTGAACCTGGCGGCCAAGCCCTACGGCGACGCGGCCATCGCCGCCATGAGCATCGTCAGCAAGATCACCATGTTCACCAACTCCGCCATGCTGGGCTTCGGCCAGGGCTTCCAGCCCGTGTGCGGATTCAACTACGGCGCGAAGCTCTACGACCGGGTGAAAAAGGGCTATTTCTTCTGCGTGAAGGGCTCCTTCCTCTTCCTGGCCGTGCTGGCGGTGGTTGAGTTCTTTGCCGCCGGGACCCTGATCGGCGTGTTCCGGGACGATCCCGCGGTTATTGAGATCGGCACTCTGGCCCTGCGGCTCCAATGCCTGACGCTCCCCAGCTTCAGCGTGATCATCATCAGCAATATGATGCTCCAAACCAGCGGCAAGGTGGTTTCCGCGTCTTTGGTGGGCTCCGCCCGGCAGGGCATCTTCCTGATCCCGGCGGTGTTCATCCTTCCGGCGGTCTTCGGCCTCGTGGGCATCCAGATGGCCCAGCCGGTGGCTGACCTGTGCACCCTGATCATGACCGTCCCTCTGGCCCGGAGCTTCCTGAAGGAAATGGACCAGGCCAAAACTTAAAAGTACTTAAGAATCCAGCCATGGCAGGGGAGCGCACGCCCCCTGCCATTGACTTTTCCCAGGAAAGGCGTATAATTGGGGTAACGCTTTTTGATTCCCCATTTCCAAAGGAGCATCATCATGGCAAAAGCAAAAGGTCTTTCCATCATCATCGTGGGCTGCGGCAAGGTCGGTCAGACCCTGATCGAACAGCTGAGCAAAGAGGGCAACGATATCACCATCATTGATAAAAACGCCGAGAAGATCCACGCTCTGGCGAATACCTACGACGTTATGGGCCTGGTGGGCAACGGCGCCAGCTACTCCGTCCAGGTGGAGGCGGGCATCGAGAACACCGACCTGCTCATCGCCGTCACCGAGTCCGACGAACTGAACCTGCTGTGCTGCACCGTGGCAAAGCGGGTGGCGAACTGCGCCGCCATCGCCCGGGTCCGCAACCCCGACTACAGTCAGGAAATCAACTACCTTCAGGAAAAGCTGGGTCTGGCTATGATCATCAACCCCGAGCTGGAAACCGCCCGCGAGGCGGCCCGGATGCTGGCCCTGCCCACCGCTTTGGAGGTCAGCGCCTTCGCCCACGGCCAGGCGGAGATGATCACCTTCAAGATCCCCGCCGGAAATCTGCTGGACGGCATGAAGCTCTGGGACATGAACAAGAGCATCCCCGAGGAGATCGAGACCAACGTGCTGATCTGCGCCATCGAGCGGGACGGCCAGGTCCATATCCCCAGCGGCAATTTCCAGATGCAGTGCGGCGACGTGATCAGCTTCGTCTCCACCGCCCGGATCGCCCGAAAATTCCTGCGGA
>JBGVDK010000011.1:0-5706 GCA_045119355.1 Faecousia sp.
GAAGCACCTGGCCGAAAGAAACACTCCTGAAATGGATGTCACAATCGGCGCAAGACCTGAGCATATCACTCTCGACTATGTCGAAGGCGCAATGCTTGAAGGTGTCGTGGAAGTCAGCGAAATGATGGGTTCCTCCGTCCACCTGCATGTCACCGCTATGGGCCGCGATGTAGTTCTGGTTGTTTCCACCATGAACATGACCGGCGCTGAGGTTGCTGCCCTGACCGGCGGCGCCAATGTGAAGTTCAACTTCGCCGGCCACGTCTGCCATGTCTTCAACAAGGAGACCGGCATCAACCTGGAAGCCTGATTCCTCTGAGCACCAGCGCTGCCGCCAAAAGCGGCAGCGCTTTTCTAATGTCCCTTTCCAGGTATATTTTTCTTAGGAACCGGTTAGGTTTCTTCCGGCTTCTGTCATGAAAAAACCGCTTCGGAAACGGAAAATTTGTAAAACCCACCGAAAAAAGAAAGCGCACACGGTTGCGCACTTCCAAAGTCTTGACAAATTGGCAAAAATCCGTTAATCTTACTCAGGCGGCCCCGGTTTGGGGATATTATATCCAAATCCCTGAAATCCTCCGCCATCATACAACGCAATGAATTTTCCCAATTTTGTCTTCACCATACAAAGGAGATATCTTATGAGAAAAAGCGGTATTCTGATGCACATCACCTCTCTGCCCGGCTCCTGCGGCATCGGCACCATGGGTAAGAACGCATTCGATTTTGTGGACTTCCTCCATTCCGCCGGCCAGCGCTCCTGGCAGATCCTGCCCCTGACCCCCACCGGCTACGGTGACTCCCCCTACCAGTCCTGCTCCGCCTACGCGGGCAACCCCTACCTGATCGATTTCGACCTGCTGGCGGCCGACGGTCTGCTGACTGAGGCCGACTACAAGGACATCGACTGGGCAGATTCCGAGACCCGTGTGGACTACGGCAAGCAGTATAACAACAAAAATGCTGTCCTGCGGAAGGCCTACGCCAACTTCCAGGGCAGCGAAGCATTCGACGCCTTCCAGGCGGAGAATGAGGCATGGCTGCCTGACTTCTGCCTGTTCATGGCCCTGAAGGGCGAGAACAACTCCGCCGCCTGGTACACCTGGGAGGACGACCTGAAGTTCCGCAAGGCCCGTGCCCTGAACGCCGCCAAGAAGCGTCTGGCTGACGAGATCCGGTTCTACGCCTTCGTCCAGTTCCTGTTCTACAAGCAGTGGACCGCCCTGCGCTCTTACGCCAACGGCAAGGACATCGAGATCATCGGCGACGTGCCCATCTACGTTCCCTACGACTCCGTGGAAGTCTGGACCGAGCCCAAGCTGTTCCAGCTGGACAAGGACCTGACCCCCACCGCCATCGCGGGCTGCCCCCCCGACGCCTTCAGCGCCGACGGTCAGCTCTGGGGCAACCCCCTGTACAACTGGAAGAAGATCGCCAAGGACGGCTATTCCTGGTGGCTGCGCCGCCTGGGCGCCGCCGGCAAGCTGTATGACGTGGTCCGTCTGGATCACTTCCGCGGCTTCGAGGCCTACTGGTCCGTCCCCTACGGCGACACCACCGCCAAGAACGGCAAGTGGGTCAAGGGCCCCGACATGGACTTTGTCAACGCCCTCAAGACCGGCCTGCCCGAGCTGAAGTTCATCGCCGAGGATCTGGGCACCCTGACCCAGGAGGTGCTGGACCTGCGGGACAACTCCGGTTACCCCGGCATGAAGGTCTTGGGCTTCGCCTTCGACAGCCGTGAGCCTTCCGAGTACCTGCCCTACTGCTTCCCCGCCAACTCCGTCTGCTACACCGGCACCCACGACAACATGACCACCCTCCAGTGGTTCCAGACCGCCTCCCGGGACGCCATCGAATACGTCTGCGAGTATATGGGCCTGGACGAGGTCTCCGGCCTGATCGGCCTGGAGGATATGGTCTGGGGTCTGATCCGTACCGCCATGGCTTCCGTTTCCGACCTGACCATCATCCAGATGCAGGACTACCTGACCCTGGGCGGCGAATCCCGGATGAACTTCCCCGGCACTATGACCAACGCCAACTGGACCTGGCGGGCTGAGGAAGGCTTCGCCAGCGAGGACCTGGCCAAGCGCATCCGCGCCATGACCAAGCTCTACGGCCGTCTGGCTCCCGAGCCCAAGGCTGAGGAAGCGTCCGTGGAGACTGACGCAGAGTAATTTTCTACATAGAGACACCATTTGCGGACCCCCGCATGAGATAGGAGAGTAAATTGATGAGTTATAATTGCCACGACATCCTGAAGTGGACCGAAGCCCAGCTGAAATATCAGTACGACGTTTCCCTGAAGGAGGCCACTCCCCAGGAGCTGCACGACGCTCTGGGCCAGGCCGTCATGATGTCCATCAGCGACAGCTGGAGCCACAGCAAGAAGACCCGTATGCCCGAGAGAAAGGCTTACTACTTCTCCGCCGAGTATCTGATCGGCCGTCTGGTCTACAGCAACCTGTTCAACCTGGGTATCCTGGATGAGATGAAGCAGCTCTTCGCCGAGTGCGGCGTGGACCTGGCCATCCTGGAGGACATCGAGGACGACGCTCTGGGCAACGGCGGTCTGGGCCGCCTGGCCGCCTGCTTCCTGGATTCCGCTGCCAGCTGCAACATCCCCCTGTCCGGCTACGGCCTGCGCTACAAGCACGGCCTGTTCAAGCAGGGCTTCGACGAGTACGGCAACCAGACCCAGGTGGCCGACGACTGGACCCGCTACGGCGATCCCTGGTCCTACCGCCGTGCCAAGCACACCGTCCAGATCCACTTCCCCGACCACACTGTCAACGCTGTTCCCTACGACGTCCCCGTCATCGGCTACGGCACCCAGAACATCAACACCCTGCGTCTGTGGCAGTGCGAGCCCGTGGAGGACCTGGACTTCAACGAGTTCAACAACCAGAACTACGAGAAGGCCCTGGCCCAGAAGAACAAGGCCGAGGACATCACCCGTGTTCTCTACCCCAACGACTCCAACTGGGAAGGCAAGCGCCTGCGCATCAAGCAGCAGTACGTCCTGTCCTCCGCTTCTCTGCAGGATATGCTGCGGACCTACAAGCTGGCCCACGGCAACGACCTGACCCACTTCTGCGACTTCTACGCCGTCCAGCTGAACGACACCCATCCCGCCATGTCCATCCCCGAGCTGATCCGGCTGCTGATGATCGAGGGTCTGTCCTTCGACCAGGCCTTCGCCGTGGCTCAGAAGACCTTCTCCTACACCAACCACACCGTCATGGGTGAGGCTCTGGAGAAGTGGGACCTGAACCTGATGCGTTCTGTGGTGCCCCAGATCGTGGACATCATCTGGATGATCCACAACAAGCTGGTCTCCGAGCATCCCAACCTGTTCATCATCCGGGACAACGTGGCCCACATGGCCAACCTGTCCGTCTACGTCGGCACCTACGTCAACGGCGTCGCCGAGATCCACTCCCAGATCCTGAAGGACGACCTGTTCCGTGACTGGTACGCCGTGTATCCCGAGCGTTTCCAGAACAAGACCAACGGCATCACTCCCCGCCGCTGGGTGGGTCTGTGCAACCCCGAGCTGACCGAGCTGATCCGTGAGAAGGTCGGCGGCGACTTCCTGAAGGACCTGGACGAGATCGCCGGTCTGAAGGACCAGATCAACGACGAGCTGATCGGCAAGTTCAACACCATCAAGTACCAGAAGAAGGCCCAGCTGTGCAACGTCATCGCCAAGCAGGAGGGCGTCCAGCTGAACCCCGACTTCATGTTCGACGTCCAGGTCAAGCGCCTGCACGAGTACAAGCGTCAGCTGATGAACGCCGTGTCCATCATGGACATCTACTTCCGCCTGAAGGACGGCCGTCTGCCCAACTTCTACCCCACCGTCTTCATCTTCGGCGCCAAGGCCGCTCCCGGCTACGAGCGCGCCAAGTCTGTCATCCGTTATATCAACCGGATCGCCAACCTGATCAACAACGATCCCGCTGTCAATGACAAGATGAAGGTGGTCTTCGTCCACAACTACAACTGCTCCTACGCCGAGCACATCATCCCCGCCGCCGACATCTCCGAGCAGATCTCCCCCGCCGGCACCGAGGCTTCCGGCACCGGCAACATGAAGCTGATGGTCAACGGCGCTGTGACTCTGGGCACCCTGGACGGCGCCAACGTGGAGATCGCCCAGGAGGCCGGCCACGAGAACGAGTATATCTTCGGCCACACCGTGGAGCAGATCAACCAGGCCAAGCCCACCTACTACGCCCGGGGCATCTACGACACCAACGCCGACCTGCGCCGTGCCCTGAACACCCTGGTGGACGGCACCGTTCCCACCGACAACGGCCTGCGTGAGCTGTTCGACTGCCTGGTCAACTGGGGCCCCGCGTCCGACAACTACTTCCTGCTGCTGGATTACCCCTCCTACATTGACACCAAGCTGCGTGCCAATGCCGAGTACGCCGACCGGCTGAGCTTCGGCCGTAAGTGCCTGCTGAACGTGGCCTCCGCCGCCAAGTTCTCCTCCGACCGTACCATCCGTCAGTACGCCGAAGAGATCTGGCACATCAAGCCCACTCAGTACTAATCAACTCTACGAATCCCCCGTTTTCTCCGAAAAACGGGGGATTTTTCACACCTAAAAGCCTTCCCCAAAGGGGGAAGGCGGCCGAGCAAGGCGAGGCCGGAAGAGGCATAAAAGGCTCCGGGCTTCCGCCCGGAGCCTTTCTCGTAATCCGTTAATCCGTCTCGTACTCCGGCAGCTTCGGGATGGTTCCCGATTCATCCGCCTCCCGGAAGGTGAAGGAGTAGACGATGTATTCGTCCCGGCTCTCCTCCTCCATCTTCAGCCCGGTGAGGTAGGCGGAAATGGTCCCCCATACCGGATGCACCAGATCCCCCACCGTCCCGGTGGCCATGATCACCGCCAGAGCGTTGAAGCTGTTGTTGGCGTCCGCCCCATGGAAGACCCCCTTCCCGGTGATGGTCCGGCACAGGGGCCCCAGCCCCTGATAGCTGATGGTCCCGTCGTCGGCAATGGTGTACATCGGTTCCATCACCGCGTTGATCAGGAAGGTCTCCGGATTCTCCGGCCAGGTCCAGAATTTGTATTTCAGCTTATCCATCGGCACTCTCCTCCCTGGTCAGCGCGAAGCCCTCCCAATAGAGCTTCGTCTGACTCTGATCCATCTGCTTGCGCACCACATTCCACCCGCAGCCCAAAAACACTGTGCTCAGCCCCTCCTCCTTCAGCGTCAGGGTAAAGGGCTCTTCCGGTTCCTCCATCCCCTGTCCCCCCAGGGGGATCACCTGCACCATCCGGATGGCCCAGCCTCCCGTTGCCGGGGTGATCCCCACCGGCGTCTGCTGCTCAAAGGAGCCGATCAGCCGCCGCTGCCGGTCCTGCTCTGCGGAAAACTCCGTCACATACGCCACAGCATCCTCCCCAATGAGAATTTCAAAGAGGTCCGAACCCACGACCGGCTCCTCTTCCTCCGAAGAAAAGACCACCTTCGTCCCGATGACCGCCATCTCAAAGCAGTCCACTCCCGCCTGATGGCTCATGGGTTCCAACGTGCAGCGCACCCCGGCACTTTCCAGCGCCGCCGCAGCCTCCGCCGCCGCGTTCTGGCATTCCCAGCCCCCCAGCCTCCGGGGAGAGAGGATCCGAATCTCAAATTCCGCCGTCCGGTCCTGATAGCTCACATCCCGCAGGCTCACCGCCGCCAC
>JBGVDK010000012.1:0-32513 GCA_045119355.1 Faecousia sp.
CCCTACATTCGAATGTTTCCGTGCATGAATACACAAAAAGCCGCCGTTCCGATGGAACGGCGGCAATTTTCAACTTTCCACTTTCAACTTTCCACTCAAGCCAAGGGCGCCGCGTCGGCGATCTCCTCCGGCGTATGGGTGGAGATGTAATTGATGAAGCCCTGGACGATCTTCCGGTCGTTCTCCCCCTCCAGAGGCATGATCTTGGTGGGGTCATCCGGGTTGAACCGGCAGGCGGACAGGCGCACCGGGGTGGGGCTGTCCAGAGGGTCCGGAGTGTACAGCATATAAAAGGCCTTGGTCTCCGGGGATTCAAAGGTGAACAGCACGTTCATGGTCACATCCCCCTCGGGGGTGTGCATGATGAAAGACATTTCCTGATTCATTTGATAAACTCCTTGTTCTTTTCATAGGCGGCGATGACGGCCTCCATCACGGTGCCCCGGAAGCCGCCCTGCTCCAATGCCCGGACGCCCTGGATGGTGGAGCCGCCGGGGGAGCATACCGCGTCCTTCATCTCGCCGGGATGGTCCCCGGATTCCAGCATCAGTTTCGCGGTGCCGTAGAGCATCTGGGCTGCGTACTCCATGGCCTTGGCCCGGGGCAGCCCGCAGGCCACGCCTCCATCGGCCAGAGCCTCCACAAACATACTCACAAAGGCAGGACCGCAGCCCGTCACGGCGCTGCCCGCGTCGATGAGCTTCTCCGGCAGATGGTCCAGCAGGCCCGCGTATTTCATGGCGGCGAGGAACTCATCCAGGTCCTCCTTCCGGACCCGGTCGTTGGAATCGTAGAGGATCACGCCCTGGCCCACCTTCGCCGGGGTGTTGGGCATGATGCGGATGACAGGGTAGCCGCCGCCCACCATACAGGAGATGTTGTTCATGGTCAGGCCCGCGGCCATGGTGACCAGCACCGCATCCGTCCGGACCTCCAGAATGGGCTTCAGCTCCTTCAGCACGCCCTCCATATACTGGGGCTTGACGCCCAGGACCACAAACTTCGCCTCCCGGGCGATGGTCTTGTTGTCGGACGGGGTAGTACCGTAAGCCGCGGAGAAGGCCGCCGCCTTTTCCGGGTGCTGGGCCGAGACCAGGATCTGGGCCGGGTCAACCGCCTTTGCCGCCGCCATGGCGATGGCGCCGCCCATGTTGCCGATGCCGATGAAACCGAATGCTGCCATATGGAACCCTCCTGTGGTTTTTCTTTATCATACCAGCAAAAAGCGAAAAATGCAACGAAATTACACGGCGAGATAAAAAGTAATTGACAATTGAAAATTGATAATTGATAATTGTGGTATTCTTTTTGATTGTTCCGGTTTAGCGTTTAACCGTAGGGACCGGCCTCCTGGACGGTCCGCTCCGCGAAGCGGCTTTTTGTTCCGGCTGACGCCGGACGGACCGGCGTGAGCGCCCGCAGGCGCCATGCAAGCGAGCAACCGGGCGTAGCCCGGCTCTTAGCGGGTCGCAGGGGCGCCGGTCCCTACATGGATTCACGGAGCCGCACGTCAAACCGGAACCCACGGAGGTGCCATTATGATCAACGAAACCATGTACGCCCTGGGAGCCAACCGCTCCTGCATCCGGGATCTGTTTGAATACGGCTGCCAGCGGGCCGCCATCGTCGGCCGGGAGAACGTCTACGACTACTCCCTGGGCAATCCCTCCATCCCCGCGCCCAGGGAGGTCAACCAGGCCATCGTGGAAGTGCTCGCGGAGCTTTCCTCCTTGGCAGTCCACGGCTATACCTCCGCCGCAGGCGATATGGACGCCCGGACCGCCATCGCCGAAGACCTGAATGATCGCTATGACGCGGGCGTCCGGGCGCAGGACCTGTTCCTGGGCTGCGGCGCGGCACCGGAGCTGATTTCCGTATTCCGTGCCCTGGCTATGGAAAACAGCGAGATCATCGCCATCGCGCCTTTCTTCCCGGAGTACCGGCCCTTTGTGGAGTGCGCCGGAGCGAAATTCGTGGTGGTTCCGGCGGACATCCCCGCCTTCCAGATCAATCTCTCCGCTGTGGAGGCCGCCATCACCCCGAACACCCAGGCCATCATCATCAACTCCCCCAACAATCCCTCCGGAACTGTGTACACCAAGGAGACACTGAAGGCCCTGGCTCAGCTTCTCACCCGGAAGTCCGCTGAAATCGGCCATCCCATCTACATCGTCGCCGACGAGCCCTACCGGGAGCTGGTCTACGGCGGTGCGGAGGCGCCCTTCATTCCCAACATCTACCCCAACACCATCGTGTGCTACTCCTATTCCAAGAGCCTGTCCCTTCCCGGCGAGCGGATTGGTTACGTCTATGTGCCCCAGCAGTGCGCCGACCACGACGCCCTCTACGCCGCCGTCGCCGGAGCCGCCCGGGCCGCGGGCCACGTCTGCGCGCCGTCGCTGATGCAGAAGGTCATCGCCCGGTGCACCAAGCTCCGTCCGGACCTTCAGGCCTACGACGAAAACCGGAAGCTTCTGGCCGATGGTCTGAAAGCATACGGCTACGAAATGGCCCAGCCCGACGGTGCGTTCTACCTCTTCGTCAAGGCTCCCGGCGGAGATTCTGCCGCCTTCTCCCAGAAGGCCAAGGCACGGGACCTGCTCCTGGTCCCCGGCGGGGATTTCGGCTGTCCGGAGTATTTCCGGATCTGCTACTGCGTCAGCAAGGGCATGATTGAAAAGAGCCTGCCCATTTTCGGCGAGTTGATTGAAGCGTAACCGTAGGGACCGGCATCCTCGACGGTCCGTCGGTAACATTTGACCTCGATGGGCAAATGTTACCGCTACCAATGCCGCCTCAGGTTGGAGCGGACCGTCCGGGAGGCCGGTCCCTACATTCCTATCCACCACCCTGAAAGGCACACCGGCCGGTGTGCCTTTTTCTGTCCCACCCGGTTGCAACCACCGTCCCGATATGCTAAAATAAATCCGTATAAAAACCGGAACCCCAACAGACAGAAAAAGGAGTATCAGCGAACTATGAAATACGATTTTACCTCCATCATGGACCGCCGCGGCCATGACGCCATCGCCGTGGATATGATCGGCCAGCCCGGTTCCCCCTATCCCGCTCCCCGGGAGGGCTTCGACATCATCCCCATGTGGGTGGCCGACATGAACTTCCCCGTGGTCCCCACCATCGTAGAGGCCATGAAGGACCGGGCGGATCAGCCTCACTTCGGCTATTTTATGCCTCCTTCCGCCTATTACGACGCCATCATCCGCTGGCACGAGACCCGGAACGGTGTCGAGGGTCTCCGCCCCGAGCACATCGGCTACGAGAACGGCGTCCTGGGCGGCGTGGTCACGGCCCTGAACGTGTTCTGCTCCAAGGGCGACAACGTACTGGTCCACTCCCCCACCTACGTGGGCTTCACCCACTCCCTGGAGAACAACGGCTACAACATCGTCCACAGCGAACTTGTGAAGGACGAGAACGGCGTCTGGCGGATGGACTTCGCCGACATGGAGAAGAAGATCGTGGAGAACAAGATCCACGCCGCCATTTTCTGCTCTCCCCACAATCCCACCGGCCGTGTCTGGGAGCGCTGGGAGATCGAGCAGGCCATGGAGCTCTATAAGAAGCACGACGTGTACGTGGTCTCCGACGAGATCTGGTCCGACATCATCCTCTCCGGCCACAAGCACATCCCCACCCAGTCCGTCTCCGAGGACGCCAAGATGCGCACCGCCGCCATGTACGCCCCCAGCAAGACCTTCAACCTGGCGGGCCTGGTGGGCAGCTACCACATCATCTACAACAAGTGGATCAAGGACCGCTGCGACAAGGAATCCTCCCTCTGCCACTACAACTCCATGAACGTCATGAGCATGCACGCCCTGCTGGGTGCCTACAAGGATGAGGGCTACGAGTGGGTGGACGAGCTGTGCCAGACCATCACCGGAAACGTGGACTTCGCCTGCGATTACATCGCCGAGCACTTCGAGGGCGTGGAGGTCTGCCGTCCCCAGGGCACCTACATGCTGTTCCTGGACTGCGAGAAGTGGTGTGAAAAGCACGGCAAAGATGTTGGCGAGCTGCTGGCCGCCGGCTGGGACGTGGGTGTCTACTGGCAGGACGGCCGTGCTTTCCACGGCAAGCACCATATCCGTGTGAATCTGGCCCTGCCTCTGTCCAGAGTGCAGGAGGCCTTCGACCGGCTGGATAAGTACGTTTTTAATATTTAAGTAAACGCATTTCCCCTCCCGTCCAACCAGATGGGAGGGGTTTTGTGGTATACCGCAAATACGAGCGTTCGTAGGGACCGGCGTCCCCGACGGTCCGTTCGGTAAAATTTGACCTCGATGGGCAAATTTTACCGCTGCCACTGCCGCCTAGCGGCGGAGCGGACCGTCCAGGAGGCCGGTCCCTACAATTTGCGAATCCACATATTACCAATCCACACACGTCAAAAGGCCGCGCCCGGATGGGCGCGGCCTCATGTGCTATGTAGAAGAAACTTATGCCAGGATGGGCTTCAGAGCGTCGGCCAGGACCTTCTTCTGGGCCTCAGCCTCGGCCAGATCCTTGCCCAGGGTGGTGAAGTAGGTCTTGATCTTGGGCTCGGTGCCGGAGGGACGGACGATGACGGTGGCGCCGCCTTCCAGGGTGTAGACCAGAACGTTGGCTGCGGGCAGACCGGTCTCCTCGGTCTTCTTGTAGTCAACGGTCTTGACGACCTTGTAGCCGCCGATCTCGGTCAGGGGCTTCTCCCGCAGGCCGGACATGATGCCAGCCATCTTGTCCATGCCGCTCAGGCCGGGGAACTCGAAGGAGTCGACCTTGTTCAGGTAGCGGCCGTACTTGGCATAGATGGCCTCCAGGCGCTCCTTGATGGAGGAGCCGATGGAGCGGTAGTAAGCAGCCATCTCGCAGATCAGCATGGAGCCGACCACAGCGTCCTTGTCCCGGACATAGGGACCGGCCAGGTAGCCATAGGACTCCTCGAAGCCCAGGATGAACCGCTCCACCTCACCGGCAGCCTCCAGGCCGGCGATCTGGTCGCCGATCCACTTGAAGCCGGTCAGGACGTTGCGCATCTCCTCGCCGTCGTTGGCGGCGACCGCGTCGGCCAGAGGAGTGGAAACCAGGGACTTGACAGCCACAGGATTCTTGGGCATGGTGCCCTTCTCGATGCGGCCCTGGGCGATGTAGTCCAGCAGCAGGACGCCAACTTCGTTGCCGGAGACCAGCTCGTAGGAGCCGTCGGGACACTTCATGGCGATGCCAACACGGTCGGCGTCGGGGTCGGTGGCCAGCATCAGGTCAGCGCCGATCTCGGTGGCCAGCTTCAGGCCCAGCTCCAGAGCCTCGAAGATCTCGGGGTTGGGGTAGGGGCAGGTGGGGAAATTGCCATCGGGGTACTTCTGCTCGGGCACGATGGTGATGTCATCGATGCCGATGTCGTTCAGGATCCGGGTGACGGGGACCAGGCCGGAGCCGTTCAGGGGGGAGTAGACCAGCTTCAGGCCGGCGGTCTTGCACAGGCCGGGACGGACCTGGCAGGCCTTGATGGCCTCGTACAGGCCTTCCTTGCAGTCGTCGCCCACGTACTCGATCAGGCCGTTGGCGATGCCCTCCTCGAAGGAGATCAGCTTGGCGCCTTCCAGGATATCGGTGTTCTGGATCTCGGCGTAGACAACAGCAGCGGCATCGTCAGTCATCTGGCAGCCGTCGGGGCCGTAGGCCTTGTAGCCGTTGTACTTGGCGGGGTTGTGGGAAGCGGTGACCATGACACCGGCGTTTGCGTGATAGTAACGGGTGGCAAAGGAAAGGGCGGGAACGGGCATCAGCGCGTCGTAGATGCGGACCTTGATGCCGTTGGCAGCCAGGACCCGGGCGGTCTCCTTGGCGAAGACGTCAGAGTTGATACGGCTGTCGTAGGAAACGGCCACCAACTGGCTGCCGCCCTGGGTCTTGACCCAGTTGGCCAGGCCCTGGGTAGCCTGACGGACCACGTAAATATTCATCCGGTTGGAACCGGCGCCCAGAACGCCGCGCAGGCCGGCAGTACCGAACTTCAGAGCGACGGCAAAACGGTCCTTGATCTCCTCGTCGTTGCCCTCGATCTTCTTCAGCTCTTCGGTCAGAGCGGGGTCTTCCAGCTCTGTGCCGAGCCAGCGCTTGTAATCATCCATGTACATTTTAACTCACCTGTCCTTGTTATATTTGCAGTTTTTCGTAAAATTGCCCAAATACAGTATACTCAAGGAAACCCCAATTGTCAATGTCATAGGTTGGAAATTTCCGCTTTATCAGGTATTCCACCAAGCCTGTCATCCTGAGCGGAGCGCAAGCGGAGTCGAAGAATCCTCGCACTATGATGATATTTGCAGTATAATTGGTGCGAAGATCCTTCGACTCACTTCGTTCGCTCAGGATGACAACACAAAAGGGACAGCCTTGCGGCTGTCCCCTGTTTCATTAGCTGTTTTGGAGCTGTTCCTTGCTGTACTGCAACGTATAAAGCTGGTAATACCGCCCATGCTGGGCCAGCAGCTCCTGATGATTGCCCTGCTCCAGGATCTGACCATTGGAGAGGAGAATGATGTTGTCCGAATGCTGGATGGTACTCAGGCGGTGGGCCACGATCAGCATGGTGCCGATGTTCTTCATCTTCTCCAGGGAGTCCTGGATCAGGATCTCCGTCTCGGTGTCAATGTTGGCGGTGGCCTCGTCCAGGATCATGACGCTGGGCTTGTGGATGATGGTCCGGGCGAAGGAAAGGAGCTGCCGCTGTCCGGCGGAGAAGTTGTTGCCCCGCTCCCGGACCGGCTCGTCCAGACCCTTTTCCAGGCGGCCGATGAACTTGTCCGCGTTGACGTACCGGCAGGCCTCCCAGACCTCTTCGTCGGAGATGCCCTCCTCCCGCAGGAGGATGTTGCTCCGGATGTCGCCCGCGAAGAGGAACACGTCCTGGAGCATCTGGCCGAAGTGCTTCCGCAGGGAGGAGATCTTGATCTTCTTGATGTCGATGCCGTCGATCAAAATCTGGCCCTTCTGGATGTCGTAGTTCCGGCAAATCAGGGAGAGAATGGTGGTCTTGCCGGAGCCGGTGGAGCCAACGAAGGCCACGGTCTGCTTGGGCAGTACATGGAAGCTGACGCCCTTCAGGACCCACTCGCCGGGCTTGTAGGCGAACCAGACGTCCTTGAACTCGATCTCGCCCTTGATCTCGTCGAGCTCGATGGCGTCTTCTTCGTCCACCACCTCGGGGACCATGTCCAGGATGGAGAAGATCTTCTCTGCCGAGGCGAAGGACCGCTGCAGCATATCGAACTGCTCCGCCAGGGTCTGGATGGGGTTGAAGAACTTGGAGATGTACATATAGAAGGAGACGATGACGCTGCCGTTGATCACCTGGCCGAACCACTGGGTCTCCTGGATATAGCCCCGGGAGCCCAGGTAGAACAGGCACATGACGGAAGAAATGTTCAGCATATAGACCATGGGCCGGAAAATGCCGAAGACGAACATCCGGCCGGTCTTGGCCCGCTGCAGGGCTTTGCTCTTCGCCAGGAAGTCCTCCATCTTCCGGTCCTCCTGGTTGAAAATCTGGGTGATCTTGATGCCGGAGAGGTTCTCGGAGAGGTAGGTATTCAGGTCGGTGGTGGCGTCGCTGACGGCCCGGTGGACCTTCCGGGAGAACTTCCGGAAGATGACGGTGAACAGCACCACAAAGGGCACAAAGCACAGCACCATCAGAGTCAGGGCATAGTTCAGCATCAGCATAGCACCCAGCACGCCGAAGATGACCATCACGTTCTTCACCAGGGTCACCAGGATGTTGGTGAACATGTAGCTGATGTTGTTGGGGTCGTTGGTGGTCCGGGTGACCAGCTTGCCCACGGGGATGTTGTTCAGCTGCTCGTGGCTGAGCTTCTCAATGTGGGTGAACACGTCCAGACGGACCTGGGAGAGGATCTTCTGACCGATGCTTTGGAGGATCATGGCCTGGAAATAGGTGCACACCAGGGACACGATCAGAATCCCCGCGTAGCAGAGTACGATGGTCAGCAGGTAGCTCAGTTCAAAGTCCTGCTGGACCACCTCCACGATGTGGCCGATGATCAGAGGGCTCACCAGATCGTAGACGATGGAGAAGAGCATGATGAAGAACACCAGAACGAAGTTCTTCTTGTAGGGGGCGGCGTAGCGCAGCAGCCGCTTGACGATCTCGGAGTCCGCCATATGCCGCTCAAAGCCCATGGATTCCTTCTTGTTCTTTTCCAGGGCGTAGACCGTCACAAAGATCAGGGTGAACACGCCGATGATGGCGCCGAGGATGAGAATGGGCAGGTACTCACGCATTGTGCATGCCTCCTTCCTCTTCCAGCTTCTGCAGATCGACCATCTTCCGATAGTCGGCGTTGGACTTGTAAAGCTCCTCGTGGGTGCCCACGGCGGCGAGGCGTCCCTCGTCGATGAACAGGATCTTGTCCATCTTCTCGATGGTGCTGATCCGGTGGGCGATGAGGATGGTGGTCTTGCCCGCGCGGGTGGTATGCAGGTTTTCCAGGATGGTCTTTTCCGTCTTGGTGTCAACCGCGGAAACAGAGTCGTCCAGGATCAGGATGGAGGCGTCCTTCATCAGAGCACGGGCGATGGAGATCCGCTGCTTCTGGCCGCCGGAGACGGTGACGCCCCGCTCGCCCAGAACGGTGTCATAGCCCAGCTGGAACTCCTTGATGTTGCCGTCCACGTCGGCGAGCCTTGCGGCATCGGCGATGGTGGTCCGGTCGTAAGACTCCACGCCGAAGGCGATGTTGTTTTCGATGGTGTCGGAGAACAGGAAATTGTCCTGGGGCACATAGGAGCAGGCCGCCCGGACGGACTTGATGGACACGTCGTTGACGTCCCTGCCGTCGATGAACACGGTGCCGTCGGGAACGTTGTAGGTCCGGAGGATCAGATCCACCAGGGTGGTCTTGCCGGAGCCGGTCTTGCCCACCAGGCCCACGTTCTCACCGGCCTTGATGGTGAAGGACACATTCTCGAGGGCGTCGAACTCGCCGTCGGGATACCGGAAGGTCAGATCCTTAAACTGGATGTCGCCCTTCACATCCGTGAGATCAGCCACACCGGGACGGTCCACCACCACAGGCTCCGCGTCCAGCAGCTCGGAGATCCGTTCCAGGGACGCCTTGCCCCGGGAGGTCATGTCAATCAGCTCGGAGACCGCCATGATGGGCCAGACAACGCTGTTGAAGTAGCCGATGAACTCCACCAGCTGACCGGCGTTGAACTGATCCTTGTACACCAGGTAGCCGCCGTAGCCCAGGATGACGCAGATGACGCTCTCCACGAACAGCGTCACCAGCACCCGCATCAGGACCGAGGCCTTGGTGTGGTCCATGTTGGCCTTTTCGTTCTCCACGTTCAGCTTCTCGAAAGCCATCAGCTCCTTGGCCTCCTTGACGAAGGCCTTGATGACGGCGATGCCGGAGTAGCTCTCCTGGGAGAAGTCGGACAGCTGGGAGAAGGCCTCCTGACGGATGTCCCACTTTTTCATCATGTACCGGCCCACCAGGGTGGCAGAGGCCAGCAGGAAGACCATGGGGATCAGGGAGAGGGTGGTCAGCAGCGGGTCCATCCGCCACATTTTGCTCACCGCCAGCACGCCCATGAACAGGGCGTCACAGAACATCATGATGCCCCAGCCGTAGCACTCCTGAACGGTGTCCAGGTCGTTGGTGAACAGGCTCATGAGAGAGCCCACCTTGTTCACCTGGTAGTATTCCCGGCTGAGGTGCCGGGCGTTGTCGAACATCCGGTCCCGCAGGTCGGTCTCCACCCGGATGGCGGCGCCGAAGAAGAAGGCTCTCCACAAAAACCGGCCGAACACCACGCACAGGATGATGCCCACCATGGGCATACAGATCTTGTCCAGCAGGAAGTCCAGGTCAAAGGCGTAAACAGCACCGTCCAGCTCCACCTGACCATAGCTGACGCCGTTGACCACCATCTGATACAGGTTGGGAATCTCCAACTGAAGGCAATCCACCACGATCAGCGCCGCCAGCCCCAGCAGGAGCATATAGCCATATTTCAGATAGTACCGGTTGATATGCTTGCCGAATATCACGCAATATTCCTCCTTTTTTCTGAAAACAGTATGGATTGTATTGTAGCATCCTTTCGTTGCAATTGCAACTGTTTTGGCAAAAAATGACACCATCGTTGTACCGTCAATCGTAGGGACCGGCCTCCGGACGGTCCGTCGGTAACATTTGACCTCGCTGGGCAAATTTTACCGCAACAAAAGCCGCCTTTCGGCGGAGCGGACCGTCGAGGACGCCGGTCCCTACAGTGGTTTTTCAACAGGCCGCCAAACCGGATTTTTCTCCCCTCTGTCAATTGACAATTCCTCCCAAGCCGGGGTACAATAGCCCCAGAAAAGGAGGCGCGCGCCATGGATGAGTATCTCAGCGTCAACGGAAAAGATTATCACGTGGAAAAGCTCCTGGGCAAAGGCAAGGGCGGCTATTCCTACCTCGTCACCCGGGAGGGCAGGCCCTACACCCTGAAGCAGATCCACCACGAGCCCTGCGATTACTACACCTTCGGGGACAAGCTGGCCTCGGAGCTGGGGGATTATCAGCGGCTCAAAGCCATCGGCATCCCCATTCCGGAGCTTCTGGATGTGGACGAAGGACAGGAGCGGATCCTGAAGGAATACATCGACGGCCCCACCATCTACGAGCTGGTCCGGGATGACCGGATGGAGCAAAGCTACTTCGACCAGATGGAGGATATGTGCCGCCTGCTCTACCCCGCGAACACCAACATCGACTACTTCCCCACCAACTTCATCGTCCAGGAGGGGAAGCTCGTCTACATCGACTACGAATGCAACAACTATATGGCACAGTGGGACTTCCACAACTGGGGGATCCAGTATTGGAGCAGGACCGAGGCCTTTTGTGAATATGTACGAACCCACGGCTGATTATTTTACTTGGAAATCCTCCGGATTTATGGTATACTATTTTAGCTAAAGAGAAATTGATCAGGAGGACAATCCTACTATGAGCTGGATCAACGATCTGCAATCCAATAAATTCCTGCTTACCAGCCTCTCATCCTGGTTCATTGCCCAGGTGATGAAGGTCATCATCAACGCCTGGATCCAGAAGAAAATCGTCTGGGAGCGCCTCATCGGCGACGGCGGCATGCCCAGCGGCCACTCCGCCACGGTCTCCTCCCTGGCTATGATCAGCGGCCTGACCTACGGCCTCGGCTCCTTCCAGTTCGCCGTCACCACCATCCTGGCCGTCATCGTCTGCCACGACGCCACCGGCGTCCGCCGGGAGACCGGCAAGCAGGCCGTGATCATCAACGAATTGCTGGACACCTTCGAGCGGATGAAGATGGGCTACACCTCGGACATCACCCTGAAGGAATTCGTGGGCCATACGCCCCTGCAGGTGGGCGCCGGTATCACCATCGGCATTCTGAACGCCCTGTTCATGCACTTTGTCGTCTTCGCCTGAATACGGAAAACCGCCTCCGGAAGCTTCCGGAGGCGGAATTATTTCATATTCAATATCGTGTAAGCGGCAAATTTCATTTGCCGACGGACCGTCGTGGACGCCGGTCCCTACAGACGCATTTACGCTTCAATGTACTGCACCGCCACGCAGCCCGGGCCGCCCTGGGTGATGAAGGCGGGGCTCAGGGGCAGGATCTCGTAAATCGCCTCGGGCATGGCTTCTTTCAGCTTTTTCAGAGCAAGCTGGGCATTTTCCAGGGTGTCCGCGTGGGAGATATACACCCGCCAGCCCTTGCCAACGCCCCGCTTCTTCAGGTGCTCGGCGATGAACTTCACCGCGTGGGGGAAGCCCCGGCGGATGCCCGCGATGGTCAGGCGGCAGCCATCCTCGGCCTGGGTCATCACGGGGGTCAGGTTCGCGGCCTTGCCCACATAGCTGACCAGGGGGCTGAGCCGTCCGCCCCGGCGGAGGTAGTCAAAGTCCGCGGGAACCAGGTAGCTCTTGGCGGTGTCCATCTTCTCTTCCACCCAGGCCTTGATCTCGGCAAGGCTCTTGCCCGCGCGGGCGAACTCCACCGCTTTCTCCACCAGATACCGGTGGGGCCCGCAGAGGGTCCGGGTGTTGATGACCGTGATCTTGTCCGCGTTCCCACTGAGCTGGGCGGCGGCAGCGGCGCTGTTATACGTACCGGAGAGGCCGTCGGCCATGGCGATGTTCAGCACCTCTTCCCCCGGGTACTTCTCGTACAGCTCGGACACCTGGCCGATGGCGGGCTGGGAGGAGGTGGGCATATGGCCCTGGCGGATGATGGCGACGAACTCCTCGGAGCTGATCTCGTCGAATTCCCGGTATGTCTGACCGTTGATGGTGACGGACAGGGGGGAGACGTCGAAGCCTGCCTGGCTTGCCTGGGTGGTGGAATAGAGGGTGGATGTGTCGGAAATGATGCGGACTATGGAGAAGACCTCGCTTTTTCTACATTTTTCGGATTCTGTCTTCCATTTTACCCGGACGGACCGCCCTCTGTCAACGCCAAAACGGTGGAATCTCCCATATTTCCGCCTCTACCGCCGGGAGAGTGCGTCTCATTGGGGGAGAACCCTTCTTCTGTATTCCTCAGAAAAACAAATTTCCGCTTGACAAAACCACTTCTCCTGCGTATAATGGAGCAAACCGTTGAGGAAGAGTAAGTAGGTCGTCGCTCTCCTCCCCCAGAGAGCCGCGGATGGTGGGATCGCGGCGGCAGGACCGATGGCCGAATGGACTTCCGAGGGCAACCAGAAAGGGGCTTCCCCCAAGTATGCGCGCCGGAGCGGCCCTCCGTTAGAAAAGGTCAGCATATAATGGTATGCGTAAAAGTGGGCGCGAAAAAGCGCCAAGCCGGGTGGCACCGCAGGAATTTCTCTCCTGTCCCAGCAAGCTTCATTGCTTTGGGACGGGATTTTTTGTTTCCCCGTCCCGCCAGAATTTGAAAGGAGAACCACATCATGAGCGAACAGAAAATCCCCTACAAGATCTACCTGAGCGAAAGCGAGATGCCCACGGCCTGGTATAACCTCCGGGCGGATATGACAAATAAGCCCGCTCCCCTGCTGGATCCCGAGACCCACAAACCCATGACCGCCCAGGACCTGGCAGGCGTCTTCTGCGATGAGCTGATCCGCCAGGAGCTGGACGACACCACCCCCTACTTCCCCATCCCCGAGAAGATCCGGGATTTCTATAAAATGTACCGCCCCGCGCCTCTGGTCCGGGCCTACTGCCTGGAAGAGAAGCTCCAGACTCCCGCGAAGATCTACTACAAATACGAGGGCGGCAACACCTCCGGCTCCCACAAGCTGAACTCCGCCATTGCCCAGGCCTACTACGCCAAGGAGCAGGGTCTGAAGGGCGTCACCACCGAGACCGGCGCCGGTCAGTGGGGCACGGCCCTGTCCATGGCCTGCGCCTATCTGGGCCTGGAATGCAAGGTCTACATGGTCAAGGTCAGCTACGAGCAGAAGCCCTTCCGCCGGGAGGTCATGCGGACCTACGGTGCTTCCGTCACCCCCTCCCCCTCCATGGACACTGCCGTGGGCCGGAGGATCCTGGAGGCCCATCCCGGCACCGGCGGCAGCCTTGGCTGCGCCATTTCCGAGGCTGTTGAGGTCGCCACCTCCACTCCCGGCTACCGGTATGTGCTGGGCAGCGTCCTGAACCAGGTCATGCTCCACCAGAGCATCATCGGCCTTGAGACCAAGGCGGCGCTGGACAAGTACAACGTCAAGCCCGACATCATCATCGGATGCGCCGGCGGCGGCTCCAATCTGGGCGGCCTGATTGCCCCCTTCATGGGCGAGAAGCTCCGGGGTGAGGCGGATTACCAGATCATCGCCGTGGAGCCTGCCTCCTGCCCCAGCTTCACCCGGGGCGTGTATGCCTACGACTACTGCGACACCGGCATGGTCTGCCCCCTGTCCAAGATGTACACCCTGGGCTCCGACTTCATCCCCGCCCCCAACCACGCCGGAGGCCTGCGGTATCACGGCATGAGCTCCACCCTGTCCCAGCTCTATGACGACGGCCTGATGGAGGCCCGGTCCGTGAAGCAGACCGAGGTCTTCGAAGCGGCGGAATACTTCGCCCGGGTGGAGGGCATCCTGCCCGCGCCGGAAAGCTCCCACGCCATCAAGGTCGCCATCGACGAGGCCATCAAGTGCAAGGAGACCGGCGAGGAGAAGACCATTGTCTTCGGCCTGACGGGCACCGGCTACTTTGATATGTACGCCTACGAGAAGTTCCACGACGGCAAGATGACCGACTACATCCCCACCGACGAGGAGCTGGAAGCCAGCCGGGCGAGACTGCCCAAAGTTTGATTGAGCTGTTGAAAGCCGGACGCGAATGCGTCCGGCTTTTTCCGTTCAATTCGATAATAAGTGTATGGACCGGCGTCCTCGACGGTCCATGCCGCGTAAGCGGCAAACGATGTTTGCCGACGGACCGTCCGGGAGGCCGGTCCCTACAAAGGCTCCCGTCAATCCTGATTTGTAAACAGGGACGCGGGCAGGATATCCACATTCGCCCGGTGGACATACACCAGCTTGCCGTCGATGTTGATCAGCGTGGTCTTGGGCAGGTCGCCGGGGATCTCGGTGTAGCAGCTGTCCCCCTGGAACAGGCCGATGGGGGTGCCGTTCTGGCTGGACACCAGAACAACCAGCTTTTTGCCGAAGAGGTTGGCGTAATGGTTGATCTCCCGGTCAATGGCCATCAGGCCGGTGCTGGAACTGGCGCTCTCCATCTCCTCGGGAACCTGGAAGTCGGTGATCATATCCACACCCTCCTGCATGAACACCAGGGTGCTGCCCACGTGCTGCCACTCCTTGCCGTCGATGGTGATGTCGATGTAGCTGGACACCTCGCCGTTTTCGTCCAGCTCGCAGTTCATGGTCACCCGGTCACCGTAGACGGTAAAGACCAGGTTGCCCAGATCGTCATACTGGCAGATTTTATAATCGTTGCCGAAGAGCTCCCCCTTCAGGGTGTTCAAAAAGGAGCTGACAGCGGCGCAGCCGGTGATGCCGCCAACCAATGCCAGCACCGCCAGCGCCAGGGCCAGATAACGCTTCATATTCTTCATAAATAATCCATCCTTTCCGTTGGGATGGAATTATTATATCGAAAACGGGCGAAAATGCAACCGCCTGTTGGTTGAGCGTGAAAAAGGGGACGGCTTTCGCCGTCCCCTTCGGGTTTATGGATCAGTTCTTGACGGGTCCGAACAGGCCGTCGCGGTAGGCGCTGATGTACTCCATGCAGTAGTCGTCCAGGCCCAGCAGAGCCTCGGTGGCATAGATGACGCCCATCATGTCCCGGTTGGTGGGGTCCAGAATGGCGGAATCCAGGCCCGCGTTCATGGCGAGAACCGTGAAGCCCAGGTTGATCATCTTCCGGACGGGCAGGTTGAAGGAGATGTTGGACACAGCCGCGGTGATGTGGATGGAGGGATACTGCTCCCGAACGGTGGTGATGACCTCGATGTTGGTCTCGATGCCGTTCTCGGAAGTGCAGAGCATCTCAACCAGGGGATCGATGTGGATCCGGCTGGGGGCGATGCCGTACTCCTTGGCCTTGGCCATGATCTTGTCGAAGACCTTCAGCCGGTCGGCGGCGTTCTTGGGGATGCCGGTGTCGTCGGACAGCAGGGCGATGACCTGCCAACCCTTGTTCTCGGCCAGGATGGGGAAGATCTTGTCGATCTTGTCGCCCTCGCCGGAGACGGAGTTAATGAGGCCGGGCTTGTTGCAGAACTTGTAAGCCTGGGCCAGCACATCGGCGGAGGGGGAATCCACCGCGATGGGCAGATCAGAAACCTCCTGGATGCAGTCGATCATCCAGTGCAGGGTCTCCACCTCCACTTCCTCGGGAACGGACGCGCAGCAGTCGATGAAGGTGGCGCCGGCGTTCTCCTGGGCGATGGCCCGGGCCTTGATGAACTCGGCATCCCGGCGGGCAATTGCGTCGGCCACCACGGGAATGGAGCCGTTGATCTTTTCGCCAATAATAATCATTTGGAAATTTCCTCCTTAGAAAAGCACCGCCGGATCAGAACATGATCTGCCAAGGAGCGCGGGCGTTGTCCAGCTGCTCCTGGGTAAAGCCGTAGTTCTTGATGTTATACTCGTCGATGGCCTTGGCGATCTCCATGTAGGTGCCGGGGTAAACGGAGCCGGGACCTCCCTGGGTGATGCAGGGGATGAAGTACTTGCCGCCGTAGGGGGTGTAGCAGCGGTCGATGGCGTTCAGGGCAGCCTTCTGGCAGTCGGCGGGAGTCCAGCCGTCGAAGTCCACCTGCTTGTTGTCGATCTCGCCCATGATGGTCATCTTGCCGCCGTACTGCTCGATGAGGGCAGGGTTGTTGTTGGTCTTGATGGCGCCCTGGAACACGTCGATGCCCATCTCGATCATGGTGGGGATCAGGTTGGCGCAGTAGCAGTCGGAGTGGTGGACGATGAACTCAACACCGTGCTCCTTGTAGTAGCCGTAGACCTTCTTATAGGGCTCCAGGAAGAATTCCCGGAACATATCGGGGCTGAGGAAGGAGTTCAGCTCGCTGCCCCAGTCGTCGTGGTGGAAGATCATGTCGGGATGCAGATGCTCGCAGATGCCCTTGGCCAGCTCCAGCTCCCAGTCGGCCAGAGCGTCGATCAGCTCGTGCATCTCGTCGGGATACTCATAGTAAGCCATCAGAGCCTCTTCGATGCTCATCAGGTGGTGGCACTGCTCAAACAGGCCGGGAGCCACGAAGGTTGCCTTGTAAGCCTTGGAGCCGTCCACAGCGTCGTACATGCCCTTGCAGATGGCCCACTGCTCCTCGGTGAAGTCCAGGGAGGGGAACTTGACGTAGTCACGCCAGTTCTCGATGTCCTTCAGGACGATCTTCTCGGGGGTGTGGACGGGGAACGCGCCGGGCACGTTCTCGGGGAAGGAGTTGGTAACGCCCCAGGCGTTGACTGCGTCGGGCATGCCCTTCTGCAGCAGGGGAGAGGAGAACATCATAAAGGGATGGAACAGAAGCTGGATGGCCTCGTACTGGTTGACCACACGGTCAGGGTTGCCGCCGCGAATGACCTCGCGCATGTTTTCTTTTGCAGTAAGCATGATAATTCCTCCGTTTTTGAATATAATCACCGCCCCAGCCGTCCTATCCGCAAATTTGCGCTGTCCGGAACCGGGTCATTTTGTGGAAACTCACATTTAAATAGTAACACAAAGGGGATATTTCTGTCAATTCCTCCCAAACCCCCAAATACATTTTCCACAAAACGCGCATTTTCGCTCTTTACTTTCCTCATTTTTGCGGATAGAATAAACCCAAACACGAAAAGGAGGCGTCCTATGGAACCGAACCTGCTTGCGGGCCTGGAACCCACCCTGGATATGATCGCCGAGGAGCTGGAAGATGCCCTCTGGGAGTGCCAGCGCTCCACCCCCCTCCCGGACCAGACCTACCGGGGCGTGCTGCCCTACACCGGCCAGAGCCGCCTGGACCCGGGGATCCTCTATCTTGTGAAGCCGGAACAGGGGTCGGCCTTCCCGGAGGGCTATTCCTGCGTCAGCTCCCGGCGGGTAAGCGGCTGGGGCAACCGGCTGTGCTTCCCGGGAAAGAGTGAGGACGCCATCCTCCAGCAGCTGCTGGAACTGTTCTGCCGGCTCCGGGACCAGGAGGCCCAACTCAACCGTCTGGTCTTCTCCGGCGGCAGTTTGGAGGAGCTGTGCCGCCTGGGCCAGAGCCTGACGGGCAAGGCGGTATGCATCCACGACGACTGGTTCCTCCTGATCGCCATGTCCGAGGACGCCATGGAGATCATGCCGCCGGAGCGGCTCTCCGGCTCCAACAAAGGTCTGGTCCCCCGGCAGGTGCTGGAAGAATTCAAATTCGACACCGACTACGACCGGACCTACTCCCAGCAGCGGTGCCAGCTCTGGACCAACGCCCCGAACTCCGGCCGGTGCCTGTATGTGAACCTGTGGGAGGAGCAGCGCTACCGGGGGCGGCTCCTGCTGTTCGAGTCCGACCGGGCCTTCCGGCGTCTGGACTATCTGATGGCCGAGAGCCTGGCCCAGCGGGCCATGCTGCTGATGCGCCAGCAGAAGCGTCAGCGGGGCCTGCAATACCGGAATCTGGACGATATGATCAGCGCCCTGCTGGAAGGCCGGGAGCCGGAGCCCGGGGACCTGCGGTTTCTGCTGGACACCCTGAAATGGCAGGAGGAGGACCCCTACCTCTGCGTCCGGCTTCAGAGCCAGCAGGAGGAGATCTCCGAGGTCCTGGGCCATGTGCTCCACAGCGACCTGTTCCGTTTCTTCCCCGGCAGCTACATCATGTACCTGGGGCGGCAGCAGTGCCTGATCCTGAATCTGGCGAAAAGCGGCCTGAGCCTTTCCGAGATCCGCTACCGGCTGTCCCCTCTGTGCCGGGACTACTGCCTGTACGCCGGGGTATCCGCTCCGGTCAATGGGATCCAGGCGCTGAAGCAGGCCGCCCGTCAGTCGGACATCGCCCTGGAACGGGCCTTCTACCGCCGGAACGAGCAGTGGATCCTCCCCTTCTCCGACTGCGCCCTGGACCATATGCTGGACTCCATCGAGACCGTTTTGGAGCCAAGGTATCTGGCGGCGGCGGAGTGGTTCACCCTGCTGGGGTATGACCGGGAGAAGGACACCCGGTATTTTGAGACCCTGAAGACCTACCTGCTTCTGGAGCGGGACATCCCCAAGACCGCCGAAAAGCTCATCATCCACCGGACCACCCTCCTCTACCGGCTGAAGAAGATCATTTCGCTTACGGGCCTGGACCTGGATGACCCGGACCGGCGGCTGTATCTGCTGCTTTCCCTGCGGCTGCTGGAACAGCAGCGGCTCATCCCGGCGGACCGGTGAAAGGGCTGTATTCTTTCCACAAATAGCCAAATCTCCTATGGACTTTTTTGGTGCATTATGTTATGATGTTTTTACCAATCCTGACATTAAGCAAATCGCTGCGTGAAAGGTGCGACGGTCCATAAAACATCTCCGGGAGCACGCTCCCTCTGTTTGTATTTTGCGATGCCGCACCCATCAGGGTGCGGCATCTTTTATATTTGGAGGTCATCTTTATGGAAACCCGCGTCGCCGTTATGAGCATCATCGTGGAAAACATGGACATGGTGGAGAAGCTGAACAGCCTCCTCCACGACCATGGGGAATACATCATCGGCCGGATGGGCATCCCCTACCGGAAGCGCAGAATCAGCATCATCTCCATCGCCCTGGACGCCCCCCAGGACGTCACCGCGGCCCTCGCCGGGAAGATCGGTTCTCTTCCCGGGGTCAGCGTGAAGACCGCCTACTCCGGCGTCATCGCCAATGAAAGCGCTGATTGACCGCCTGGCGGCGGAGCACGCGCTGTCACTGACGGAATATCAAACGCTGATCGAAAACCGCACCCCGGAGCTGGCTGAATATCTTGCCGGACTGGCCTCCGCCCAGCGGAAGGCGGTCTACGGGAACACCGTCTACATCCGGGGCCTCATCGAGATCAGCAACATCTGCAAAAACGACTGCCTCTACTGCGGCATCCGCCGGAGCAATCACAACTGCCAGCGCTACCGCCTTTCCCCGGAGGAAATCCTGGAATGCTGTGATGAAGGGTACACCCTGGGCTTCCGGACCTTCGTATTGCAGGGCGGTGAGGACGGCTGGTTCACGGACCAGCGGCTGTGTTCCCTCCTCCGCCAGATCAAGGGCCGCCATCCGGACTGCGCCGTGACGTTGTCCCTCGGCGAGCGCTCCAAAGAGAGCTATCAGGCCCTCTTCGACGCGGGCGCGGACCGCTACCTCCTCCGCCACGAGACCGCGGACAAGGCCCATTACGGGAAGCTCCACCCGGCGGAGATGTCCTTCGAAAACCGGATGGCGTGTCTGCGGAACCTGAAGGACATCGGCTATCAGGTGGGCGCCGGTTTCATGGTGGGCTCCCCCCATCAGACCGCCGGGTCGCTTGCAAAGGACCTGAAATTTATCGAGGAATTCCGGCCCCAGATGGTGGGCATCGGGCCTTTCATCCCCCAGCACGACACCCCCTTCGGCGGGGAAACCGCCGGAAGCGTGGAGCTGACGGTCTATCTGCTCTCCATCCTCCGGCTGATTCACCCCAGCGTTCTGCTCCCGGCCACCACGGCACTGGGAACCATGGACCCGCTGGGCCGGGAGAAGGGCATCCTGGCGGGAGCCAACGTGGTGATGCCGAACCTCTCCCCGGCGTCCGTCCGGAAGAAATACGCCCTGTATAACAACAAGCTCTCCGACGGCGCGGAATCGGCACAATGCGTGGCCGAGCTGCAAGCCCGGATGGCGCGCATCGGATACCAGGTCGTCACCGACCGGGGAGACTACAAAAAGTGCTGAGTGCACAATGCTGAGGGCTGAGTTATTTGCGCGTCACTGTGCACTATGCACTCAGCACTATGCACTTTTGAATTCGGAAGGAGATATGAACCATGTTCGAATATAATCCCAAGTCCCTGAAAGCGGAAGAATTCATCCACGACGGCGAGATCCGGGAAACCCTGGCCTGGGCCGAGGCCAACAAGGACAATCTTCCCCTCATCCACGAAATTCTGGAAAAAGCCCGTCCCCGGAAGACCGAAAACGGCTGGACCTGCGCAGGTCTGAGCCACCGGGAGGCTTCCCTTTTGCTGGCCTGCGAGGACGAGGAGGTTCTGAAGAAGATCTACGCCATTGCCGAGGAGATCAAGCTGGCCTTCTACGGCAACCGGATCGTCATCTTCGCTCCCCTGTACCTGAGCAACTACTGCATCAACGGCTGTGTCTACTGCCCCTACCACCGCCAGAACAAGCACATCCCCAGAAAGAAGCTGACCCAGGAGGAGGTCAAGGCCGAGGTCATCGCGCTGCAGGACCTGGGCCACAAGCGCCTCGCCATCGAGGCCGGTGAGGACCCCAGGAACAACCCCATCGAGTACATTCTCGAGTGCATCAAGACCATCTACTCCGTCCACCACAAGAACGGCGACATCCGCCGGGTGAACGTGAACATCGCCGCCACCACCGTGGAAAACTACCGGAAGCTCAAGGAAGCGGGCATCGGCACCTACATCCTCTTCCAGGAGACCTATCACAAGGAATCCTATGAGCAGCTCCACCCCACCGGCCCCAAGCACGACTACTGCTACCACACCGAGGCCATGGACCGGGCCATGGAGGGCGGTATTGACGACGTGGGCCTGGGCGTGCTGTTCGGTCTGGAGATGTACAAGTACGAGTTCGCGGGCCTGATGATGCACGCGGAGCATCTGGAAGCCGTCCACGGCGTGGGTCCCCACACCATCTCCGTGCCCCGGCTGAAGCGGGCCGACGACATCGACCCCGACCAGTTCGACAACGGTATCTCCGACGAGATCTTCGCCAAGATCACCGCCTGCATCCGTCTGGCGGTGCCCTACACCGGCATCATCATCTCCACCCGGGAAACGGAGCAGACCCGCAGCAAGCTCCTGCGCCTGGGCGTTTCCCAGGTCTCCGGCGGCTCCCGGACCAGCGTCGGCGGCTACGCCGGTTATTCCCCCGAGGAGCGGCCCCACGACACCGAGCAGTTTGACGTCTCCGACCAGCGAAGCCTGGACGAAGTGGTCTGCTGGCTGATGGAGAACGGGCATATCCCCTCCTTCTGCACCGCCTGCTACCGGGAGGGCCGCACCGGCGACCGGTTCATGAGCCTGTGCAAGACCGGCCAGATCCAGAACTGCTGCCATCCCAACGCTCTGATGACCCTGAGCGAGTATCTGGAAGACTACGCCAGCGAGAAGACCAAGAAAGTCGGCTACGACATGGTTGCCCGGGAGCTTCAGAACATCCCCAGAGAAAAGACCCGGGAGATCTGCGCCCGGAATATTGAGGCCATCCGGAATTCCAACAAACGTGATTTTAGATTCTGATTCCCGCTTATCTGTAGGGACCGGCGTCCCGACGGTCCGTCGGTAAAATTTGACCTCGATGGGCAAATTTTGCCGCTACCAATGCCGCCTTTCGGCGGAGCGGACCGTCGTGGACGCCGGTCCCTACGAAATGCGCAGGGGCTGGCCCTCTGCATTGACTCCCACAATGGAGGTGTATTTCTTGAGCCTGAATGAAGTTGTATCCGCCGAGCGGCTGCACATCGGCTTTTTCGGCCTGCGCAACGCGGGCAAATCCAGCCTGGTCAACGCCGTCACCGGCCAATCCCTCGCCGTGGTCTCCGACGTGAAGGGCACCACCACCGACCCGGTGAAAAAGGCCATGGAGCTGCTGCCCCTGGGCCCGGTGGTGATCATCGACACCCCCGGCCTGGACGACGAGGGGGAACTGGGCGCCCTCCGGGTGGAAAAAGCCCGGCAGACTTTGGCAAAAACCGACCTGGCCGTGCTGGTGGTGGATGGACGAACCGGCCTGAGCGGCCTGGACCAGGAGCTTGTCACCCTCTTTCAGAAGCGGAAGACCCCCTATGTCATCGTCCACAATAAAGCGGACCTGCTCCCCAAGCTGCCGGAGCTGCCCAAAGACTCCATGTACGCCAGCGCCGTCACCGGCCAGGGCGTCCATGAGCTGAAGGAACGTCTTGGAGCCTTCGCCAAGGCCGCGAAGAAGGAGAAGGTCCTCTGCTCCGACCTGTTCTCCCCCGGCGATCTGATCGTGCTGGTGGTCCCCATCGACGAGTCCGCCCCCAAGGGGCGGCTGATCCTGCCCCAGCAGCTGGTGCTCCGGGACATTCTGGACCACAACGGCATCGCCCTGGTCTGTCAGGACACGGAGCTGAAAACTACCCTCGCCAGCCTGGGGAAAAAGCCGAAGCTGGTCATCACCGATTCCCAGGCCTTCCAGAAGGTCAGCGCCGATACGCCGGAGGACATTCCGCTGACCTCCTTCTCCATCCTCATGGCCCGGTACAAGGGCGAGCTTCTCCCCCTGGTTCAGGGCGCGGCGGCGCTGTCCGCCTTGCAAGATGGGGATAAGGTGCTGATTTCCGAGGGCTGCACCCATCACCGCCAGTGCAACGACATCGGCACGGTGAAAATGCCCGGGTGGATCCGGAAATGCTCCGGAGCAGAACCCACCTTCGCCTTCACCTCCGGCGGGGAATTCCCAGCGGAGCTGTCTGAGTACAAGGTGGTGGTCCACTGCGGCGGCTGTATGCTGAACGAAACCGAGATGAAGCACCGGATGGCCCTCTGCGCTTCCGCGGGGGTGCCCATGGTGAACTACGGCATCGCCATCGCCGCCATGAACGGCATCCTGAAGCGGAGCTTGGAGCCGTTTCCGGATGTGGCAGCTATGATCGCAACATAATACCGCGCCATTACGGCGATACAAAAATCCCTCCGGGCATCATACCCGGAGGGATCTTCTTATGCGTTTTTCAATTCGTCAATTTCTTTGGCGATGGGGCAATTGGTCTGGAAATCACAGCTTCCGTAGCAGCAGTCCACTTCCGTGATCTCACCGTCTTCCGCGATGACCTCCACCATCCGGGCGTTGTCCAGCTGGCGGCAGTAGCCGGAGAAAAATTTTTCCACTTCCATCTTTAGTTCATCTCCATGACCACGCAGTAGCCGTTGTGGCCCAGGACCAGGGCGTCCTTCGCCACGGTGTGCATGTTGCAGCCCAGCAGGATCCGGCCCATGGGGATCTCCCAGTCGTCGGAGCTGCGGTTGACGTAGACCCGGACGGTCTGGCCGTTGTAGCTCCGGGTGAAGCCCACCTGCATATTCCCCGCCTGGAAGAAGCGGATGTCGCCCTTCTGCAGGGGCTCGCAGTTGGTCCGCAGGAAGGCCAGCCGCTTGAAGTGGGTCATCAGCTCCCGGTCCTCCCGGCCCCAGGGATAGGGCCGACGGCAGAAGGGATCGCCATAGCCCTCCATGCCCGCCTCGTCGCCGTAGTAGATGCTGGGGCAGCCGGGCAGGGTGAACTGAAGGAACGACGCCACCAGCAGACGCTCCACCGCGGTGTTCCACTGGGAACGGGTGAGCTTTCTTGCGGCTTTGGCCTCCCGGTCGCCCTCGAAATCGTCCACCAGGGCGGTGAGGATCCGGGAGGTGTCGTGGGTGCCCAGCAGGTTCATGGCGCAGGCCATGACCTGGGGAGGATAGTTCTCCACAAGGCTCATGACCGTGTTCTTGAAGCCACGGCCGTCGTCGATGCGGCGCATGAAATTGATGATGGCGGTGCGGAAGGGGTAGTTCATGGGGGAATCCAGCTCCCCGTCCACGAAATACCGGCGGCGCTTGCCGTAGGCGATCTTGTTGGAGGCGTCCTCCCACACCTCGCCGATGAGGAAGGCGTCGGGCTTGATGGAGCGGATCTTATCCTTCAGGATCTTCAGGAACTCGTCGGGGATCTCATCCACCACGTCCAGCCGGAAGCCGTCGCAGCCGGCCTTCAGCCAGTGCTCCACCACGCTGTCGGGGCCGGTGATGATGTACTCGATGAAGGAGGGCACCATCTTGTTGATGGTGGGCAGGGTGTCGAATCTCCACCAGCTGTTGTAGCTGTGGGGATACTGGAAGAAGGTATACCAGTCGTAATAGGGGGATTCCTTGCTCTGGTAAGCGCCCACCCCGGGGAAGGTGCCGTTCTTGTTGAAATAGAGGCTGTTGGAGCCGGTGTGGGAATACACGCCGTCCAGGATCACCTTCATGCCCCGCTTGTGGGCGGCGTCGCAGAGGGCGGTGAAGTCCGCCTCGGTGCCCAGCATGGGGTCCACGGTCTTGTAGTCGCCGGTGTCATAGCGGTGGCTGGAAAAGCTCTTACTGATGGGGTTCAGGTACAGGATGGTGACGCCGAGAGAGGCCAGGTAGTCCAGCTTCTCCATGATGCCCTTGAAGTTGCCGCCGTAGAAGTCGTTGTTCAGGACCTGTCCGTCGGGGGTGGGACGCCAGTCCACCTCCTCATACCAGTCGCCGTGGATGGTATAGGGCTCCAGCTTGCCCTTCAGCTCCACGCGGCCGGACTTATTGAAGCGGTCGGGGAAGATCTGATAGATGATGGCGCCCTTGGCCCAGTCGGGGGTGGTGAAGTCCGCGGGAACGCAGCTCACCTGCCACAGGTCGCCGGCCTCCATGTTGGTGTCGTCGCCCTGCTTGAACAGGCGGAAAGCGCCGGTCTTGTGGGCGATGTGGAAGAAATAAAAAAACAGGCCGGTCTCCTGGAAGGAGAACTCGCCGGTGTAGATCTCGTAGGCGTTTTTCCGCATCCGGAACTCCAGCTGGATGGTTTCCAGCGGCTGGCCGTCCTCCCGGGTGATGTGGCAGGTCACCTTCGTCGCCTGGACGGAGGTGGGGATGTGGATATTGATCTTGCACTTCTGGCCGGGGGTCAGGGTGCCGAAGGGGTCCTTGTGGATGAGCTGCTTGCTGTCATACAGGATTCGCATAGGGAGGCTCCTCAAATCAAAATTTGGTCTGCGCAAAAGTTGGTAATTGAAAGAAAATCAATCGTACCCAGATTTTCCATTTTCAATTCTCAATTTTCCATTTGTAAAGGGGTACTCTATGTGGCGTGGAAACGTTTCCGCGGAAACGCATCACAGAGGGCCTGCGCCTGGCAGGCCCTCCGGATTGATTATGTCATGACTGGGATAAAATGTCAAGCGTTACGGGAAGATTTTACTCCTCGCACATCTGCTTGAACAGCTCCATGTAGCGGGCGGCGGGAACATTCCAGCTGAAATCAGTGGTCATATCCCGGACCTGCAGAGCGCGCCATGCGGGCTTATTGTTGTTGTACAGGCCCAGAGCGCGCTTGATGGCGCCGTGGAAGTCGTCGCCGTTGTAGCTCTGGAAGCTGTAGCCCAGACCGTTCAGACCCTCGTCGTCAACACCGGGAACGGTGTCCTTCAGGCCGCCGGTGGCGTGGACCACGGGAACGGTGCCGTAGTGCATGGCGTTCATCTGGCTCAGGCCGCAGGGCTCGGACTTGGAGGGCATCATGTAGATGTCGCCGCCGGCGTAGATCCGGGCAGCCAGGCCCAGGTTGAAGGTGATCTTGGCAGCCACCTTCTCGGGGAACTCGGCCTCGAGGCCGCGGAAGAAGCTCTCGTACTGCGCCTCGCCGGTGCCCAGGATGGCCATCTGGATGTTCTCCTCGTTGAGCAGTCTCCGGGCGATGTAGCACAGCAGATCCAGGCCCTTGTGACCAGCCAGGCGGGTGACCATGACCAGCAGGGGCACGTCAGGATTCACGGGCAGGCCCAGTTCCTTCTGCAGCTCGGCCTTGCACATGGCCTTGCCCTCGTCGATGGTCTCGGCGTTGTAGTGGGCGGGCAGAGCGGGATCGGTCTCGGGGTTGAAGGTGTTGTAGTCGATGCCGTTGACGATACCGGTGAGCTTCCAGCTTGCGCCGGCAATGATGCCGTCCAGGCCGTGGGCGTAGTAGGGGTACATCAGCTCACGGGCGTAGGTCTCGGAAACGGTGGTCACCAGGTCGCAGGTCTCGATGGCGCCCTTCATCACGTTGACGGAGCCGTTCATATCCAGGATGTTCCGGCAGTCCCAGGGCAGACGCAGCACATCATCGAAGAAGTTGGCGTTGGACCAGCCCTGATACTCGATGTTGTGGATGGTGTACATGATCTTGGTGTTGGGGAACATGGAGCGGTACACAGCCTTCAGGTAGGTGGGCACCAGAGCGGTCTGCCAGTCGTTGCACTGGATCACGTCGGGGATGAAGCCCACAACGGCCATGGCGTCCAGGCAGGCCTTGGAGAAGTAGGCGTAACGCTCGTTGTCGTCGTCATCGCCGTAGATGGCGCCGGGACGTGCGCCGAAGTAGTAGTCGTTGTCCAGGAAGTAGACGGTGACGCCGTCGTTGCGGTTGGTCAGCTTCATGACGCCGCAGTACAGGCTCCGCCAGCCCAGGCCAACCTGGAACTCGGCGACCTGCTCCACTTCATACTTGGGGTTTTCCTTGATCTTCTTGTAGTAAGGCAGGATCAGGACCACCTCGTTGCCCTCGATGCGGCTCAGCGCTGCGGGCAGTGCCTCCATAACGTCGCCCAGACCGCCGGACTTGGCGTAGGGGGCGCCTTCAGAAGCTAAGATTGCAATTTTCATACGGTCTCACCTTTCTTGATGACGATGGGATGCTCCTTGGTGCCGCAGACCTTGGCGCCGGGAGTCACGGTGACGTCCTTGTCCAGGACGACGTACTTCAGCTCAGCGCCCTTGCCGATGACGCAGTTGTTCATGATGATGCATTCCTCGACCTCAGCGCCTTCCTCGACGTTGACCTGACGGAACAGGACGGAGTTCTTCACCTCGCCCTCCAGCATGCAGCCATCGGCGACCAGGACGTTCTCCATCTTCACGTTCTCGCCGTAGTAGCAGGGCACGCGGTCACGGACCTTGGTCCACACGGCATGGCGGCCGCCGAAGACGTCGGCGCGGACGTCCTTGTTCAGCAGGGCCAGGGTGTTGTGGTAATACTCTTCCTCGGACTCGTTGTACAGGGCGACGCCGTCGAACTCGTAGACGTTGACGGAAACGGCGCCGGTCTGCCAGCCGTTCATGACCAGGTCACGGTCCATGTGGCACTTGCCGTGGGCAACAGCGGACTCGACCATGTTGATCAGCCATGCCTTGGTGGTGACGAAGATGTCCATGGAGGCGTTGTAGGCCTCGGAAGCGGGGTAATCGACGACGATGTCGGCGATCTCGCCGTTCTCCACCCGGATGGCCAGGTCCATCTGCTTCTCGCCGTTGCAGACACCCTTCTTGGTGACGACGGTGACGTCCTTGCCGGAGGCGACGTGGGCGTTCAGAACCGCGTTCAGGTCCACGTTGGAGATGATGGCGGAGTCGATCATGACGACCAGCTCGTCCTCGCTGCCTTCCTTCAGGAAGTCCATCGCGGTGTGCAGGGAGTCCAGCTTGCCGCGGTAAGAATCGGAAACGGACTGTGCGTAGGGGGTCAGGTACTCCAGACCGCCCTCACCCAGCTCCAGGCCCCACTCCTCGCCGTCGCCGACGTGGTTCATCAGGGACTGATAGCTGTGACGGGAAATGATGCCCACATGGCGGACACCGGCTGCGCTCAGGTTGGACAGAGCGAAGTCAACCTGACGGTAGCGGCCGCCGAAGGGCAGGGATGCCATGGTGCGCTTCTCGGTCAGAACGCCGGTGGAAGCGTCGTTAGCAAAAATGATACCCATTACGTTCATAGTGTGGTTCCTCCTATTATCCTTCGTTGAGGCTTACAGCATAGCGCCGGGAGCCAGCACGGTGTTAGCCTTGACAACAGTGTCCTTCGCGGTGACACTGATCTCGTTCTTGTCGACGCCGCCGACAACAGCGTTGGTCTCGACCTTGCTGTTCTCGCCCAGGATGGCGTGACGGACGATGGCACCCTCCTCGATGACGACGCCGGGCATGACCACGGAGTCCTCAACGATGGCGCCCTTGCCGATGGTGCAGCCCACGGAAACGACGGAGTGCTTCACGGTGCCGTAGATCTCGCAGCCCTCAGCCACCAGGGACTCGGTGACCTTGGCGATCTCGTCGATGTAAGCGGCGGGATGGGCGTCGTTGCGGGCGTAGATGGTCTCCCGGGGACCGCCGCGGAGCTGGAACTCGGGGTTCTTGCCCAGCAGCTCCATGTTGGCTTCCCACAGGGAGGAGATGGTGCCCACGTCCTTCCAGTAGCCGTCGAAGTTGTAAGCCATCATCTTGTGGCCCTCGTTCAGCAGCTTGGGGATGATGTTCTTGCCGAAGTCCTTATCGGAGTTGGGATCCTCTTCGTCCTCGATCAGAGCCTGACGCAGGACCTTCCAGTCGAAGCAGTAGATGCCCATGGAGGCGTTGGTGGACTTGGGCTGCTTGGGCTTCTCCTCGAACTCGTAGATGGAGTTGTCGGGGTTGGTGTTCAGGATGCCGAAGCGGGAAGCCTCAGCCAGGGGAACGGTACGGACAGCGATGGTGCAGGCGGCGCCGTTGGCCACGTGATACTCCACCATTGCGTTGTAGTCCATCTTGTAGATGTGGTCGCCGGACAGGATGACCACGTAGTCAGGATCAAAACGATCGACGAAGTCGATGTTCTTGTAGATGGCGTTGGCAGTACCCTCGAACCAGCCGGACTTCTTGTCGTTGCGCTCGTAGGGGGGCAGGACCTGGGCGCAGGAGTTGGTCTTGTTCAGACCCCAGGGCTGGCCGTTGCCGATGTACTCGTTCAGCTCCAGGGGCTGATACTGAGTCAGGATGCCGACGGTGTCGATGCCGGAGTTGACGCAGTTGGACAGGGGGAAGTCAATGATGCGGTACTTGCCGCCGAAGGGGACCGCAGGCTTGGCGGTTTTCCGGGTCAGGACATGCAAGCGGCTGCCCTGGCCGCCGGCCAGAAGCATGGCGATAACGCGCTTTTTGTGGAAATACATGGTCACGTCTCCTTTGAAATATATTAGTTTCCTCAGATTTGCGTGACGGGATTCTGCCCGTCAGGGGGATAATAAATGCCTGTTACCCTGTTCCCGGAGAAGGGCAGACCTCCCCCCCCCCGAGTAGGGCTACATGATTCCATGGATAACATACCATATTTTTTGTCTTTGGGAAAGAGACAAATTATCTAAAAAGAAGCCGATTTTTAAGGCGTTTTGCACAACTCTTCCGCTTCCGTGGCCGAAAAATCCGTAATATTTGCCCATTTTCTACAAAGATTCCGCTAAAATTTATACACATTCCATCCAGTTTTTGGGAAACCTTCCGGGAATAAATTCTCCCGCCAGCTCCTTCTCCATCCAGGTGACGCTCAGCCAGCGGCCCTGCTTGAAGCCGCAGCTGTGAAACTCCCCCGCCACCCGGTAGCCGAGGGCTGCGTGGAAGGCGACGGACGCTTCATTTTCGGAAGTAATGACCGCGTACACCATCCGGTAGCCCTGAGCCTTCAGAATGTCCTCCAGCCGCGCATACAGCGCCCTGCCGACACCCTTCCGCTGGACCTCCGGAGCAAGGTAAATGGACACCTCCGCGCTCCACCGATAAGCCGCCCGCTCCCAGGGCGCCCCGGCGTAGGCGTAGCCCTTCACTGCGCCGTCCTCCTCCCACACCAGCCAGGGGAACTGGACGGTGTGCTCGAAAAACCGCTGGGTAAAGCTCCGGGTGCAGGGCAGGTCGTATTCAAAGGAACAGGTGGTGTTTTCCACATAGGGACGGTAAATTTCCAGCATGGCGGGGATGTCTTTTTCGGTGGCGATGCGGATCATGGGAACTCCTCCTTATTAACGGGGAAATTTTCGATTGGCAGAGGTGTTGTATGGTTCATCGTAGGGACCGGCGTCCCCGACGGTCCCCTCCGCCTCAGCGGCAATTGAATGCGTGATTTCATGAAAATGTTCCATTTTCACGACGGACCGTCGAGGACGCCGGTCCCTACATTCATTTCCCACCATCTGGCAAATCGAATTTGGCTATTGCTATTTTCTTTCATTTTACGAAAAAGACTCTCCCCCGTCAAGGTTGACAACTCCCCCAAATTGGAATAAAATAATACTATCTATGGTCAAAATACAGTTTATCAAAAAAGGAGGTCAACCATGGACTCTGGCAGTAGTAGCGGCACATCCGGCCGATCAGGCATACGCCACATTCTGTGGCTGGCCTTTGGGTAAATCCGGCCCGGTGTGTTTCGCTCCTGAACTTCGCTTAAACCCGAAAACAAGGAGGATAACCAACCAATGGCAGAACGTTTTGAGATCGTTGAGAAGGCGCTGACTTCCCTGCTCGACGACAAAAAGTACGCGACTCTGCGGGATATCCTGGTCACCATGAACCCCAGCGATATCGCCGCCATCTTTTATTCCCTCGCCGACGCCAAGATTCCCCTGCTCTTCCGGCTGCTCCCCAAGGAGCTGGCCGCCGAGGTCTTCGTGGAAATGGAGCCCGACGCCCAGGAGCTGCTGATCCGCAGCTTCTCCGACTCCGAGCTGAAGGAAGTCATCGACGAGCTGTATGTGGACGACGCCGCCGACCTGGTGGAGGAAATGCCCGCCAACGTGGTCAAGCGGATCCTGAAACAGGCGGATCCCGAGATGCGCTACAGCATCAACCAGATTTTACAGTACAAGGAAAACTCCGCAGGCTCCATCATGACCACCGAGTACGTCTCCCTCCGGCCCCACATGACCGTGGAGGAGGCCATCCTGCGCATCCGGCGGCAGGGCGTGGACAAGGAGACCATCTACACCTGTTACGTCACCGACTCCTCCCGGAAGCTGCTGGGCATGGTCACGGTGAAGGACCTGCTTCTCGCCGACGATGACGAGATCCCCGTCCGGGACATCATGATCACCAACGTGATCTACGCCACCACCTCCACCGACCAGGAGGAAGTGGCCCGGATGCTGAGTAAATACAACTTCCTCGCCATGCCGGTGCTGGATTCCGAGAGCCGGATGGTGGGCATCGTCACCTTCGACGACGCCATGGACGTCATGCAGGAAGAGGCCACCGAGGATATGGAGCTGATGAGTGGTATGACGCCCTCGGAGAAGCCCTATCTCAAGAGCTCCCCCCTGGACCTGTTCAAAAACCGCTTCCCCTGGCTGAGCCTGATGATGGTGTCTGCCACCTTCACGGGCCTGATCATGACCTATTTCGAGGACGCCCTGGCCCAGGTCATCGCGCTGAGTTCCTTCATCCCCATGCTCATGGGCACCGGCGGCAACTCCGGCTCCCAGTCCTCGGTCAGCGTCATCCGCGGCCTGAGCCTGGGGGAGCTGAGCTTCAAGGACTTAGGCACCGTGATCTGGAAGGAGCTGCGCACCGCGCTTCTCTGCGGCGTGGGCCTTGCCATCGTGTGCTTCGCCAAGATCTGGCTGGTGGACCTTCTGCTGTTTGGCAATGAGAACATCACGCTGCTGGTGGATCTGGTGGTCTGCTGCTCGCTGTGTCTGACGGTGATCATCGCCAAGACCGTGGGCGGCATGCTGCCCATGATCGCCAAGGCCCTGGGCGCGGACCCTGCGGTGATGGCCAGCCCCTTCATCACCACCATCGTGGACGCGGTGAGCCTGCTGGTATACTTCATGTTCGCCAAGCTGATCCTGCATATCTGACAACGAGAAACCCCTCCTCCCGGGATAAGCCTGGGTGGAGGGGTCGTTTTTATGGATATTCGTAGGGACCGCCTCCCGGACGGTCCGGTCGGTAAAATTTGACCTTGATGGGAAAATTTTGCCGCAAGCAACGCTGCCTCACGGCGGAGCGGACCGTCGAGGACGCCGGTCCCTACAATTATTGCCGAAAACGCCACATAACGCAAAACGCGGACGTCCTTGTGGACGTCCGCGTTTTACATGGTGACCCGTACGGGAATCGAACCCATGTTACCGCCGTGAAAGGGCGGTGTCTTAACCGCTTGACCAACGGGCCTGGTAGCGGCAATCTGATTCGAACAGATGACATACCGGGTATGAACCGGCTACTCTACCAACTGAGTTATGCCGCCATATGG
>JBGVDK010000013.1:0-19631 GCA_045119355.1 Faecousia sp.
CCGCTCCCTGTTTATTAGGGGGTCAGCTCTTAAAAAATCTCTTTTAAGAACTGCCCCAGGATTTTTTTCATCCGAAATATGCAGGGAATTTTACCCAAGGAGGGAATTTGAATGGAATACTCAAAATCCCTGAAGCTCAACCACATCTTCCGCAGGCTGTATGCCGCCGGAGGCAAGGGCAACGCACTTTTAGTGCTCTACGCCCGGCGCAACCGGGAGGGCGTCAACCGGGTGGGTGTGACCGTGAGCAAAAAACTGGGAAAAGCGGTGGTTCGCAACCGGGTGCGTCGCCGTCTGCGGGAGGTATATCGGCTCCATGAAAGCCGTTTCCTGCCCGGGTGGGACATCGTTGTGGTGGCCCGCGGCCGTGCCGTCGAGGCAAGCTTTTCCGACCTGACCAAGGCTTATCTGTCCCTGGCCAAAAAACTCGGTATTCTCCGGGAGGAGGTCGCATGAAAAAGCTCATGCTCGCCCTGATCCGGTTCTACCGAAAGGCGATTTCCCCTTATACGCCCCCCATGTGCCGTTACATCCCCACCTGCTCCCAGTACGCAATGGAAGCCATCGAGAAATACGGCGCTGCCAAGGGAGGCTGGATGGCCGTGAGGCGGATCTGCCGCTGCCATCCCTGGTCCAAGCGGGACCCCTTCGATCCCGTTCCGTAACCCAAGTTCCCCATTACATTAGGAGGAAAATTCATGTTTTTGGCATTCAAACTTTCTGACCTGATCACCGTGCCCTTCGGCTGGGTGCTGGGTCAGCTCTACAGCCTCACCGGCAACTACGGCGTCTCCCTGATCATCTTCGCCGTGGTTGTGTACATGGCCCTGCTGCCCGTCACCGCCAAGAGCAAGCAGAGCACCATGAAGATGTCCCGGCTCCAGCCCCGGATCCAGGACATCCAGAAGCGCTACACCGACCCCCAGAAGCAGAACGAAGCCATGCAGAAGCTCTACCAGGAGGAGGGCCTTAGCATGTACTCCGGCTGCCTGTGGAGCTTCGTGCCCCTGCTGGTGCTGATCCCCCTGTACACCATCGTCCGTCAGCCCATCACCTACGTCCTGGGCGAGTCCGCCGAGACCGCAGCCCAGATCGTGGAGATCATCAAGGGCATTAACCCCGACCTGTTCAGCAGCAACAACTACTACGACCAGGTCACCGCCGCCTCCGTCATGGCCCAGTACGCCACCGAGATCAGCGCCGCCATCCCCGGCCTCAGCGAGGCGACCCTGGCCGGCATCAACTTCGATTTCCTGGGCATCAACGTGGGCAATATCCCCAGCATCGCTTTCTGGTCCTGGGGCACCTTTGACTGGGCCCACATCGGCTTGTTCCTGATCCCCCTCCTGTCTGCGGGCGCCAACTTCCTGCAGAGCCAGATCATGATGAAGATGAATAACTCCGTCATCACCAATGACAAGGGCGTCCAGGACGACGAGGTGGCCAACAATTCCCAGGCCGCTCAGACCAACGCCATGATGAAGTGGATGATGCCCCTGATGAGCCTGTGGATCGGCTTCACCGTGTCCGCGGCCCTGTCCATCTACTGGTTCGTGGGCGGTATCGTCCGCACCATCCAGGACGTGATCCTGACCAAGCATTACCGCAAGATCTATGACGCCGAGGACGCCGAGCGCCTGAAGAAGGCCATGGAGGAGGAAGCCATCGAGGCCGAGCGGGAGCGCATCCGTGCCGAGCGCCGCGCCGCCAACCCCGAGGGTCAGACCCAGAACACCAGCAAGAAGAAGCTTGCCAAGGCCGAGCGGGAGAAGGAAGCCGCTGCCAAGGCCGCTGCCGCCAAGGAGTATGCCGCCAAGAAGGGCATCACCGTGGAGGAAGAGGAGAAGAAGGAAGTGCTCTCCGGCATTCCTGATCGTCCCTTCTGCAAGGGCCGTGCCTACGACCCCAACCGCTACAGCGGCAAAACGGAGGAGTAAACAATGGAAAAGAGTATCATTACCACTGGCAAGACCATTGACATTGCCATTGAGAACGCCCTGAAGCAGCTGGGCCTGGACCGGGACAGCGTGTCTGTCACCGTTCTGGAAAATGCCAAGTCCGGCTTCTTCGGCATCGGCGCCGTGCCCGCCAAGGTCCAGGTGACCTACGAAGCCCCCGACCTGAAGCCCGAGATCAAGACCGAAGCCCCCGCGGAGCCCGCCGCGCCCAAGGTGGCCCTCAGCTCCGCTTCCCGCTCCAAGAAGCCCGCCGCCAAGCCCGCCGCGCCCAAGGCAGAGCCCAAGCCCGAGGTGAAGGCTGAGGTCAAGGCTGAGCCGAAATCCGAGCCCAAGGCCGAAAAGCCCAAGGCTCCCAAGGCGGAGAAGCCCGCCCGTCAGCCCAAGGAGAACCGGGAACCCCGTGAGCCCAAGCCCGAGAAGGTCAAGGCTCCCAAGGTGGAAGAGCGGACCTACGAGCCCGCCGCCCCCGGCAGCAACGAGGAGAAGATTGAGGTCTTCATCAAGGGTCTGCTGGAGAACATGGGCTCCGAGGCTGTGCCCCACGCATGGCAGACCGAGGAAGGCAGCTACCGGGTTGACCTGACCGGCGAAGGTCTGGGCTTCCTGATCGGCCGCCGGGGCGAGACCCTGGACGCCATCCAGCACCTGGCCAACTACGCCGTGAACCGGAACGTGGAGGGCCACATCCGGATCAACGTGGACGCCGAGGCCTACCGCCAGAAGCGGGAGGATTCTCTCCGCCGCTACGCCCGGAAGAAGGCCCAGCAGGTCCTGAAGAACCGCCGCCGCACCACCCTGGAGCCCATGAACGCCTATGAGCGCCATGTGATCCACGCGTCCCTGCAGGATATGGACAACATCACCACCCATTCCACCGGCACCGAGCCCAACCGCCGCGTGGTCATTGAGTACGTGAGATAAAAACGAACACCGTTCCGAATCAAAACTCGGAACGGTGTTTTTCTGTTGAATCGTAGGGGCGACCATTGGTCGCCCGCATTTTTGGACTGCCAAACATTTTTATACCGTAGGGACCGGCGTCCCCGACGGTCCGTGCCGCGTAAGCGGCAATCATTCCTTGTCTAAATCATCCAGCGCCGCCTTCACCGCGGCGATGACGAAAGCGGAGAAGGTGCAGCCTTTGCCCTGGATGGCCTGTTCCACCTGCTCCACCACGTCGCTGGGAAACCGGATGGTTTTATTCACAGTTGGGGGTGTGGAGGGAATCTTGAATTTGCCCATGGTCGTATCCTCGCATTGCGTTTGTATTGCTAATAGTCTACGACGGACACGGGATAAAATATGCATTGCAAATGCAATGCAATTGTGATATACTGCCATAGGGGTGATGAAATGGCAGAATTCTGTCTGGATTGCTGGAACCGGATGAACGGAACGAAGGATACGGAAAGAGAATGGGTCATATCGGAGGAGCTGGATTTCTGCGAGGAATGTGAAAGGTGGACACGGGTGGTTGTCCGCATCCGAAGACCCTGGGAACGGGTCCTCTGGGTGCTGACGCATAAAAAGAAACACCGCTCTGAGTAACATCAGAGCGGTGTTTTTACGTTGTGGGAAAATGTAGGGACCGGCGTCCTCGACGGTCCGCTCCGCCGTAAGGCGGCATTGTCAGCGGGAAAATTTGACCTCGATGGGCAAATTTTCCCGAACGGACCGTCCGGGAGGCCGGTCCCTAAAAATATCAACTGTTAACTCTCTCCAGCGCCTGGGTCTGCCGCTTGTACACCCGGAAGAAGGCGATGAGCTGGCAGATAAAGGTCACCGTCCAGGAGAAAATATAGCTGGCATAAAGGCTCTGGGGCGTATGGAACGCGGGGATCTGGAAAATGGTGGAGATCCAGCCAATCCGGATGCCGCAGACGCCCAGCACCGAGATGATCATGGGCTCCAGGGACGCGCCCATGCCCCGGAGGGCTCCGGTGGTCACGTCCATCAGCCCGCAGAGGAAATAAGGCAGGCACACATAGGTCAGCCGGATCATGCCGTACTCGATGGCCTGGGCGGAGTCGGTGATGTAGATGCCCAGCAGCTGGCGGCCGAAGGAGTAGACCAGGATGCTCCCGGTCAGGCCCACCACCGTGGCGCAGCCCAGGCACACCAGCAGGATCTTCTTCACCCGCTTGTACTGGTGAGCGCCCACGTTCTGGCCGATGAAGTTCACGGCGGTCTGGTGGAAGGAATTCAGGCAGACGTAGACGAAGCCCTCGATGTTCTGGGAGGCGGAGTTGCCGGACATGAGCACGCTGCCGAAGGAGTTGATGGAAGACTGGATCAGCACGTTGGAGATGGCGAAGAGGCTGCTCTGGATGCCCGCGGGCAGGCCGATGGTGATGATTTTCTGAAGCTGGGGGCCGTAGAACCGCATTTTAGAGAGATGCAGCTTGCAGGCGTCGTTCCGGCGCATGAGTACGATCACCATAGCTACGGCGGAGATGCCCTGGGAGATGGTGGTGGCGAGGGCAACACCGGCAACGTTCATGTGGAACTGGATGACGAAGACCAGGTTCAGCACCACGTTGACCACGCCCGCGATGGTCAGGAAGAACAGGGGGCTCTTGGTGTCACCGGCGGCCCGGAGGATGCTGGCGCAGAAGTTATAGACCATGGTGAAGGTGATGCCGCAGAAATAGATCTTCATGTACACGGAAGACAGGGGGAACACGTCCTCCGGGGTGCCCATCCAGGTGAGGAAGGTCCGGGAGCAGGCCACGCCCACGAAGGTCAGCACCACGCCGCTGACCAGCGCCGCGGGGATGGCGGTGTGAACGGTCCGGTGGACCACTTCGTTCTCCCGGCTGCCGAGACCGTGGGCCACGGTGACGCCCGCGCCCACAGACAGGCCGATGAACAGGTTGACGATCAGATTGGTGATGGAGCCGGTGGCGCCCACGGCGGCCACGGACACGCTGCCGCAGAACCGGCCAACCACCACCAGATCGGCGGCGTTGAACAAAAGCTGAAGCAGGCTGGTGAGAATGATGGGAATGGTGTAGGCGATGCTGTTTTTCAGCAGAGGCCCACGAAGCATCTGCTCGTTCTCTCTTTGCATGATCATAACCTCCTGATGTGTTTTGTTGGGGTGTTGCATGAACGGATGTAGGGACCGGCGTCCTTGCGACTCGCTAAGAGCCGGGCTTTGCCCGGTTGCTCGCTTGCATGGCGCCTGCGGGCGCACACGCCGGTCCGTTCCGCCGATAGGCGGCATTGGCAGCGGGAAAATTTGCCCATCGAGGTCAAATTTTCCCGAACGGACCGTCCAGGAGGCCGGTCCCTACATGAAATCACAATTTCCTGGTTTCTAACCTCATATTATAATCTCTTCCCCGGAAAGCGCAAGGGGCTATGGCGAAAAAGGCGGAAAAAGCCATCTTTCATGGGCTTCTGATAAAAAGGATTGCATCACAAAAAATCCTGTGTTACAATACAAGATGTATAATGTGCCGGAAATGGGCGTTTTTCTTCCGGCGTTTTCGTACACATCAACCCATAACAGAACAAGGAGCGTGCCACATGAAAAAGAACCCTGTGAACCTCGACCCCAATCTGAAGGACGGCTACATCCCCGCACCCTACGTCCTGGAAGAGGGCGAGCATATCAACGACTTCTACCTGGAGCCTGTGCTGTTCCACAATGAGAACGGCCCCACCATCGGCGTCACCACCTGCGGCGTCATCGTCAAGGATGGCCTGTACTTCAAGGATATGGATAACGACGGCGTTCTCAGCCCCTACGAGGACTGGAGAAACAGCCACGAGGTCCGTGCCGCCGATATGGTAGCTCATCTGCCCCTGCATCAGCAGGCCGGTCTGGTGCTGAACACCCTGTGGAACACCCCCCTGTCCACGACCCGCGAGGGCGCCAAGGACGCCAGCGGCAACATCGTTCCCTCCAAGATCTTCAAGCGCTACAACCCCGACGAGCCCGTTCCTCCCGGAATACTGCCCGGCCTGGACAACCGCGTGGATGACGGCCAGGTCCTGGACAACAAGCTGGCCGCCGGTGTCTACCGGGGCGAGATGCGTGCCGAGGCTGGTGTTGCCGCTCTGTACCACAACCTGGGCACCCAGTACGTGGAGTACGAAGCCACCAAGGGCGGCGTGGCCATTCCTTATTCCCTCCATACCAACCCCATCAACATCGGCTATCCCGACTTCCTGGGCTTCGGCGCGGCGGTCATGGGCGACGGCAACTTTGACATCGTCTACGACATGGCCCAGACCGACCGGAAGATGATGGCTGCCTGCGGCCTGAACATCATGTACGGCCCCCAGGTGGACGTGTCCACCGACCCCCGCTGGCCCAGAAACTCCGGCACCTACGGCGAGCGTCCTGAGATCACCGCGGGCATCACCCGTGAGTTGGTCCGTGGCTACCAGGACGGCGAGGACGGCCTGAAGAAGGGCGCCATCGCCCTGACCGTCAAGCACTTCCCCGGCGACGGCCCTGCGGAAAACGGCTTCGAGCCCCACCTGCCCATCGGCCAGTGGAGACTGTATCCCACCGAGGGCTCCATGGAGAAGTACCACCTGCCTCCCTTCCAGGCGGCATTTGACATGAAGGCCTCCGCCATCATGCCCGACTACTCCCGCATTGCCAACGACGGCCGCACCAAGCCCCAGTACTACCGGGGCAAGCTGACCTCCGCTGAGAGCGTTCCTTCCACCTACTCCAAGGAGCTGATCACCGACCTGGCCCGGGATACCATGGGCTTCACCGGCTACGTCAACTCCGACTCCGGCATCACCACCACCCAGATCTACGGCGTGGAGCATCTGACCATGTCCCAGCGTTATGCCAAGGCCATTTCCGCCGGTACCGACGTCATCGGCGGCAACTACGACTCCGAGAACATCGTCAAGGCCGTTGAGGAAGGCTCCCTGCCCAAGGCTGACCTGGACCGGGCCAACTACCGCCGTCTGCTGTCCCTGTTCCAGCAGGAGCGTGTGGACAACCCCTATCTGGATCCCGATGAGGCCGACCGCGTTCGTGCCGAAAACTACGAGGGCGCCAAGAAGGCCGCCTACAAGGCCTGCCAGAAGGAGGTTGTCCTGGCAAAGAACCACGGCGGCGTTCTGCCCATGGTCAAGGGCAAGAAGGTCTATGTGGCCGTGTTCTCCGGCGCCGACGCAGGCGCATGGCTGGCCCAGATGATGGGCGCAGGCGTTGCCGGTGAGGATGACAACGAGAAGCTGCGCAAGCAGCTGGAAGGCCTGCTGGCCGCTAAGGGCTATGAGATCGTCAACACTCCCGAGGAGTGCGACTACTGCTACCTGCACGTGTGGCCCAAGCAGAACAACATCGTGTTCCGTCAGTGCTCCATGCCCGTCATCGACCTGGTGGAGGGCTACATGCACGAGGAGCGTGAGGTCAACAAGTCCCAGCGCAAGACCGGCAACCTGATCGAGATCAACACCCTCCGGGGCGTCAGCAAGATCCCCGCGCTGGCCGAGACCGTCCACGCCCATGGCGGCAAGGTCATCGCCACCTGCGTGGTCTGCAACCCCTGGATCCTGACCAACCTGGAGCCCTACTGCGACGGTCTGACCTTCCAGTACACCATCTCCCCCGTTGCCATGGGCAACGCCCTGGGCGCCCAGATGGACGTGCTGTCCGGCGAGTTCAACCCCACCGGCAAGATGAGCCTGACCATGGTCTCCTGCCCCGAGGTGGTCGCCATCACCGAGAAGGAGATCGACGGCGAAACCAGAGAGATCTGCGCATCCCCCAACGACGTTCCCGGCTACGATAAGGACCAGTATATCGATCCCGAGATTCTGAAGAACGTCAAGGGCGGCTCCTACGCCTACTGCGACGCCGACGGCAACTACTACCGCTCCGGCTTCGGTCTGCACTACTAAGCCGCAGCCCCTTGACACAATACACAAGGCCGGCCCGAAAGGACTGGCCTTTTTTGTCACCTGAAAAATAGAAAAAAGCGGCGCAATCGCTTGTTTCTTCCGGAAAAGTCTGCTAAAATAGGAAGCGTTCTTCCGCCAAACGGAGGAAACAGAATTTCTTTGAAAGGAAGAAAAATAGAGATGTTTGAAAAAGTGTTCAAGCTGAAAGAGCATGGCACCAGCGTGAAGACCGAAGTCATGGCCGGTATCACCACCTTCATGACCATGGCCTACATCCTGGCGGTCAACCCCAGCATCCTGGGTGACGCCGGTATGGATCCCACCGCCGTGCTGCTGGCTACCGCCATCGCCTCTTTCATCGGTACCGCCTGCATGGCCCTCATGGCAAACCTGCCCTTCGCCATGTCCGCGGGCATGGGCCTGAATGCCTTCCTGGCCTACACCGTGGTCATGGGCTTCGGCTATCCCTGGCAGGTGGCGCTGCTGGCTGTCTTCGTGGAGGGCATCCTGTTTATCGTTCTGTCCCTGACCAATGTGCGGGAAGCCATTTTCAACGCCATCCCCCTGAACCTGAAGCGGGGCGTGAGCGTGGGCATCGGCCTGTTCATCGCCTTCATCGGTCTGCAGAACGCGGGTCTGTCCGTGGACTCCTCCACTCTCGTCACCATCACCAGCTTTACCGACAACTTCCATACCTCCGGCATCTGCGCGCTGCTGGCCCTGGTTGGCCTGTTCATCACCGCCGTGCTGTACATCCACAATGTGAACGGCGCCATTCTGCTGGGCATCCTGGCAACCTGGGCCATCGGCATGATCTGCCAGGTGCTGGGCATCTACATTCCCGATAATGTGTCCTACTTCTCCCTGTTCCCCAGCTGGGGCCTGACCGACTTCAGCAAGCTGGGCGAGACCTTCGGCCAGTGCTTCACCGTGGACTTCTCCGGCGTCAGCCTTGCCAACTTCGTGGTCATCATGTGCTCTTTCCTGTTTGTTGACCTGTTCGATACCCTGGGCACGCTGATCGGCGTGGCTACCAAGGCCGATATGCTGGACGAGAACGGAAGACTCCCCGGTGTCAAGCCCGCTCTGCTGGCCGACGCCATCGGCACCAGCGTGGGCGCGGTCCTGGGCACCTCCACCGTCACCACCTTCGTGGAGTCCGCTTCCGGCGTCGCCGCAGGCGGCCGTACCGGCCTGACTGCCCTGACCACCGGTCTGCTGTTCCTGGCAAGCACCCTGTTCGCTCCCATCTTCACCGCCATCCCCAGCTTTGCCACCGCTCCCGCGCTGATCATGGTGGGCTTCCTGATGGTGGGCACCGTCAGCGAGATCCGCTTCGAGCTGGACAACCTGACCGAGGCCATTCCCGCATATCTCGCGATCATCGCCATGCCCCTGTTCTACTCCATCTCCGAGGGCATTTCCTTGGGCATCATCAGCTACGTGCTGCTGAACGTGGCCGCTGGCAAGGGCAAGCAGGTCAAGCCTCTGGTGTACGTTCTGGCTCTGCTGTTCGTGCTGAAGTATATGTTCCTGTAATTCCTGTAAACGAAGAAGAGCCCGCCGTCCGGCGGGCTCTTCTGTTGTTTGATGGAAGAACGCGTCTGTCAACCGCCCGGACAATGGCGAATAAAGAGCTCTGTGACAAAATTGGAGAAAGCTCCCGGGCGGCTGACAGACGCCTTTTTCCTGAAAATTCAAAGAATCCGAAACAAACGGGAAGAGATTTGGAAACAAATGGGGAGTATACTAAAAAAATGGGCGGCACGGCAGACACCGTGCCGCCCAAAAGGGACTTTATGGAGTTTTGTAAAACGCTTACGAATTACTTGGCAGCCTTCGCGGCCTTCCACTCGGCCATCTTTGCACGGACGTCCTTGTTGATGTTCCAGATGAAGGTGAAGCAGCAGAAGGAGCCCAGAGCGGCGATGCAGGGGAAGCCAACGACCATCAGCTTGATGCCGGCGATGGTGCCATCAGCCTGAGGCAGGCCGGCGGCGGTCAGGGTTGCGTCGTAGCCGATGGCGGCGATCAGCAGCACGGACAGGGAGTTGGAGATGGTGGAGCCGATCCGGCGGGACAGGGAGAAGAAGCCGTAGATGGTGCCCTCATTCCGCTTGCCGGTGAGGTACTCGTTGTAGTCGATGGACTCAGCGACCAGACCCCACTGCATCTGCACGGACATGGTGATCAGACCGGAACCGACAGCGTTCAGCACGATGAACACATAGTTGTTGAAGTTGGGGACCAGCAGGACGTAGGCCAGGGTGCAGGCCATGATGGCAAAGCCGCCCACCAGGCAGACCCGGATGACGGCGACCAGATCCCACTTCTTGGTCAGGATGGGGGCGGAGATCTGAATGACGATCATCAGCACGGAGGACAGGGTGGAGTTGATGGCCTGCAGGCCGATGTCACCCATAACGTCAGCGTACATATAAGTGGAGGCGCCGTTGCCCAGAGCCTGGACCGCGCAGATGCAGATGGAGTGGAGCACCAGAGCCAGGAAAGCCCGGTTCTTGGTGATGATGTTCCAGATGTCGCTGATCTTGAACTTCTCGGCTTCCTTCTCCTCCTCGGTCTTGGCGGCGACCTCGGCGGGGTTGGCCTTGTTCCGCTCCTCGGTGAGGAAGTAGTGCAGGAAGATGATGACGCCAGCGACCACGGCGATGACCACGGAGGTCTTGCCGAAGCCGGCGGCGTTGTCGCCGAAGAACTTGATGCACATGGGGATCAGAGCGCCGCCGATGAGCTGGGCGAAGGTGGAGCCGAAGCCGCGGGCGGAGGACAGGGTGGCACACTCAGAGTCGTCCTTGGCCATGTTGCCAAGCAGAGAGCCCATGCCGATGTTCATCATGGTGTAGCCGGCCTCGTAGACGATCTTCAGGATGAAGGCCGCCGCGACCATTGCCCAGCCGTTGCCCAGATGAACGGGCACGCAGAAGAAGGCGATCATGCCGACGCAGATGATGGGGATGGAGGCCAGGATCCAGGGACGGAACTTATCCGCGCCGGGCTTGGACTTTGCGAAGCACATATCCATGATGGTGCCCATCAGGGGATCGTTGACGGCGTCCCAGATGTTCCAGATCAGCAGCATGGTCGCCAGGATACCCGCGTTGACCTGCAGGTGGACCTGCAGATAACGGGTCAGGTAGCCGGAGACCATCCACAGGGTGATGGAACCGCCGCAGTCGCCGCAGCCGTAGCCGACTATGTGCTTGACTGTCAGCTTGTCAGATTTGGTTTTTGCCATTGTTGTTTTCTCCTTTTTTCGGTTTTTCTGCGGAACGCGGAGATTATGAACACATTATAAAGAAATCTTTACGGAAATTTAATTGTTATGGGGCGAAAAGTAGCTTGCAAATCTGGCAAAAACTAGCTATAATTAGCAATAATGAACAGGGAACAGAGTGTGAATTTATGGAAAATGACAAAATCAGGAAATTGCTGGACCAATACCACCGCAGCACCTCCCCGGAGGGGCGGGCCTACGCGGAGCGAAAGATCCGGGAGCTGGGCTTCACCCTGGCCGAGGTCCACCAGATGGTGAAGATGGACAACCCCTATTTCGAGGCCCGGCGGGTGGAGAGCGCCTGCGACCTGACCTGTCCGGCCCACCGCCATGAATTCGCCGAGATTCTCTGCTGCATGAGCAACAGCGGCGTGGAGTGCCAGACCGGCGGCAGGGAGCGCATTTTGCTCCAGCGGGGAGACATCGTGGTCATTCCCGCCGGGATCAGCCACAGCTTCCTGACCCGGGAGGAACCGGCGAAGAACAGCGCGGGCTATATGATCTGGGTGGGCGATGAATACATCCGGGCCATGTCGGAGGTCTATCCCTATTTCCGGTACACCGGCGAGCCGAAGGCCGCTATGCTCCGCACCGCGCTCACCCCCCTGGGAGAACATCTGCGAGCTGTTCCGGGGCATTGTACAGGAGGCGGAGCTCCGGGCCGTGGGCTGGGAGAGCGCCGTGGGCGGCATGATGGCCGTCCTGATGACCCAGCTCGGACGGGCGGCGGTGAGCCTGGGCCAGAGCATCCAGACGTCGGAAAAGCCGGAGCTGCTGGAATCGATCCTGGCCTACGTGGACACGGTCCTGGAGGAGAAGATCACTCTGGAAAACACCGCCGAGCGGTTCTGGGTCAGCCAGAGCACCATCACCCACCTGTTCTGGGAGAAGATGGGCGTCAGCTTCTACAAGTACGTGACCCAGCGCCGCCTGGCCGAGGCGAAGAACCTGATCCGGGAGGGAATGTCCATGGAGAAGGTGGCTTCCCGGGTGGGCTTTGGAGACTACTCCGCCTTCTACCGGGCCTTTAAACAGGAGTTTGGGGTCTCGCCCCGGGACTACCGGAACCAGATGGGCGGCGGGCCCTCCGGGAGTTCTGAATAAAGCCTGAATATGTTGATCCGCCCGGGGCTTTTCCGGGCGGATTTCTTATTTTCTTTTTACAATAATGTGTATTTCCTGTGGAAAACCGTTGACAACTGTTCCGACCGGATGTGCAATGGATATAATTGGGATTTGTGGATTTTGCTGTAAATAAGGCGGCTCCCGGCTCCCAAACAGATCGGCATCGGAGGTCCGGCGTCCGGGAAAGGCGCATAAGGGACGGACCTCCGGGATCGATCCGAAACAAAACAAGGAGGATACCATGAAACGTGTGAAGAAAACGATTCGTTCTCTGGTGATGATGCTGCTGGTCTGCGCGATGCTGACGGGCATGGTCTTCGCCGCCGGGGACGGCAGCGTGTGGCTGAACACCACCGAAACTTCCACTCAGGCGCCCAAGGCCTGGATCGTGGCGGACACCACCGTCACCGACGGCCAGGTGGAGCTGTACTATGACAGCGAGAGCCTGACCTACGAGGGCGTTGAAGTGAACGAGGCCTATGTGGCCAAGTACGCCGTCAACGCCGAGACCCTGGGCGTCGTGAAGATCGCCTGGGTTGCTCCCGAGGCCTATGAGGCGGACGCCGCCCACTGGCTGGTGAAGGTCACCTTCTCCGGCGAGGGCGCTGTTGCCATGACCGGCACGGTCAACGGCCCCGACGGCAGCCAGATCACCCAGACCACTCTGGACAAGAGCGAGCTGGAAAAGGCCATCCTGGAGGCCAAGGGCCTGTACGAGGATGACTACACCCCCATCAGCTGGGATACCCTGGAGAAGGCTCTGTCCATCGCCGAGGAGGCGCTGGACGATCCCACTGCCACCCAGAGCAAGGTGAACGCCGCCGCTGAGACCCTGAACAACGGCATCGCTTCCCTGGAGCTGAAGCTGTTCACCAACAACGCCGAGCTGTACAAGGCCATCCTGCGGGCCCAGGGCCTGTGCGAGGACCGCTACACCGAAGAGAGCTGGGCCGCCCTTGAGGAGGCTCTGGCAAACGCCAAGGCCGTGATGAACGACCGGAATGCCACCCAGAAGGAGATCGACGAGGCAGCCGCAGCCCTGAACGCCGCCATCGACGCTCTGGAACTGAAGGATGTTGAGGTCCCCACCGAGCCCACTCAGCCCTCTGAGCCTGAGATTCCCGAGGAATCCACTGAGGCAACCGAGCCCAGCGAGCCCTCTGAGGAGCCTGGCTCCACCGGCAGCTGGCTGGACAAGATCAAGGACTGGATCGGCGGCTGGTTCGGCTCCAAGGAGCCCGAGGAGACCACCGTTCCCACCACCGAGGCAACCGAGCCCGCTGCCAGCGAGCCCGCCGAGGACACCGGTTCCACCGGCGGCTTCTTCGACTGGATCAAGGGCTGGTTCGGCGGCTGGGGCAAGTAAGGAGGAGAGATAAATGATGAATTTCAAGCGTATTCTGGCATTTGTGCTCTCCCTGTGCATGGTTCTGACCCTGGCTCCCGTGGGCACCATCGCCTTTGCCGAGGAGAATGTGACTGCTGAAGCTTCCACCGAAGTGAACCTGACGGTGGAGGAGCTGGACAGCAGCGAAATTGAAGTGGACCTGACCCAGGCGGAGCTCTCTGAGAGTGATCTGGCCCTGGAACAGGCCATGGTGGATGAAAACGGCATGATCGGCGTTTTCATCGTCATGGAGGGTGAGTCCATCATCGAGGAGGACGCCTCCGCCGTGATGAACGAGGACACCCAGGCCAAGGTCGAGGAGCTGGAAGCTGCTCAGGCCGAGGTCGTTGCCGAGATCGAGGAGACCGTCCTGGAGGGCGAGGCTCTGGAGGTTACCAACAACTACACCTGGCTGTTCAACGGTGTGGCCGCTCAGATCCCTTACAGCGCCATGTCCGAGATCGCCGCCATGGACGGCGTCAAGCAGGTGGTTGTGGAGCCTGTCTACGAGATCTTTGAGTCCGACGTGGCGGCGGTTTCTGCCGCTGAGACCCTGACTGCTTCCGACGGCGTGATGGTGGGCCGTGAGTCCGCCTGGGCCGAGGGCTACACCGGTAAGGGCATCAAGATCGCCATCATCGACACTGGCCTGGATCTGGATCACCAGAACTTCGCCCCCCTGCCCGAGGAGGCGCTCACCGCCGACTCCGCCACCGCTGAGTCTGTGGAAGCCGTTCTGGCAAACTTGAACGCCAACACCCGTCTGGGCGGCCTCACCAGCGATGAGGTCTACCACAGCACCAAGGTGGCCTTCGCCTTCAACTACGCGGACAACACCACCGACGTGACCCACGCCAATGACGAGCAGGGCGACCACGGCACCCATGTTGCCGGTATCGCCGCCGCCAACAAGGTGGAGGAGTCCGGCGTTGTGGGCGTGGCTCCCGACGCCCAGCTGTACATTATGAAGGTGTTCGGCGCCGCCCGTGCCGGTTACGCCTCCGATATCGTGGCCGCTCTGGAGGACGCCCTGATCCTGGGCGCCGATGTGGTGAACATGAGCCTTGGCTCCAACGCCGGCTTCACCTCCTCCACCGACGCGTTCATCAACTCCATCTACGAGCGTGTCGGCCAGACCAATACCATCCTGTCCGTCTCCGCCGGCAACAGCTACACCGCCGGTTTCGACAACAACTGGGGCACCGACGCCAACCTGACCACCAACCCCGACAACGCCGTCATCGGCGAGCCCGGCGTCTACAGCACCTCCCTGAGCGTCGCCTCTGTGGAGAACTGGAAGATCCAGCGCTACTACATCCAGGTCAGCGACGGCTACCAGATGGGCTTCGTTGAGACCTCCGCCACCTATGGCCTTCCCTCCGTGCTGACCCTGGAGGGCGAGTACGGCGTGGTTGCCGTTCCCGGCTACGGCGAAGAGGCCGACTACGAGGGCCTGGACGTCACCGGCAAGGTGGTCCTGGTTTCCCGCGGCGTCATCAGCTTCCCCGAGAAGCTGACCAACGCCAGCAAGGCCGGCGCTGCCGCCTGCCTGATCTACAACAACGCCTCCGGCGAGCTCTACATGGATCTGACCGATACCGAGGGCACCATTCCCTGCGCCTCCATCACCATGGCCGACGGCGCTTACGTGATCTCCGCTCTGGAAGCGGATCCCGAGCTGACTGTTTCCTTCCCCACCGAGCCCGCCTCCATCCCCAGCGCCGAGGCTTACCAGATGAGCGAGTTCTCCTCCTGGGGTGTTGCTCCCGACCTGAGCCTGGAGCCTGATATCACCGCCCCCGGCGGCAACATCTACTCCACTCTGGACGGCGGCGCCTACGGCCTGATGAGCGGTACCTCCATGGCCGCTCCCAACATCGCGGGCATCTCCGCTCTGGTGATGCAGTACGCCAAGGCGAACTTTGACGCGGAATCCACCGACTACCGTACCCTGGTCCAGGATCTGCTGATGAGCACCTCCGGTCCTCTGACCTACGAGGATACTGAGCTGTATTACTCCCCCCGTTCCCAGGGCTCCGGCCTGGCCAACGCCTACAACGCGGTGACCACCGACGCCTACCTGACCGTGGACGGCTGCACCACTCCCAAGGCGGAGCTGGGCGACGACGCCGACCGGATCGGTTCCTACGGCTACACCTTCACCGTCCATAACTTCGGTGAGAACAAGGCCTACTACGACCTGAACACCGTCGTTCAGAGCGAGGGCGTGGATAGCTTTGACTATGAAGACCTGTACTTCATGTCCTCCTCCCCCGTGGAGCTGGACGCCGTCACCGGCGAGACCGCTGACGCCATGGTCCTGACCCACGACGTGGACGACGACACCGACACCGATTCCCACGACGCTTACCTGATCTACCAGGCCGCCATCGGCAACGGCGCCGAGGGCTGGGACAACGAGGCCTTCCGCTACGACACCAACTGCGACGACGCGGTTGCCGCCGACGACGTGCAGGCTTACCTGGACGCTCTGGTGGGCAACGAGTCCGAGGCCGACCTGGCTGACACCGTTCTGTGTGTCGGCTCCGGTGAGACCGCCGACGTCTCTGTCAGCGTTGTGCTGAACGACGGCGCCAAGGAGTACCTGGATACTTATTACACCAACGGCGGCTATGTGGAGGGCTACACCTTCCTGACCGCCCGGAACGCCGGCGGCGTGGATCTGAGCCTGCCCTACCTGGCCTTCTACGGCTCCTGGGACGAGGCTCCCATGATCGACGACGGCGACTACTGGGATCTGCAGAACGCCGAGGAGGGCGAGGTCGTTGGCAACCAGTACTACAATGCGCTGTTCTCCAACTTCTACGGCAAAGAGTCCTCTGTCTCTCCCGGCTTCAACGTGTATTTTGAGGATGCGGAGCTGGATCCCGCCCACATCTCCATCTCCCCCAACGGCGATGGCAGCTTCGACCTGATCGACGATATGTACACCTCTCTGCTGAGAAACGCGGCCACCCTGACCTACCGTTACTCCAACGCGGAGACCGGCGAGGTCTATCACGAGGCTACCGCCAAGAACGCCTCCAAGAGCGTCTACCAGTCCGCCTACGGCCAGATCATCCCCTACGTCTACTCCTGGAACGAGGGTGAAGATGGCTTCGAGTTCTGGAACTGGAAGAAGCCCGACGGCAGCGACCTGGAGAACAACACCGTGGTTCTGCTGGAGATCGAGGCCACCGGCGCTTACGAGGGCGCTACCCCCGACACCTGGTCCGTGCCCATCACCATCGACCTGGAAGCTCCCCAGCTGCTCAGCGCCAAGAAGCTGATGGATCTGGACACCGGTGAGGTTACCCTGGAGCTGTCCTTCCGGGACAACGTGGCCTGCTCCGTGGTGGCGCTGATGAACAGCAACGGCATGGAGATCTACTACAAGGAGCTGGTGGAGGACACCGTGCCCGATGAGAACGGCTACCAGAACTACACCGCTACCTTCGACGTCACCGGCCTGACCGGCAAGGTCATGGTCATGCTGAGCGACTACGCCATGAACGAGGGCGCCTACGGCCTGAACATCGCCGGCGAGGGCACTCCCTACGGCGATCTGGTGGGCTACAGCTATCCCACCGGCCTTCTGGACGAGGGCTGGGTCTCCTTCAGCGAGGGCGTTGCAGAGGACGAGGTTATGATGTTCATGTGCGAGGACGGCGTGGTTGCCGCCGAGTACGTGGCGGGCTATGTCTTCGCCCAGACCGACAACGGCATGCTCTACGGCTTCAAGTACGAGGAGATGCTGAAGGATACCTTCGACCTGGAAAAGACCTACATTGCCCAGCTGGACAATGTGTACCAGGATCTGGCCTACAGCTACGTGGAGGGTCAGCTCTTCGGCCTGTACTCCTCCGTGGATAATTACGGCTATCCCACCAGCGAGATCTACACCATCAACCTGAACGGCACCGAGGACGGCCTCGAGCCTTACCAGGAGGACTGGTTCGCCAGCCGCGGCGGCGTTTACGGCCTGACTCTGGCTGTGGACGACGCCGGTACCCTGTACGTCCTGGGCACCAACTACGATTTGGATACCGAGGAACTGTCCGAGGAAGCCTATCTGTGGATGGCTGAGCGGGAAGTCTCTTCTGACCGCTGGGACACCCATGTGGACTACTACTTCGAGGACATGGGCAGCACCGGCAAGTCCATGGACTACCTTCAGTCCATGACCTGGGACCACAACGCTGAGAAGCTGTACTGGGCCCGGTTCGACGCTGTGGGTATGGAGGCCGTCAGCGAGCTGTACGAGATCACCCTGAAGGAAAATGACGCGGGCGAGACCGGCGTCTACCTGGAACAGGTGGGCACTCTGTCCGGCGAGACCTGCGCCCTGTTCGCTCCCCTGACCGACGAGTCCGCCGCGAAGGAAGAGCACCTGAATGTTCCCGTGATGGATACCGCCATCATCGGCACTCCCATCCTCCGGGAGGATACCGTGACCATGAACGTCACCGGCACCAAGAAGCTGGCTTACGACCTGGATCCCTGGTACACCGAGTACAAGGAAGTGGTCTGGTCTTCCAGCGATGAGTCCGTGGTCACCGTCAGCGACGACGGCGTCATCAACTGCATCGCCCAGGGCTCCGCGGTCATCACCGTGGCCAACGCCAAGGACGAAAGCAAGTGCGACAGCCTGACCGTTGAGGTCACCGCGCTGGACCTGTCCATCCAGGGCATCATCACCGCTCAGGAGGCTGGCCTCGGCAACGTCACCGGCACCAGCACTTACAAGTTCGATATGGTGGAGGGCATCTCCTCCTTCGGCACCGTCAACGCCATCACCGCCTCCGACGAGCTGAACTACGACCTGTCCCTGGCAACCTCTGCCTACGCAAGAGAGTCCATCTGGGCCTGCGAGTACGGCAACACCGGCATGATCTATCAGATCAGCGCCGAGACCGGCGAGGTTCTGGACGCGCTGCAGCCCATTGACGGCGATATGCTGCTGGGCATGACCTACAGCGAGGACCTGGATACCTTCACCGGCATCATGGATATGTACCTGTATGTGGATCTGGAACTGACCGATGAGGAGCAGGAGAAGATGCTGGACTCCTATGACGAGGATCTCCACGAGTTCACCTACCACAAGGTCAACCTGCTGCCCTACCTGCAGGAGGCCGGCGGCAACTTCGTCACCGGTGAGAACGGCAACGGCGCTTCCTCCGAGATCGTCTTCTGCGGCATCACCACCCTGCCCGGCGGTTATCTCCATTATGATACCTACAAGGATTACCTGGGCAACTGGAGCTACAGCGGCAGCGTCAACTACATCGCCACCCAGACGCTGGTTCTGATGGACAATGTGGGCCGCCTGTGGTACATCGACGAGATCGTCGGCATGACCAAGACTGCCGACGAGTGGGGTAACACCGAATACTCCAACGCGGACGGCAGCTACATCTCCCACTCCGGCGAGTTCCGGAACGGTATGTTCGAGATGGAGAGCGTGGATGACGAGGGCAATGTGACCTACAACGTCTTCAACATCCGCTGCATCAACGAGACTCCCCTGACCGATATGTTCCGTGACGGCACCATGCCCCGGATCACCTATCACTTCTCCGACATCGAGTACGCGGGCAACACCGCTGACGGCGCTCCCATGATCATCATGAGCCTGTATGATTACTGGAACAACGGCACCACCAACGAGCTGTACCTGTTCATCCCCGAAGTGAGCGTGGTCGATGACTACACCGGTGAGGATGTGGTTCTGGCTGAGACCAGACTGTACTCCCTGGGCAACACCGGCGAGAACAACATCATCGCCACCGTCCACGAGGCCGAAGTCACCGGCGGCGTGGATCCCGAGACCGAGGAAGAGACCCCCGTGGACAACGTGGAAACTTCCCAGGATTACATCGAGGCTCAGGGTGTCAACACCCTGGCTGCCGGCGTGTTCCCTGTGGAGAACGCGGCGGAGTAATTCCAAAGGACTGTAACGGTCCAGCATAGCACCCCCTGGGGC
>JBGVDK010000014.1:0-41104 GCA_045119355.1 Faecousia sp.
TTGAATACCCTTTTTTAAGCGGATTTTCCAATCCGCTTACTTAGTATGCCCTTTATACAGAAAAAGTGCATCCGTTGCCGGATGCACTCATTCATTTGCTTTCCTGCTACATGGATAATGTCACTAACTTAATGACATTGGTCCGGAGAGACGGCGGATTTTGTGCTATGTTGTGTAAGAGGCCCTTGCTGATCGCTTACTTCTGGACCAGGTGGACGGCGAAGCCGCTGAACTCTTCCTTCAGGTAGATGGCCTTGATCACATCGGGATTCTTCTTGTCCCGGGCGACATACTCATCATAGTTGAACTCCACGCCCATGGCCTCCAGCTGGTAGATGGCCCGCTCGACGGAGTTGGTGCCGATGGCGATGTGGCCCAGCTTGCCCAGCTTGGGATAGTGGTTGCACTCCACGCCGATGCCGGAGAAATCGGAGGAATTGCCGGGCTTATAGGGGAAGCCGAACAGGGTGGAGAAGCGCTGTGCGGTCTTGGCAGCCTCTTCCCGGTCGGCGCAGTTCATGCCCACATGACGGACCTCGAAGCCCAGCATGGTGTTGACGGCCTCACGGCACAGACGGGTGATCTCGTCCCAGTTCTCGGTCTTGATCAGGTCGGAGCCGTCCTTTCCCTTGAACATCCAGGTGCCGCCGACAGCGGTGATCTGGTTGAAGCCCAGATACTCGTTGACGTTCTTGGCGTTGATGCCGCCGGTGCACATCCACTTCAGGTTCTTGTGGGGGCCTGCGCAGTTCTTCAGGAAGCCGACGCCGCCGTTGGCCTCGGCGGGGAAGAACTTCAGAACTTCCAGACCCATTCTCAGAGCCTGCTCCATCTCGCCCAGGGTGGAGGTGCCGGGGATCATCAGACCGCCCTTGTTGATGACGTACTGGGTCAGCTCGGGGATGAAGCCGGGGGAAACCAGGAAGGTGCAGCCTGCGTCCAGAGCGCGGTCAGCCTGCTCGTCGGTGATGACGGTGCCTGCGCCCAGCAGCATCTCGGGCACTTCCTTGGCGATGGCGCGGATGGCGTCCTCAGCGGCGGCGGTACGGAAGGTGACCTCAGCGGCGGGCAGGCCGCCGGCCACCAGGGCCTTTGCCAGGGGGACAGCCTTGGCGGCGTCATCGATGGCGATAACGGGAATGATACCGATCTTGGAAATCAGATCCAGAGTCTTTTTCTGTGCTTCAGTGTACATGGGAATCTCCTCCTCTTGTTAGTTCCGTGAAGATGTGTATGGGTCGCTACCATTATTATAATGTAATGCGCCGGGATTTCAAGGGGGAGTGGTGAAATAAGTCAGGTTTTCACAAGTATATGTCTCTGGAATTGTTGGTTTTGCCAAGAAAAAGGCCAGCCCGGATGGGCTGGCCTGATGGTTGTGGATTTACAGCTTGGTGTAGCCGTTGCTGGTGACCAGGGCGTCGATGCGGCGGCCGGACTTGCAGAAGGGGCAGTGATGCAGGTCGTAGCTCTCGTAATCGGGCAGATCCTTGGTGGAGTAGATGGAGCTGACCTTGACGGAGGTGTCTTCCAGCTGCTCCACGGCGCGGTAGATGCCGGTGACGCCGACGACGCTGCCGCCGTAGTAACGGGTGGCGGCTACGCCGCGCTTGGCGGTGAAGCCGGTGGTGATGCTGGCCATCAGGACCAGGACCTTCTTGTCCCGGATGTGGGGCTGCACGTTGTCCCGGAAGACCATCTGGTTGACGGAGTTGTACTCCGGCTCCACCACGGAGATCTCGTTGGGGTCGCTGGCGGGACGGTTGCCGGAGGTCAGAGCCTCAGCCAGGCAGGCGCCCACCAGGGTCATGCCGTCCATGCACAGGATGGTGTCGATCTGGGTATTGGCAAAATTCTTAGCCAGCTCCGCGGCGACGGCCTTGGCGTCGGCCAGGCGGATCTTCTGGTTGGTGATGTCGATGTAATAGTTGATATGGCTGTGGTTGGTTGCAAAGTGGCCCTTCGCGACCCGCAGGCTGACGTTGCCTCGGCGGACAGGGAGCTCCATGGTCTCGAACATAGCGTGTACCTCCAGTTTCTCAAATAAAAAAACGCGCCGTCCAATCACCCGGGAACAGGGCGTTATCCGGGTGAAGGGGAAAACGCTTTTTTTCATTGTATAAAAAGGAATCGTTTTTTGCAAGAAAAAATCGGTCCGGGGGAAGCCAAAGAATCAACTGTAAATTTGTGGAATTTACACAATTGGATTCAAATGGTGCGTAAATTTACTGGTCCAGGGCCGAAACGGCGGCGGTCAGGGCGGATACGATCCGGTCCAGCTCCATGCTGGGCACGCCTTCGGCCGCCTGCTGGGGGAGGAAGGGGACATGGATGAAGCCCACCCGGGTTTTCGTCCCGGCGAAATGGTGGAGCAGCCGGTAGAGGGTGTCGTTGCAGACGAAGGCTCCGGCGGTGAGGGAAACGGCCCCGGGGATGTCGGCCTCCCGGATGGCCTTCGCCATGGCGGCGACGGGCACGGTGGAGAAGATGCCGTCGGGACCGCCGGGGACGATGGGCCGTTCCACGGGCTGAAATCCCGCGTTGTCCGGGATCCGGGCATCCATGAGATTGATGGCGATTTTTTCCGGGGTGACGGCGCTGCGGCCCCCCGCCTGGCCGATGCAGAGGATGACGTCGGGGAGATCGGCCTCCGCGGCTGCCAGGACGGTTTCGGCGGCCTTGCCGAACTGGGTGGGGATTTCCAGCTTGGTCAGACGGTAATTAGATAAGGTATCCGGCAGACGCTTCACCGCCTCCCAGGCGGGGTTGACGGTCCCGCCGCCGAAGGGGTCAAAGCCGGTGATGATCAGATGTTTCATAGGAACCTCCGCTTTTGTAATGGATAATTGATAATTGGCGAAGCCATAACTTTCCACTTTCCATTTTCAACTACGACAAGTCTATCACATCCAATTCAAAATCGCAACAAATGTGCATAAATTGGGCTTCCATTTTATGCCTTGGAGTTGTATACTATCATCAGAAATATAGGGCTTTGGCCCGAATGAACGAATACAGGAGGATGAAAACCATGTCTGTACCTGCGCTTATCCTGTCCCCGGAGCGGAAGAACGCTCTGGACGCGGGCTTTGCCGCCGTGTTTGGCGGGAACCCGGAAGCCTATTTCTCCGCCCCCGGCCGGACCGAGATCTCCGGCAACCACACCGACCATCAGCGGGGCCGGGTCCTGGCCGCCGCGGTGAACCTGGACACCCAGGCCGCCGTCCGGCTCAACGGCACCGATACCATCCGCATCCAGTCCAAGGGCTATCCCATGTGTGCGGTTTCCCTGGGGGAGCTGACTCCTGTGGAGGCGGAGATCAACTCCACTCCCGCGTTGGTCCGGGGCGTCGTCGCTCGGTTCGTTCAGCTGGGCTGCGAGGTGAAGGGCTTCGACGCCTATGTGGAGTCCACGGTGCTGCCCGGTTCCGGCCTTTCTTCCTCTGCCGCTTACGAGGTGCTGGTGGGCACCATCATCAACCACCTGTTCTTCGACTGCAAGGCCACTCAGCCCGAGGTGGCCCAAATCGGCCAGTACGCCGAGAACGTGTTCTTCGGCAAGCCCTGCGGCCTGATGGACCAGACGGCCTCCGCTGTGGGCGGCCTGGTCACCATCGATTTCGCGGACAAGGAGCATCCCGACATCCGGCCGGTCAACTTCGACTTCTCCACCGCCGGACACGCCCTGTGCATCATCGATTCCCGGGCCGACCATGCGGACCTCACTGACGAGTACGCCGCCATCCCCGGGGAGCTGAAGGCCCTCTGCGCCCACTTCGGCAAGGAAGTCACCACCGAGATTCCGGAGGAGGCGTTCTACGCCGCCATTCCCGCGCTCCGGGAGAAGTGCGGCGACCGGGCGGTGATGCGGGCCATCCACGAGTACAACGAGAACCGCCGGGTGCCCATGCAGGTGGCGGCTCTTGAGAACGGGGATTTTGCCGAATTCCTCCGGCTGACCAAGGAGAGCGGCTTCTCCTCCTGGATGTATCTGCAAAACGTGGTTCCTGCGGGTTATGTCAACCAGCAGGCCATGGCGGTGGCTCTGGCCCTCTGCGAGAAGTATCTGGCGGGGAAGGGCGCTTACCGGGTCCACGGCGGCGGCTTCGCCGGAACGGTCCCGGCCTTTGTGCCCTACGAGATTTTGGAGTCCTTCCGGGCGGGCATTGACGCAGCCCTGGGCGAGGGCGCCTGCCATGTGCTCTCCATCCGCCCGCAAGGCGGCGTGCGGATGGAAGTTGAAAGTTGAAAGTGGAAAGTTGAAAGTTTGAGGGTTGCGATATGAAGATTGAAACTTATATTGATTCTCTTGTTTCTTATGCGATGAACTGCGGTTTGGCGGAGCCAGATGACCATGTTGTGCTGACCAACCGGATTTTAGATCTGCTGCGGATCGATGAGTATGCGCCCAGCGAGGAACTGCTCACCGAGGATCTGGAAGAGATTCTGAAGGGCCTGCTGGACTACGCCTGCGCCAAGGGACTGTGCGAGGACAACATCACGGCCCGGGATATCTTTGACACCCGGATTATGGGCGCGGTGACGCCTATGCCCCGGGAGGTCCGGCGGACCTTTGGGGAGAAACTGGCTGTCAGTCCCGAAGCGGCCACCGACTGGTACTACAAATTCAGCTGCGACACCGACTACATCCGCCGCTACCGGATCGCCAGGGATATGCGCTGGAAGTACAACAGCAAATACGGCGAGCTGGACATCACCATCAACCTCTCGAAGCCCGAGAAGGACCCCAAGGCCATTGCTGCGGCGAAGAACGCTCCCCAGTCCAGCTATCCCAAGTGCCAGCTCTGCGTGGAGAACGAGGGCTACGCCGGACGGATGAACCATCCCGCCCGGGCCAACCACCGGGTGATCCCCTTTGACATGAAGGGAGATCCTTGGTGCCTCCAGTATTCTCCCTACGTTTATTATAATGAGCACTGCATCGTCTTCAATTCCCAGCACGTGCCCATGAAGATCGACCGCAGCGCCTTTGAGAAGCTGCTGGCCTTTGTCACCTGGATGCCCCATTATTTTGTGGGCTCCAACGCGGACCTGCCCATCGTGGGCGGCAGCATCCTGAGCCACGAGCACTTCCAGGGCGGCCACTACGAGTTCGCCATGGAGCGGGCTGGCGTGGATCAGAAGCTCTCCTTCACCGGTTACGAGGATATTGACGCGGGTATCGTCAACTGGCCCATGAGCGTCATCCGGCTGGACGGAGAGAATCCTGAGCGGCTGGCGGAGCTGGCGGAGAAGATTCTGAACACCTGGCGGGGCTATACTGACGCGGAATGCGTCATCTACGCCGAGACCGACGGGGAGCCCCACAACACCATCACCCCCATCGCCCGGCGGAGAGGCAGCCTCTACGAGCTGGACCTGGTGCTCCGGAACAATCTGACCACAAGCGAGCATTCCCTGGGACTGTATCACCCCCACGCGGACAAGCACCACATTAAAAAGGAAAACATCGGCCTGATCGAGGTCATGGGCCGTGCGGTGCTGCCCAGTCGCCTGAAGGGTGAGCTCACCGCCCTGGCGGAGGCCATCGTGGAAGGCGTGGACATCGCCGCCGACGAAGTGCTCTCCAAGCACGCCCCCTGGGTGGAGGAGCTGAAGAAAACCTACACCTTCACTTCCGAAAACGCCCTGGACATCATCCTTCAGGAGACCGGCAAAGTGTTCTCCGAAGTGCTGGAGGACGCGGGCGTGTACAAGAACACCCCCGCCGGACGGGAGGGCTTCCTCCGGTTCGTGGAGGCTGTCAACGGCTGAAATGAATAATTAAAATTCAAAACTTGCAAAACCGCTCCGACAAAAATCGGGGCGGTTTTTCTGTTGCGGATTTGTTACAAATATTAACAATCCGTAAAATGGAGGCCAAAAGGACGTCAAATCCGTGAATGTTCACAAATTGGACATAGTTTGATTAAACATAGTTCACAAACCTAGGCTAGAATCCACCACATCGATCGGTTGCGATGCATCCCACCAAAACGAGTGGTCGATCCGCTGACCAGATCGGTTGACAGGCTAATATAAAACACGCCAAACGGCCCGTGAATTTCCGGATTCGGACGGGCTGCAAAAGAAGTAAAGGAGATGTACCAATGACACGTTACGTCAAGGCTGTCAGCAAGTCCATCGCTCTGAGCTGCGTGGAATTTGCTAACGATTTCGGTGCCTGATAAAACCGAATAACCATATATGCCCAGGGGGCGGGCTGAGCCTCTAATCGAGCGAAAGGAGAAAATCTGACGATGAAGATCCTGATGAGAAAGTTCTGGAACGCCTTTGAGATCATTGGCGAGAACAACCGCAAGAACGACGGTCTCCTGTAATTGTTACGGAGAAGCAAGATATGCCCAGGGGGCGGGCTGAGGCCCCTAATGGAAAGAAAGGAGAATATCCAACTATGAAGAACCTGCTGAAGAACCTCTTCGCTGCCATGGCCATCATCGGCGAGGGCAACCGCAAGAACGACGGTCTCCTGTAATTTCGGGAGAATGATGATATGCCCGGGAGGCGGGCTTTGGCCTCTAATGAAAGGAAAGGAGCACACCCATTATGAAGAATCTGATGAAGAAGATCTGGCACGCCTTTGAGATCATTGGCGAGAACGAGTGCCGCGACAGCCTGGTCCGCTGAGGACCCATTCCCCAGGACGGAAGCATTTACGGGTAGTCATTTGAAAGCGTACCGCGGATGAAATGCACCGTTTGGCGGAATACAACGGATATATAATAGGGAACGCCCCGAAGCGAAATCGCTTCGGGGCGTTTTGTCGTACGTTTTTGTCAGACTTCCTTGTACATTCCGGCGGCGTCGTCCTTGCGGACGGTCTCGGCCACCTGGAGGACCTCCACGGCGAGGATCCGGGTGCCCAGGGCGATCTCGATCTTGTCGCCCACCTTGACGTCGTAGGACGCCTTGACCACCTTGCCGTTGACACTGATCCGGCCGTTGTCGCAGGCCTCGTTGGCTACGGTGCGGCGCTTGATCAGACGGGATACCTTCAAATACTTGTCCAGGCGCATAAATACTCCTTACTTGGCGATGAGATCCCGCAGGGCCTTGCTGGGCTTGAAGACTGGGACCTTGGTGGCGGGGATCTCGACGGCTTCCTTGGTGTGGGGGTTCCGGCCCACCCGGGCTTCCCGGTCCTTCACGTCGAAGGCCCCGAAGCCGGAGAGCTGGACCTTGTCGCCCTCCGCCATGGCGGCGCTGACGGCGTCCAGAGCGGCGTTGATCACCCGCTCGGTATCTTTCTTGGTCAGCCCGGTCCGCTCGGCGGTGAGGGCGATGAGTTCTGTCTTGTTCATTTCTAACCTCTCTCTTCTTGTTGAAAAAATCCGTGGGTTACAGCTTCAGAAGCTTGGCGATCTTCTCGCCCTTGGGCAGGAGCAGGCAGTCCTCCCGGGTGATGGCCTTGAGCAGGACTACGGCCGCCACATAGACCACCACGCCTGCCAGAATGGGCACCGCGCAGAGGATCAGCTTGCCGAGGGTGCTTTCCAGGCTGAACACATGGCCGAGAAGCCAGTACACCGCCAGCACAGCCCCGCTCATCAGCAGCGCGGAGGCCAGGGGCTTGAGCATATTCCGGACCATGTGGGGGGGCTCCTGGATGCACCGGTTCATGGCGAACAGGTTCAGGGCGGTGATGCAGACATAGCAGCAGACCGTGCCCACGGGGACGCCGGAGATGTTGATGTCCGGGTCGCCGCTGAGGATGTAGATGATGGCGAGCTTCAATACACCGCCCACGAACATATTGATGACCGGCAGATTCACGCGGCCATGGGCCTGCATGATGGCGTTGGTCAGCATGACGGTGGAATTGAAGATGATGCAGATGCCCAGCACGCTCATCAGCCGGGTTGCCAGCTCCAGATCCTCGCCGCTGTATCCGCCCAGCAGGGCCATGACGGGCTTTGCCAGCACCGCCAGACCGAAGGCGCAGGGCATGGAGATCAGGGCGGTGATCCGGGAGGCGGACTCCTCGGTGGCCCGGACCTGGTCATGACGGCCCAGGGTCAGGGAAGCGGTGATGGCGGGAATGGCGGAGACGGTGATGGGGGTGATGAAGGCGCAGGGCATATTGAAGATGGTCTGGGCCATGTTGTAGACGCCCTTCATGGAGTCGGCGGCCTCCTGGGTGAAGCCAAGGTTCAGCAGCTGGCTCATGTAGACCTTCACCTCCATCATGGTGATGATCTGCAGGCCCGCGGAGCCGATGGTGATGGGAATGGCGATGGACAGCAGCTGCTTGGCGGTGGCGCCGTAGCTGAGGGTGGGCTGCTGGGGATCGCCTTCGTCCAGGGACTTATAGGCCTTGCGGAACAGGCTGAACAGGTAAAGGGTAGCCACCATGCAGCCGGAGGTGACGCCCAGGATGGCGCCGCCTGCGGCCAGGGGGATCTGACCGGTGTATTTCAGCAGCAGATACGCCGCTCCCAGGCCCACGATCAGCTTGCACACTGCCTCCATGATCTGGCTCATAGAGGTGGGCATCATGTTGCTCTGGCCCTGGAAGAAGCCACGGAAGGCGGAGATCAGGCAGACGAGCAATGCGCTGGGACCCAGGCAGGCGATGGCCGCCCAGGCGTCGGGCTGCTCCTGAAAGGCGGCCAGCTGGCGGCAGAACACCGTCATCAGAAGGGAACCTGCCAGACCCAGGGCCAGGAAAATGGTCTGGGCGGTGCGGTAGATCCGCTTCATCTGACGGGTGTTGTTCAGGGAGCTGGCCTCGGAGATCATCCGGCTCATGGCTACGGGCAGGCCCGCGGTGGAGACCATCAGAAGCACCGAGTAAATGTCGTAGGCGGTGTTGAAATAGGCGAAGCCCCGGGTGCCGATGATGGCGTTCAGGGGGATCTTATACAGCGCGCCGATGACCTTGACGATAGCGGTTGCCATAGCCAGGAGCGCCGCGCCGTGGAGGAAGGACTGTTTCTTCTGCTCAGCCATTGGCGGCCTCCTTTTTCGGCTCCTCAAAGAGCTTGGGGATGGCGTATTCCATCAGCTCCTGGACGGCGGAGGAGATGTCCAGGGTGGGGAACTTGCCATTGATGTAGAGCTTCCTGCCCCGGACCATGGTCATAGCCACGTCGCCGCCCTTGGCGCTGAAGACCAGGGCGTTGGGCACATTGTGGCAGGGCATCAGGTGAGGCGCGGAGAAATCCACCAGGCACAGGTCCGCGTCCATGCCTTCCTTGATCATGCCGCACTCCTGGGCGCGGCCCTGGGCCCGGGCGCCGGAGACGGTTGCCATCATCAGCGCCGCCTGGGCAGGGAGGACGTTGGCCTTGCCCTGGGAGGCCCGGACGGCCATGGCCGCGCCACGCATCACCTCAAACAGGTCCAGATTACCGGCCTCCACAGCGCCGTCGGTGCCCAGGGCCACGTTCATGCCGCTCTTGACGCAGGAGAGAATATCGGCGCAGGCACGGCCCTGCTTGGCGTCGGCGAGGGGCAGGACCACGGCGGTGGCCTTGTGCTTGGCCAGGATCTTCTGGTCCATTTCACTCAGGGCGTTGCACCCGGCGATGGTGGCGGGGACGTTGAGGACCCGGTGGCAGCTCATCAGCTCGGTCTGGGTCAGGCCGGTGCGGTCCTGGCAGGACTCGTCCTCGTCGGCGCTCTGGGCCATGTGGAGCTGGAAGCCGAGACCGTTCTCGGCGGCGTAGTCGGACAGACTTTCCCACAGGGGATAGTTGGAGGTGTACTCCGCCCAGATACCGGCGTCGATCTTGATCCGGCCGTTGTCGTAGCCGTGCCACTTCTCCACCACACGGCGGAGCTCCGCGCACTGCTCGTCGATCTTGAAATCAAATTCCTCCTGCTCCGCGATGAAGCGGTAGGAGGACAGGGCCAGGTTGGCCTTCATGCCGGACTCCGCGATGACCTCGGCGGTGGCGTTGGGGTAGTAGTAGAGGTCGGAAACAGAGGTGACACCGAAGCGCAGGCACTCGGCCACGCCGATGGTTGCGGCGGCCTTGGCGCACCGGGAATCCATCTTAGCCTCCCGCTGGAGCTGCTGTTCCAGGGCCTCGGTCAGGGACAGCTCGTCGGTGAGGCTGCGCATCAGGCTGGTCGCCAGATGGGTGTGGCAGTTGATGAGGCCGGGCATCAGGACCATGCCGGTGCCGTCGATGATCTCAGCGGGCTGCTCCTTGGGCGGGACCTTGGCGATGTAGGCGATCTTGCCGTCCGTGATGCCCACATGGCCGCCGAAGATCACGTCCAGGGCTTCATTCATGGTCACAATGGTGACGTTGGAAATCAAAGTATCCAAAAAGTAAGTCGCATCCTTTCAAAAATAAGTTGAAAGTTGAAAATTGAAAGTGGAAAGTTGAGGAATTTTAATTTGCCGCGGAGCGGCACCATAATTGTCAATTATCCATTATCCATTATCAATTGTTCGCCCATCAGGGCGAACAGTTCGTCCTTCTGCTGGCAGACGTCGTCGATCATTTCGATGTACTGCTCCGGGAATTTGGGGTTATGGAACCGGCGGAGGGTGCCGTCGGGAAGGTTGACCTTGTTCATGCCGCCGCCTCCCACGGAGATGATGGTGTGCAGCTCCTCCATCATATATATATTGTATAGGCAGGCGGTCCCGGGACGGCACCAGCCCACATTTTCAAAGGAGCCGGACATATATTTCTGCCGGTAGAGGTAGTAGGGCTCGTAGCCAGCAAGGCGCAGAGCCTCCTCGGCGTAGTCCACCATCTGGGCTACTTCTTCGTCGGAGGACAGGCCCTCCCGCTTCTCGTAGAGGTCCGCACCCTTCTTGATGGCAAGGGTATGGACCGTAATGTTGGCGGGGGACAGGGCAATGACCCGGTCCAGGGAGGACTTGAAGCCCTCAAAATCATCGGTGGGCAGGCCCGCGATCAGGTCCATGTTGATGGCCTCGAAGCCCGCCAGCACGGCCTGGTCATAGGCGGTGAGGACGCCCTGGGCGTCGTGCCGTCTGCCGCAGGCCCGGAGCACGGAGTCCACCATGGTCTGGGGATTGATGCTCATCCGGTCCGCGCCGCAGGAGCGGATGGCGGAGAGCTTCTCCTGGTCCAGGGTGTCGGGGCGTCCGCCCTCCACGGTGAATTCGATGCACCGGCTCAGGTCGAAGGACCCGGTGATGCAGCTTAAGAGCCGCTCCATCTGTTCGGTGGTCAGGGTGGTGGGGGTGCCGCCGCCAATATAAATGGTACGCACCTTCCGGCCGGAATTTGCGAGGAGCTGGGCGGTGTGGCGCAGTTCCTTGTGCAGGGCTTCCAGATAGGGCTCCATCAGCTCGGTACGCTTGCCGATGGTCCGGCTGACGAAGCTGCAATAGGCGCACCGGGTGGGGCAGAAGGGGATGCCCACATAGAGGGACACGTCGGTGTCCTCCAGCAGGGAAGCCGCCTGGACCGTAGCCTTGGAGCAGTCCACGGCGAGCTTTGCCCGCTGAGGCGTGACGAAATAGGTGTCCTCCATCAGCTTGGCGGCGCTTTTCTCGGTGCCGCCCTCCAAAAGATGCTTGGTGGTGAGTTTGGTGGGCCGGACGCCGGACAGCGCGCCCCAGGCGGGGACCTTGGGCAGCAGCGGCAGGGCCGCCAGATAGTAGCTCTGCTGCAAAATCCGCCGCCGGAGCCGGACGGTCTCGTCACAGGCCTTCAGCCGTTTAACGGCAGTGTTTGTTACGCCGTTTTTGGTGATCTTCGTGGTGGCAGTGAGCCAGGTCCCACCCCGGTGGAGGGTGGAAACGGCACCGTCACCCTCAAAGGGTGTGTCGGTGGGTTCCATAGGCTCCAGGGGGAACAGGGCCAGCTGCAGCTGCTCCACAGCGTACCGGTCCTCGTGACCGATCAGCCTTAATTTCATAACATACCTCCGAGGTATGGATTGGTCTGCTTTTCCTTGCCCAGGTAGGAGCCGCCGCCGTGTCCCGCGTGGATCCAGCAGTGCTTTTCGATCTTCGCCAGCCGGGCAAGGGACTGACGAAGCTGTTTCCCATCGCCGCCGGGGAGGTCGGTGCGTCCGCAGGAACCGGCAAACAGGGTGTCGCCGGTGAACAGGTGGTCACCGAAGTCCAGGCAGACGGAGCCGGGGGTATGGCCCGGGGTAGCCAGCACCGTGAAGGTCAGGCCCGCCAGGGTCAGGGTATCCCCCTCGTCATAGGAATGGGTGTAATAGAGGGGACCGGCGGTCATCATGGCGGGCATGGCGGTCTCCCGGTCGTTCATGTAGACGCCGCAGTCGGTGTCGGCCACCAGAGCCCGTACGCCGCCCACATGGTCAAAATGGCCGTGGGTCAGCAGGATGGCCTCGATTTCCAGACCCAACTGGTTGACATAACGCAGGATCTGGTGGGGCTCATAGCCGGGATCGATGACCAGGCATTTGTCACTGCCCTCGTTGTAGAGGATGTAGGTGTTGGTCTGGTAGTCGCCCAGGGGCAGGTTCACGATCTTCATTTGGCGTGCCTCCGATCCAGCAGCTCGTTGGTGTCCAGAATCAGGGTAACGGGGCCGTCGTTGACGGACTCCACCTGCATATCCGCGCCGAAGCGGCCGTGCTGGGGCTCGTAGCCCAGCTCCCGGCAGATCTCCAGGAACCGCTCGTACATCTGCTCTCCCAGCTCGGGACCGGCGGCGCCCACGAAGCTGGGGCGGCGGCCCTTCCGGCAGTTGCCGTAGAGGGTGAACTGGCTGACCACCAGGACTTCGCCATTGACGCTTTCCAGACCCAGGTTCATTTTCTCATTTTCGTCCTCAAAGATCCGCAGGGCCAGGCATTTTTCCGCCAATGCCCGGCATTCCTTCTCGCCGTCCTCCGGGCCAACGCCCAGCAGGATGAGAAAGCCTCTGCCGATCTTACCAACCACCTCACCGTCAATGGTGACGGAGGCGGAAGTAACTCTTGTTAAAACTGCACGCATGGTTTTACTCCTTATATCATGTGAGGATACACCGTAGGGACCGGCCTCCCGGACGGTCCGTTCGGTAAAATTTGACCTCGATGGGCAAATTTTACCGTTACCAATGCCGCCTCAGGTTGGAGCGGACCGTCGAGGACGCCGGTCCCTACAGGGTTTGCATTTAATTCTGTCCTCTTCTGGAGCCGATGACGTCCCGAATGTTCAGAAGCTTGGTCCGGATGGCATCCAGCTCTGCCACGTTCTTGACCTCGAAGCGGATGGTGAAAACGCTGTGGCCGTTGGGCAGGTCCTTGCCGGTGAGCTCCTTCACCCGGACCCGGGCGGTGGTCATGGTGCTTGCCACGTCCAGCAGCAGGCCGTCACGGGTGATGCATTCCAGCTCCAGGGTGGTCTCGAAGGGCTGATCCTCGGCGGTGGCCCAGCGGACCCGGACCCAGCGGGCCGCTTCCTTGGGATTGTTCCGGTTGGCGGCGTTGGGGCAGTCGGCACGGTGGATAGAAACGCCGTAGCCCTTGGTGATGAAGCCCACGATGGCGTCCCCGGGAACGGGGGTGCAGCACCGGGAGAACTTGATCATGCAGGAGTCGATGTCCTCCACGATGACGCCGTTGACGGCGTGGCGGTTTTTCTTCAGGGCCTCGGAGTCCGGGGAGATCCGCAGGGGCACGCCGGGAACCTGCTCCTGGGCCTGCTGGGCCTTCAGGGACCGGTTGATGTCGTCCCGGATCCGGCCCACGGCCTTCAGAGCGGTGAGGCCGCCATAGCCGATGGCGGCGTACATATCGTCCCAGGAGGTGAAGCTCAGCTTCTTCAGCAGCTGGGGGCCAAGCTCCTGGTCGTTCAGCGCGGACATGGGCAGGTTCAGCCGCTTCATTTCCGCCTCGAAGCTGGACTTGCCGTGGAGGATGTTCTCCTCCCGGCGTTCCTTCTTGAACCACTGCTTGATCTTGGTCCGGGCCTGGTTGCTCTTACAGATGTTCAGCCAGTCACGGCTGGGGCCCCGGGAGGCCTTGGAGGTCAAAACCTCCACGATGTCGCCGTTGTGGAGGGTGGAGTCGATGTTCACGATCCGGTTGTTCACCTTCGCACCCACCATGGCATTGCCCACGCCGGAATGGATGGCATAGGCGAAGTCGATGGGGGTGGAACCGGCGGGCAGACCCACAATCCGGCCCTTGGGGGTGAAGACGAAGACCTCGTCGTCGAACATATCGATCTTGAGGGAGTTGACATAATCCTCTGCGTCGGTGTCCTGCTGGCTTTCCAGCAGACGGCGGACCCACTCGAAGTCCTTCTCCGCGCCGGAGCCGGCCTTCTGCTTGTACTTCCAGTGGGCGGCGATGCCGTATTCGGCGGTCTCGTGCATCTCCCAGGTCCGGATCTGGACCTCGAAGGGGATGCCCTGCTTGCCGATGACGGTGGTGTGGAGGGACTGGTACATATTGGGCTTGGGGGTGGAGATATAGTCCTTGAACCGTCCGGGGACCAGATTGAACAGGTCGTGGATATGGCCCAGGACGTTATAGCAGTCGGGGATGGAGTCCACAATGACCCGGAAGGCGTACAGGTCGTACATCTCCTCCAAGGTCTTGTTCTGGGCCTTCATCTTCCGGTAGATGGAATAGATGTGCTTGATCCGGCCGTAGCAGGTGTTGGTGATGCCCATCTGGGACAGGCGCTCCTTGATGGTGAACTGGATGGTGTTCATGAACGCCTCGTCCTCGTCCTTGTGGGCCTGGAGGTACTCGGTCAGCTCCTTGTAGCCCTCGGGGTCCAGATACTGAAGGGCGATGTCTTCCAGTTCCCACTTCATCTTCTGCATACCAAGCCGGTGGGCCAGGGGCGCGTAGATGTCCATGGTCTCCCGGCATTTCTGGATCTGCTTGGCCGGGGACTGGTACTGCATGGTGCGCATATTGTGGAGCCGGTCGGCGATCTTGATCAGCACCACCCGGATGTCCTTGGACATGGCCATGAACATCTTCCGCAGATTCTCCATCTGCTTCTCTTCCTGGCTGGTGAAATCCACCCGGGTCAGCTTGGTGACGCCCTCCACCAGCTCGGCAACGGTGGGGTTGAAGAGCTTGGCGATGTCGTCGTGGCTGGCGTCGGTGTCCTCGATGCAGTCGTGGAGCAGGGCGCCCAGGATGGCGTCGGTGTCCAGGCCCATCTCGGCTACGATCTCCGCCACAGCCAGGGGGTGGATGATATAGGGAGAGCCGTCCTTGCGCTTCTGGAATTTGTGCTTGACGTTGGCGTAGGCCACCGCCTTGTCGATCAGCTCCATGTTGGCGCCGGGCATATAGCGGTTGATGGCGTCCACCATACTGGCATAATGTTCTTCATAAGTTTCCATAAACGAATCAACTCTCTTTCATACGACGCAGGGTCTGCATCGTTTTGCTTTTGTTCAGATCGGCCTTGCCGCTGGTGGGCTGCAGCTCGATGAGGATGTATTTGTGGAGCCGCTGATGGCGCAGCAGGCCCACGTCCGCGAAAATGTCCAGGCAGGTCAGCAGCCGACCCAGACTCAGGGACCGTCCGGACCGGCGGACGATCTTCCGGCAGAGGCAGATGGGGTTCTCCTGGATGGAGCCGCCGCTGGCGGCCAGATACCGCCACACGTCGGCCAACGTGGTCCGGTCGGGGAGCAGCTGGTCCACGGTCAGCACTTTCTCGCCGGAGCGGAGGGCGCCGTAGCCGTAAAGCTCGGTGGAGCACTCGGCGGAGCAGCTGGGCCGGATGTCCAGCACGTTCATCTGGACGGTGCGGTCCCCCCGGAAGTCGTTGATCTGGGCGTTGAAGGCCACATCCACCAGGTCGCCCTGGGCGATGGAGGCGGATTCCGGGTTGGCGGAGAAATAGATGGCGTTGAGGACCGTGTGGCCGCTTCTCAGCCGCAGGCGCATATGCCGCCCGGAGCCCACCATGGTGATCCGCTCCACGCAGAGCTTTTCCATGGCGAACACCGGCTTGGGACAGCCGTTGCCGCAGGGCTCCAGGATACTCAGGGCGTCCACATTCCGCACGGTCATCAGCTCCGGAGGCACCAGACAGTCGATGTCCAGCATGGTCCGGGGACCGGAATTGTTGTAATAGGCTCCCGCCAGGGCGCAGACGTTCTCCCGGAACTGCTGGATGTTGGAGCGGGAGATGGTGAAGCCCGCCGCCAGCTCGTGGCCGCCGTAGCTTTCCAGCAGCTCAGACAGGGCGGTGAGGGAGGTGAACAGGTTAAAGCCGCCGTAGCTCCGGGAGCTGGCCTTGCCATGCTCGCCGTCCAGGCAGATCAGGAAGGCGGGGCAGCAGAACTCCTCGGCCATCCGGGAGGCCACGATGCCCACCACGCCCTGGTGCCAGGTGTCGTCGGCCAGGACGATGGCCTCCGGGGGATTGCCCTCCGGGAGCATGGACACCGCCTGGGCATAGATCTCGGATTCCACCGCCTGACGCTGGCGGTTCAGCTCGCAGAGCTTCTTGGCAAGCTCCGAGGCCTTCGCGGGATCGTCGGTGAGGAACAGGTCCAGGGCCAGGCCGATCTGGCCCATTCTTCCCGCGGCGTTGATCCGGGGGGCCAGATTGTAGCCGATGGTGGAGGCGGAGAGGTTTTCGGGGGTGCAGCCGCTCTCCTTCATCAGGGCGGCGAAGCCGGGACGGCGGGTGCTGCGCAGGGATTCCAGGCCCCGGGCAACGAACACCCGGTTCTCTCCCTGAAGAAGCATCACGTCGGCCACGGTGCCGAGACACACCATGTCGGCGTATTCGGCGAGCACTTCCTCCTGACTGCCGCAGAGGGCGGAGGCCAGCTTGAAGGCCACGCCCACGCCGGAGAGGTTTTTGTGGGGATAGCCGCCGTCGGGGCGGTGGGGGTCCACCACGGCGATGGCCTGGGGCAGCTGCTCCTTGCATTCGTGGTGGTCGGTGATCACCAGGTCCATCCCAAGCTCCGCGCAGAGCTTGGCTTCCTCCACGGCGGTGATGCCGCAGTCCACGCTGACGATGAGCCGGACGCCCTCCCCGCTGAGCTGGTGCAGGGCGATGGGGTTCAGGCCGTAGCCCTCCTCCAGGCGGCTGGGGATGTAGCTGACCACGTCGGCGCCGTGCTTCCGGAGGAAGTCGGTGAGCAGGCAGGTGGCGGTGATGCCGTCCACGTCATAGTCGCCGAAGACCGCGATCTTCTCCCCACGGGCCATGGCGAGGCCCACTCTTCCCGCGGCCAGGTCCATGTCCTTCATCAGGAAGGGGTCGTAAAGCTGGGCGGTGCAGTCCAGATAGTCGTGGGCATGTTTGGCGTTTTTGATGCCCCGGGCCGCCAGCACCATCGCCGGCAGCGGAGGATATCCGCTCCCCACCAGGGCGTTTACCGCGCCCGGTTCGGGGGTGGATATGTTCCAGATTCCATACTTCAAAGCAATACACATCCATTTTAATCAAGTCTGAATATTATACCAAAAAAGAACCGGGAGCACAATAGGAAATTCCGCTTTTTCTCCGGGGAAATTCCGGGAAAACCATTGCCGCTCAAGGGGTTTTTCTGCCTGCCGGATGGGAAAGTGCCCCTTGAAGAGCGGCGTATTTTCTGATATACTACAATGGGATGCGTTAAGCATGACGCATACGAGAACAAAAACGGTCTTCCCTCCGGAAGAGAGAGGAAGCCGGAACTGAGAAAAGTGGGTGTTTCTTTGAAAAACAAACTGGAAAATATGAAGCAGGATCTGATCCGTTTCCTGCCGGTGCTGGTGTTTATTTACTGTGTGCTTCAGCCGCTGCTGGATGTGGCGGCCTACTGGCAGACGGAGCTGGAAATCAGCAATGTGGTCACGATGGCCCTGCGGATGGGCCTGCTGGCGGGCAGCGTGCTGCTGGGCTTCTTCCTGTCCGACCGGAAGCGCTGGTACTGGCTCTGCGCGCTGGTGCTGGGGGCGTTTCTGGCGGCCCGGACAGCGGCCTGCCTGGAAGTGGAATATCCGGATCCTGTGGAGGACCTGATCTATATGGCCCGGATCTACTTCCTGCCCCTGACAGCCCTTTGCTTCTGCACCTTCCTGCGGAAGAACGGCCGGGTGCTCTGGGCGATTCAGAACGGCATGGTGGTGAACCTGGCGATCATCCTGGCGGTGATGGCCCTTGGACGCCTGACCGGGACCGATCCCTATACCTATCCCTCCACCAAGATCGGCGTTCAGGGCTGGTTCCTCTACGGCAATACCCAGAGCGCGATCCTGAGCATGATCGTCCCGGTGTGCATTGGCTGGGCATTGAAGCGGTGGGACAAGAAAATCCTGCCGGTGGTGATCGTCACGGCGCTGTCCCTGACCTCGCTGTACCTGTTTGGCACCCGGCTGGCCTTCGCCTCTCTGGCGGCGGCGGGCGTGGGTATGGCGGTGTGCCTGGTCTGGATTGACAAGACCCGCAGACGGCAGGCGATTGCCATCCTCTGCGTGACGATGGTGTTCCTGGTGCTGCTGCCCCTGTCGCCCATGTACAAAAACCTGAACCAGGCGGAGGAAAACCAGGTGAAAAAGCAGTCCGCCTGCGACGAGCTGGCGAAGGAGAATCTGGCCGAGGCCTACACGCTGTATATCCCCGGAACCATCACCCGCTTCGGCGAGGAGCGGACCCTGGAGGCTTACGAGTATACCACGGAGGTTTCCGAGCTTGCCAACTGGCGGAAAATGCGGCTGATCTTCTGTCAGATGCTTCAGGAGGATTCTCCTGAGTCTGCCAAATGGGTGGGCATGAGCGTCACCCGGATGCGGGAAAAGGTCCTGATGATGAACGAGAAGACCTGGGAGAAGGAGATCCAGTGGCTGTATTTTGACCCGGAAAACGACTTCCACGGCATCTACTATGTGTGCGGCGGCATCGGACTGGCGCTGATGATCGCGTTCATCGGCTTCTTTGCCTTCCGGGCGGTGTTTGCCATGTGCCGGGACTTCAGACGGCACTTCACCCTGGATTTCGCGGCGATGGCAATCAGCTGCTGCACGGCTTTGGCCCACTGCTACTTCACGGCGTCCATCCTCCGGTTCAACAGCGCCGGCGTCTACTTTGCCATGGCGCTGGCGTCGATGTGGTATATGTCCCGGCGGGAGCGGTCCGCCAAGCGGATGCAGGGAAACTGATTTTTTGCGAAGGAGGAATGGACTGTGAAGTTCAGCGTCATCATTCCGGTTTATAACGCCGAGGCCTTCCTCCGGGGGAGCGTGGATTCGGTGCTGGCGGACAAGGAGCGGGACTTTGAGCTGATCCTGGTCAACGACGGCTCCGCCGACGGCAGCGGCGCCCTCTGCGACGAGCTTGCCGAAGCCGATCCCCGGGTCCGGGCGCTCCACCAGGAGAACCGGGGCCCCGGCGGCGCGAGAAACACCGGCCTGGAAGCGGCCAGGGGAGAATACCTCCTGTTCGTGGACAGCGACGACGCCCTGCTTCCTGGGGCGCTGGACCGCCTCCGGAAAGGGGTGGCGGAATACAGTCCGGACATCCTCACCTTTGACTACCTGGCCGACGATGGGGAGGGGCATCTGACCCCGACCAGGGCCAATTCCGCGCCGGAGAACCGGCCCTTCCGGCTGGGGGAGCATCCGGCATTTCTGAACTCCATGCCCGCCACCTGGGCGAGGCTGTGGAGGCGGAGCCTTTACATCGACAACGGCATCCGTTACCCCCAGCGGGCGTTCTACGGCGAGGATCTGCAGACCAGCTGCAAGCTTTTCGCGGCGGCGGAGTCCATCGTGTACCTCCCCGAGCCGCTGTACCGGTACTTAGACCGGCCCGGCTCCCTGATGAACACCGCCTCCCCGGAGCGGAACCGGTCCATGCTGACGGCGTTTTCCGACCTGACGGACTGGTACGAGGCCCAGGGGCTGCGGGAGAAATACGAAAACCAGCTCTGCGCCCTGGCCATTGAGCATCTTTTGATGGCCACGTCTGTCCGGGTGACCAAGGCCGCGGCCGGGGATCCTCTTTTGGAAGAGATCCGGGCCTTTATGGAGGCGCGGTATCCCCGATGGCGGGAAAGCCCCTCCATCGGAGAAATGACGAAGCTCCGGCGGCTGGCGTTGTTTTTGATCGAGCACCGGAAGTGGCGGCTCCTTGGCTGGCTGTTCCGGATGAAAGGATAAATGCTATGAGATTCAGTATCATCGTACCGGTGTACAATGTGGCGGAGTTTCTGCCCGCGTGCATGGAGTCCCTGTTGGAGCAGGCCTGCCAGGACTTCGAGATCATCCTGGTGGACGACGGCTCCACCGACGGCAGCGGGATGCTCTGCGACGGCTACCGGATGGCCTGCCCGGAACAGGTCCGGGTGGTCCATCAGAAGAACGGCGGCCTGGGCGCGGCCCGGAACACCGGCATCGAGGTAGCGAGGGGTGAGTACCTGCTCTTTGTGGACTCCGACGACTATCTGACGGAGGATGCCCTGGCCTGCCTGTCACGGCACATCGACGAAACAGCCGCGGAAATGTACACCTTCGGTTTTTCCTATCTCTACGGCACCCGGCTGACCCCCGGGGAAGGCTCCCCTCTGGCGGGGGAGAAGCCCTTCACCCTGGCGGAGCATCCGGAGCTGCTGCTTCAGACACCCAGCGCCTGCCTGCGGCTCTGGCACCGGCGGCTGTTTGAGGACGAAGCGGTCCGGTTCCCGGGCCGGGTCTGGTACGAGGACCTGCGGACCACCCCCAAGGCCCTGGTCTCCTGCGGGTCCATCGTGGCGCTCTCCGAGCGGCTGTACGTCTACCGCCAGCGGGAGGGCTCCATCATGCACAACCCCAACCTCCGGCGGAATCTGGAGATTTTGGAGGCGTTGGAGGACCTGCGGCTGTTTTTTGAGGAGCGGGGCCTGATGGAGCGGTACGGCGGCTGGCTCAGCGTGCTGGCGGTGGAGAATGTGATCCTGGCGTCCCAGCGGGTGCTGATGTCCGACACCAACGCCAGCTTCCTGCCGGACTTCATTTCCTATCTGGACGGAAAGTTCCCGGGCTATGGAGAAAATCCCCTGCTGGAACAGCTGGGACCGAAGAAGAAAACGGTGCTGGGGCTGCTTCAGAAGCGGCGCTACGGGCTGCTGCGGAGCATTTTCACCCTGAAACGGTGGATGCGCGGGGAGTTTGGCGGATAAATTCAGAATTCTTAAGGTGTTTTTCGTTGACTTTGCTCCGGAAAAGACCTATGATAAACGATACATTCCTATGAGAAGGCAAGGAGGAACACTCCCATGAACAAAAAGTGGAAGCTCTGCGCGGCGGCGCTGGCGCTGATGACGGCGCTCTGCGGCTGCGGAGGCGAGGATACCGTGGTCCCCGTGGTGAAGGTCAGTATGCTGACCCTGGCGGGAGAAGCGGGGGATTATTACGCCGGCGTGGTGGTCAGCGAGAACGCCGTCCAGGTCCAGCGGGACATGGAGCAGACCATCGACGAGCTCTACGTCTCCGAGGGCGACACCGTCACCCAGGGACAGAAGCTCTTCAGCTATGACTCCGACGAGCTGAACCTGACCCTGGACAAGCAGGAGCTGGAACAGGACCGGCTGGAAGCGGACATCAAGGAGCTGAAATCCCAGATCTCCGAGGTGGAGAAGGAGCTGAAGACCGCCACCGGCGACACCAAGACCCAGCTGAACATCCAGCTTCGCCAGCTCCAGACCGAGCTGACCGAGGCCCAGTATGATCAGGAGGATCTGAAGGACGAGATCAAATACACCAAGCAGATGATCAAAAACGTGGACGTCAAGAGCCCCATCGAGGGCACCGTGCGCAAGATCGATGAAAGCTCCGCCTCCTACATCACCATCCAGCAGGCGGGGGCCTACCAGGTCCAGGGCGCGCTGAACGAGCTGAACCTGAACGCGGGGCTTAGCCTTGGCAGCGAGGTGGAGATCGTCTCCCGGCTGGACGAGAATCAGTTCTGGACCGGCAAGGTGACCATGATGGACTATGGCAACACCTCCTCCAACAGCTATGACTCCGCCTACGGCTATACCGATTCCCTCAGCTCCTCCAACAGCTATCCCTTCTATGTGACCCTGGATTCCACCGACGGGCTGCTGCTGGGGCAGCATGTTTACGTCCGTCTGGCGGGAGTCAATACCGGCGGTTCCGGCCGGGTGCTGGTGCCCGAGGGCTATCTGATGGACGTTTCCTACGACGAGAAGACCATGATCCGCTCGGCCTCCGTCTGGTGCCCCGGCGAGGACGGGAAACTGGTGAAGCAGACCGTGGTGCTGGGCGAGTACATCTCTGACAACGGCTGCTATGTGATCCTGGAAGGCCTGACCCTGGATGGCTACGTTGCCGATCCCTCCAACCCCGGCTGCAAAAAGGGCGCGATGACGGACCTGCGCTCCGAGGCGGATTTCGCTTCCGGCAGCGACGCGGAGCAGCCCACCGACGGAACGGCGGAGCAGTCCACCGGGGAGTCCGCGGAGCAGTCCACAGAACCGTCCGGTCCGGCAGAGCCCGACGACGGGGAGGCTTGATATGATCCTGGAACTGGAAAACGTAAACAAGGAATACCTTCAGGGCAAGGAGCCGGTGCCGGTGCTCCACGACATTTCCATGTCCGTGGAGGAGGGGGAGTATCTTGCCATCATGGGGCCCTCCGGCTCCGGTAAGACCACCCTGATGAACCTTCTGGGCTGCCTGGACGTGCCCACCAGCGGACGGTATACCCTGGCGGGGCAGAACATCGGACGGCTCACCGACGACGAGCTGGCGGACATCCGCAACCGGCAGATCGGCTTTGTGTTTCAGAATTTCTACCTGATGCCCAAGATGACCGCCATGGACAATGTGATGCTGCCCCTTTTATACCGTGGCGTGCCCCTGAAGGACCGGCGGGTCCGGGCGAAGGCCGCGCTGAAGCTGGTGGGTTTGGAGGACCGGATGGATTTCTATCCCAACCAGCTCTCCGGCGGACAGTGCCAGCGGGTGGCCATTGCCCGGGCCATTGTGGGAAGCCCCAAGCTGCTGCTGGCCGACGAGCCCACCGGCGCGTTGGACACCGCCTCCGGTGTGCAGATCATGGAGATTTTCCGGCGCTTAAGCAAGCGGGGCATCACCATCATCATGATCACCCACGAGCGGCACATCGCAGAATGCGCCGACAAGATCTATCACATTCTGGATGGTCGGCTGGTCACCTCTGACGACGGGGTCTCCGAAGAAGAGGAGGCGGCGGCTTATGAATAAGAAGATTTGGATCCCCATCGTGGCGGCGGTGCTGGTCATCGCCATCGCCCTGGGCATTTTCCTGATTCCCCGGGCCAACGGGGAGCCTGTTGCGGTGTATTCCGTGGGGATGCTCAGCTATCACAGCTCCGGCTCCGCCTCCGGCGAGAGCTACGGCGTTGTGACTGCCGACAAGGTTCAGTCCATCTATGTCTCCGACACCCAGACCGTCACCCGGATCCACGTATATCAGGGCCAGAAGGTCAGCAAGGGCGATCTGCTCTACACCTACGACACCACCCTGTCCGATCTGACGCTCGAGCGGAAGGATCTGGCCATCCAGCAGATGGAGATCAACCTGAAAACCGCCAAGGAGGAGCTGACCAAGCTGAAGGCCATGAAGCCCATGGTGGTCACGACCACCACCCCCAGCACCTCCACCAAGACGGAATACGACAAGTCCCCCTCGTCCAAAGATTACTTAGACAGCATCTACGGCGGAATGGGCACCGCCGCCAATCCCTACCGGTTCTGGATCAGCCAGGATACGGCGCTGTATGAGGACCTGATCTGGGACATCATCGGAGATCAGAGCCAGGTGTACGTGGTCTTCCAGCTGACGAAGAACGACAGGACCAACACCACCTTCTCCGAGGAGTACGGCGTGAAGTTCGAGGTGATCGAGGTGGAGGAGACGGAGCCCGACGAGTCCACGGATCCCAGCGAGCCCAGTGAGACCACATCTCCCACGGATCCCACAGAGGACGGCTCCGGCGAGACCACAGCCCCCACCACCGGAACCGGCGAGGCTGACCCCACAGAGGAGGCCCAGCCCGCTTCCCAGGGCCAGGAGGCGGAGGCTCAGAGCGAAACAGCTCCCACAGAGCAGACCGCCGTGGCCGCTTACCGGACCAGCCGGAACCGGGTCTACGCCATGACCTTCTTCGATCCCGACGAGGATGTGGAGGAGGCCACCACCCAGATCAACTGGAACTCCGGCTACACCTCCACGGAGCTGGCCTCCATGCGGGAGGAGAAGGCCGCGGAGATCACGACCCTGGAATTCAACATCAAAATGAGCAAAGCGGAGCTTGCCATCATGAAGAAGGAAGCCTCCGACGGCAACGTCTACGCGGAATTTGACGGCGTGGTGGTCTCCGTTCTGGAGCCCAGCAACGCCAAGGAACTGAATCAGCCCATGCTGAAGATCACCGGCGGCGGCGGATACTATGTGGAGGGCGCGGTCAGCGAGCTGGAACTGGATTCTGTTCAGGTGGGTCTGACCGTCAGCGTCAACTGCTGGGAGACCGGCACCATCTACACCGGAACCGTCACCCAGATCGGCAATTATCCCAGCGAGGAGTCGGAAAGCTATTCCTACGGCACCTCCAACGTGACCTATTATCCCTACAAGGTCTTCGTGGACGAGAACGCCGACCTTCAGGAGGGGGCTTTCGTCAACCTGACCTATGAGACCGGCGGGGACGAAGAGACCGTGATGTATCTGGAAAACGCCTTCATCCGCACCGAGGGAAAGGACAGCTACGTCTACGTCCGCAATGAAGCGGGACTGCTGGAAAAGCGGTACATCCAGGTGGGCGCCTGTGTGGACGGCTACGCCACGCCGGTGTATTCCGGCCTGACGGAGGGGGACTATATCGCCTTCCCCTATGACAAGAACATCCGGGAGGGCGCAGAGACGGTGGAAACCGCCATCTCTGCCCTCTACAGCTGAGAAGGGAGGGCTTTATGGAAAATATCAGACTTGCCTTCCAGGGCATCTGGAGCCATAAGATGCGCTCCTTCCTGACGATGCTGGGCATCATCATCGGCATCGCCTCCATCATCACCATCGTCTCCACCATCAAGGGCACCAACGAGCAGATCAAGGAGAACCTGATCGGCTCCGGCAGCAACGTGGTGACGGTGCAGCTCTATCAGGACGACTGGGCCTACGACATGAGCTACAGCAGCATCCCCAAGGGCGTCAAGACCATCGACGAGGAGGCCATGGAGCTTCAGCTGGAAGCCCTGGACGGGGTGGAGGCTGTCAGCTTCTACACCAGCCGGAGCTGGAGCGACTTCGTGACCGCCGGAGGGAACAGCTTCACCGGCGCCACCTACGGCATCGACCGGAACTATTTCAACGTCTGCGGCTATGTGGTGGGCTACGGCCGGAACTTCACCCAGGCGGACTATGACAATTTCCGCCGGGTGGTGATCCTGGACGACAAGGCCGCCGGGATCCTCTTCGGGGTGGAGAGTCCCATCGGCCAGGCCATCGAGATCAAGGGCGAGCCCTTCACCGTGGTGGGCGTGGTGGAGCAGAGCACGGTATTCCAGCCCACCATCAGCTCCTATCAGGACTATTACCTCTACGCGGATACCTCCGCGGGCTCCATCTTCCTGCCCAGCGCCGCCTGGCCCATGGTGTTCCGGTTCGACGAGCCCCAGAGCGTGGCGGTGAAAGCGACCAGCACCGACGAGATGACCAAGGCCGGTCAGGCTGTGGCGGAGAAGCTGAGCAAGAGCCAGATTCTGGGCTATGTCACCGCCTCCGAGCAGCAGGCGGGGGAGGCTTCCGCTACCAATTTCTCTTACAAGAGCCAGGACCTGCTGCAGCAGGCCCAGCAGCTTCAGGAGATGTCCAACGCCACCAATCAGCAGCTGATCTGGATCGCCAGTATCTCGCTGATTGTCGGAGGCATCGGCGTCATGAACATCATGCTGGTCTCCGTCACCGAGCGGACCCAGGAGATCGGCCTGAAGAAGGCCCTGGGCGCGAAGAAGCGCCGGATCCGCCGCCAGTTCCTCACCGAGGCTGCGGTGCTTACCAGCCTGGGCGGCGTGGTGGGCGTCATTCTGGGCGTGGGCATGGCCCAGCTCATTTCCCACTACAACGGCATCCCGGTGGCGATTTCCGTCCCGGCGATTCTGATCAGCGTGATCTTCTCCGTGGTCATCGGACTGGTGTTCGGTATGCTCCCGGCGGTAAAGGCCGCCAACCTCAACCCCATCGACGCGTTGAGAAGAGAATAAGAAATCTGTTGAAAAGCAGCCGCCGGGAACGATCCCCGCGGCTGTTTTTTCGTTTCTATTGATGATTTTGCTGGATTTTTCCCCGGGATTCCGGAAGAAAACCGTTGTTTTTCGGGAATAATTACAGTTGTAAATCGGAGGGGATGTGTGTATAATATTATGAGTTGTCTTTATATCCAACCTGGAGGTTACTTCCTTATGACCCATCGCAATGAAAAACTGAATCGCTACTTACAGCCGGGGAAGCGGGTCCACCTGGTGGGCATCGGCGGCGTTTCCATGCGTCCGCTGGGCCTGGTGCTCCAGGGTATGGGCATTACCGTCACCGGCTCTGATATGAATGCTTCCGTCTCCACCGACGAACTGATCGCCCACGGCATCCACGTGGACATCGGCCACCGGGCAGAGAACATCCAGGGCGCGGACTGCATCATCCGCACTGCCGCCGCCCACAACGACAACCCCGAGATCGCCGCTGCCCGTGCCGCTGGTATTCCCGTCTTCGAGCGGGCCCAGGCCTGGGGCGTGATCATGCAGTCCTACAAGAACGCGGTCTGCATCTCCGGCACCCACGGCAAGACCACCACCACTTCCATGGTGACCCACATCCTGATGGCCGCCCAGAAGGACCCCACCGTCATGATCGGCGGCTACCTTCCCATGCTCCACGCCGGTCACCGGGTGGGCAATGGCGACACCATCGTGCTGGAAAGCTGTGAATACTGCGACTCCTTCCTGAATTTCTATCCCACCCTGGCCGTGGTGCTGAACATCGAGGCGGACCATCTGGACTACTTCAAGGACCTGATGGCCATCGAGAAGAGCTTCCACACCTTCGCGGGTCTCGCGACCTCCGGCGTGCTGGCAAACGGCGACGACCAGAATACCATGGATGCCCTGGCGGGCATGGACTTCGTTACCTTCGGCCTCGGCGAGCAGAACCGGGTCCACGCGGCAAACGTCAGCGAGGACTGGCGGAGCTTCGACGTGATCTGCGACGGAAACGTCTACTGCCATCTGGAGCTGGGCGTCGTGGGCAAGCACAACGCGGTGAACGCGCTGGCTGCCGCAGGTTCCGCCTGGATGCTGGGCATCGAGGGCGAGGCTGTTGCCCAGGGCCTGGCCACCTTCCACGGCGCGGGCCGCCGGATGGAGTTCAAGGGTAGCTTCAACGGCGCGGATGTGTACGACGACTACGCCCACCATCCCGGTGAGCTGGCCGCCACCATCGCCGCGGTCCGGACCATGAACTACAAGCGTCTGGTGCTGGCCTTCCAGCCCCATACATACACCCGGACCCACGCCCTGTTCTCTGACTTCGTCCGGGAGCTGAAGAAGGCGGACGTCTGCGTCCTGGCGGAGATCTACGCCGCCCGGGAGCGGAACACCATCGGCATCTCCTCCCAGGACCTGGCGAAGGAGATCCCCGGCTCCGTCTACTGCGAGACCCTGCCCGAGGTCACCGCGTTCCTGAAAGAGAACGCCCAGCCTGGTGACGTGATCCTCACCGTCGGCGCAGGTGACATTTACCGGGCCGGCGAGGCGCTGTTTTAAGGAAACAAAAATGGCTCGCTGAGTGATCAGCGAGCCATTCCGGCGTCCTTTATTCCTCTTCCAGATAGAGCTTATCCACGCCGGACATCTGGAATTCCTCCATGTACCGGCTCATCCGGGACGTGATCTCGTCGTAGTTCTCGTCGGTGATTTGGGGATAATCCATATCCCGGCGGCTCAGCTCCTCGGCCAGGATCTCGTAGAAGACCGCGTCCTCGTAAACGGCGATGGCCTCGTGGATGCCGCCCTCGGCGAAGGCCTTGGAGGGGACGTCCTCGCCCTCCCATTTTTCCACCAGCGCCTGCATCCCCGTTCCCTGGCACAGACCGAAGAGCTTGCTCTCCACATGGTCGTAGTCGGCGAAGCGGTCGTCGCCCCGGATGGAATTGAGGACCCAGTTGCCGATATAGACAAGGTCCAGCAGCCGCCGGAATTCCTTGGCGGTCAGATCGATATGCATGGCATGCGCCTCCCTCGCGCGAAAGATTAGACCCATTATAGCAGTCAATCCCGAGAAATACCAGAGGGAAAACGAAAAATACTTGTTTTCGTCCTCTGTTTTCCATATAGTATATCAAAACAGGTTATTTGAAAAAATCGACTTCGGAAAGAGGCCAGTTTTATGAAAAAATTAAGCGTTTGCATCCTGTTCGGCGGCATGAGTCCGGAGCACGAGGTGTCTCTGCGTTCCGCGGAATCGGTCCTGAACAACATTGACAAGGAAAAATACAATCTCTTCCCCGTGGGCATCACCAAGAACGGTGACTGGGTTCTCTACACCGGCACCGACTATTCTCTGCTCCCCACCGGCGAGTGGGAGCGCTACGAGCACAACCGCCGGGCCGCCATTTCCCCCGTCCGGGGCCAGGGCCTGCTGAGCTTCGAGGGCGACTGCGTGGTCCGGGAGCGGATCGACGTGGTCTTCCCGGTGCTTCACGGCGAGAACGGTGAGGACGGCGCCATGCAGGGTCTGCTGCAGCTGGCGGGCATCCCTTACGTCGGTCCCCATGTGGCGGCCTCCGCTGTGGCCATGGACAAGACCCTGACCAAGCTGGTCATCGACCAGGCGGGTGTGTCCCAGGCCGCATGGCAGCTGGTCCGTGCCTCCGAGCTGGAGAACCGGATGGACCGGATTCTGGAAAGCCTGGAACAGCGGTTTGACTATCCCATGTTCGTCAAGCCCGCCGGCACCGGCTCCTCCGTTGGCGTCAGCAAGGCCGCCGACCGGGAGGCTCTGAAGGAGGCACTGCTCTCCGCTGGTATTTACGACGAGAAGATCCTGGTGGAGGAGTTCATCGACGGCCGGGAGATTGAGGTGGCCGTCATGGGCAACGACAGCCCTGTGGCCTCCGTCTGCGGCGAGATCGACTCCGGCGCGGAATTCTATGACTACGAAGCCAAGTATATCACCGACACCTCCACCGCCTACATCCCCGCCCGGATCGACGAGATGGTGGAGGAGCAGGTCCGGGACTACGCCGTGAAGGTCTACAAGGCCATCGGCTGCCAGGGCCTGTCCCGTGTGGACTTCTTCGTCACCCGGAAGGACAGCCGTGTGGTCTTCAACGAGATCAACACCCTGCCCGGCTTCACCTCCATTTCCATGTATCCCAAGCTGTTCGCGGCCTCCGGCATCCCCTATGGTCAGCTCATCGACGAGCTGCTGAAGCTGGCAGTGGAGGCGGCCGAATGAGCAAGATCCCTGTGCAGCTGACGGTCCGGGGCAAGCAGTATTACGACGGCCAGGAGCCGGACGTGATCGAGCTGGTCACCGAGGGCACCCTGGAAAAGCAGAAGCAGGTCTGGGAGATCGCCTACGAGGAGTCGGACCTGACCGGCCTGGAAGGCGTCACCACCGTGTTCCGGGTGGGTCCCAGGGGCGTCAGCCTGAAGCGCACCGGACGGCTCCAGTCCCAGATGATCTTCCGGGAGGGGGTCCGGCATGAATCCCTGTACCAGATGGAATTCGGCACCCTGATGATCGCGGTCCAGGCCCAGAAGATCCGCCATGAGCTGACGGAGCAGGGCGGCACCGTGGATATCACCTACGCCATCGAGATCGAGCAGTCCGCCAGCGGGTATGTGGAATACCACCTGGATGTGAAGGCAATGGAATAAATTGAGAGCCATCCCGGAAGGGATGGCTCTTTTGCGCATATTTGTGGTCACGGCTGATTCACCACGCCCAGGAAGAGAATCTGTTCGTCCTGGCCGGTGATGGCGAAGAGGAAGGGCCGGTCGGCGGTGAACTCGATGGTGTCCATCTCGCCGGGCGCGACGGCACCCTCCAAGGGCATGACGGTGTAGGCCGCGCCGGTGCAGCCCTCCTCGTCGATCAGGACCCGGGCGCCGTGGATGGCGGTGGAGAGGTAGAGCCCGTCGCTGTTTTTGCAGGCGGGAGAGAAGTCGGCCTTCTCTCCGTCAAAGGCGTCAATGACACCTAGGTTTTGCAGTCCCTCGGTCAGATCGGTCTGGCAGGAAATGTCGAATTTGGGGATGGACAGGTCCACGGTGAGATGCTTCCGATTTTCCCAGGAGGAGGGGTCGATGACCAATGCCAGTGCGTCCCCGGCGAGCAGGTCGTCAACGGTTACCCCTTCGTCGGGGAGGAGGATCCACATTTTGCCGCTGTCCGCCAAGGGGAGGTTTACGGCGGTGAAATCCTCGCCCCAATAGAAATACTGGTCGGATTCGTTGTTGAGGAAGTCCACGGAGACATCCCCGCCGGGGGCGTGGAAGGTATCCCGGGAGGTGAGCTTCCCGGAGAAGGACTCCTCCCAGGAGGCTTTGAAATAGATGGTGGAGGCCAGGGCCAGCACCGTATCCGCGTCCAGGGAAAGCCCCTCGATCTGGTCGGAGAGCAGACCGCCGGTGTTGTCGTTGAGCCAGGTCCGGAAGGCGTTGTTCAGCGCTTCAGACCCCATAACGCCCCGGTAGCTGGACGCGTAATAGGTGTCCGCCAGGGTCTGCATGGTGGCAGCATTGTAATCCGTGTCCTCCCGGAGCCAGAGGGAGCTGGCCAGCAGGCTGGTCACCTGTCCGTCGTCGCAGTAGTTCACGTTCCACAATCCGCTGGCGAGGCTGCGAAGCTCTTCCAGACTGCCGCAGTTCAGCAGGTCCAGGAGTTGGGCCCGGGTGTTCCCGTCGGTGAGCTCTGCCAGCATCCCCAGGGCCAGGTACAGGTTCAGGGGGGAATAAAGGGCGTTTGCCCCGTCGGAATTTGTGAGGAATTCCCGGGCGGTGTCATAATAGAAATCGTACAGCGCCGAGTCGTCCTCCGGCCGGAGGGCCCACTGGGTCCGGCGGCTGTCCTGCCAGGCGGTGCAGGCCACATCGTCCCAGCCGGATTCCAGATCGGGAGCCGGGAACATCTCCGGATATTCGGGCTGGGCCAGCACTTCGGTGGCGCTGGCTACGGAGATGAGGCCGTTCAGGGGGAAGTTGTTCTGCTCCTCTTCCGGAGCCTGGGCGGGCCGGAACAGGACGGCCAGGAAAATCGCCGCCGCGGTGACTGCCGCCGCGGCCCCGGCCCAGAGGGGACGGCGGGAACGGGAGGCCGCGACGGCCCGCTTCAGCTTCGCGGGAGCGTGGATGGCGTCGTTGGCCTGAATGTATCGGTTCATAGGGTTACCTCCTCGCTAAGGGACTGGCGGAGCATGGCCCGGGCCCGGCTGAGCTGGGATTTCACGGTCCCTTCCGCGCAGCCCAGCTGGGCGGCGATCTCCGCTACGGTGTATCCTTCATAATAGTGCAGGTGGATCACCAGGGCGTATTTCGCCGGAAGCTGCCGCACCGCAAGATAAACCTCCCGGCTGTCCTCGGGAACGCCCAGCTCCTGGATCTGATCCAGGGAGACCTTCCGCTTCCGCCAGGGGGAGGCGAAGAGGCTCCTGCACCGGTTGATGGTGCAGCGGATGAGCCAAGCCTTGCGGTGCTCGTCGGTTTGCAGCTTGTCCTCGTGACGGAAATACCGCTCGAAGACGTCCTGGAAAATATCCTCCGCGTCATGCTGACTTTTCGCGCCGGTCAGAGCCAGACGCCAGACAAGATCGCCCCAGCGCTCTACGGCCGCTGCGCGCTGAAGATCCTTCATGGGCATTCCTCCTTTCCTTTCATCTATAATACCTGAGAAGTGGGGAAATGGTTGCGTAAATTTCAAAAAAATCTGCCCCGGGGCAACTGGGGCAGTTCCGTTTATTCAAAGATCTTCTTTCCCAGACCGCCCTTGTTCAGGATCTGGTACAGAGCCAATCCTACGGTGAACAGCACGATCAGCTCGCCCAGGGCCACATACACGGCGTTGATCCAGAAGGCGGCCATGGTGAAGCCGGTGTCGCCGATGTAGACGGTCAGCTCCCAGCCCACCAGGAGGGCGTTGAAAATGGCGGGCATGGTGAGGCCCAGCAGGGGAACGCCCTTGATGGTTATTTTCCGGGTCAGCCACATGGCACCGCAGGCGAAGAAGGTGGCAAGGCTTCCCACCAGGAAATCCAGAGGCAGGGCTCCGGCAAAGCTGAGATTGAACAGCAGGCACCCGATGGTCAGTCCGGGCACCGCCGCAGGGGTGAAGAAGGACAGCACGGTGAGGGCCTCGCTGATCCGGCACTGGATGGCGAAGCTGGCGGAGTTGGGGAAAATCAGGTTCTGGAAGTGGGTCAGGGCGAAATACATGGCGCCGATAATGGCGGCGCGGGTGATGAGCTTGGTTTTCTGGTTCATGGGGATACCTCCGGGGAATAAAAAATGGGCGCGGACAGACCGCTCCCACACAACAAAAAAAGAGCGCAAAATGCGCCCATCATGCTCAGGCTCTCCCTGAGCGCGCCTAGTTTTGTTTACCGACAGGATGGTCACGAACTGTCCTATGAAATTGGGGACATTATAGCGCCGTAAGTGCGGTTTGTCAAGCAGGTAAATATTTCCTTTCCTGGTCTTTGCTGAAACGAGTCAAATCTTTGCTGAATCTTTACCCTGTGGCAAAGATTTCTATACTATAATAGCAATGTTTGAGAGAAAACCAAAAAAGAAGAAAGGAAGTTTCAAATGACACTCGCAATCATCCTCTTCGCGGTCACTTATGTGCTGATGATCTCCTTCGGCAAGTACCGCCCCTACATCGCGCTGGCATCCGGCGCGCTGTTTATCATCACCGGTATGCTGCCTGTCAACCAGATCATCGGCACGCTGGACTTCAACGTCCTGCTGATGATCGGCGGCACCATGGGCCTCGTGCAGCTGTTCATCGACAGCCGTATGCCCGAGCGTCTGGCTGACATCATCATGGACAAGGTCCCCAATGTTCGGTGGGCCGCTGTCTGCCTGAGCCTGTTCGCCGGCATCATCTCCGCTTTCGTTGACAACGTGGCCACCGTCCTGATGGTCGCTCCTGTCGCCATCGAGATCTGCAAGAAGCTGAAGACCAATCCTGTTCCCTTCATTATCTCCATCGCCGTCTCCTCCAACCTGCAGGGCGCCGCTACCCTGGTCGGTGACACCACCGCCATCATGCTGGGCTCTGCGCTGGACATGAGCTTCCTGGACTTCATCATCTATGATGGCAAGCCCGGTATGTTCTTCATGGTGGAGCTGGGCGCTGTGCTGTCCGCCATCATCGTTTACTTCACCTTCCGCAAGGAGAAGGGCGCCATCCCCAAGTCCGGCAAGATGACCGAGGTCACCGACTATGTTCCCACTGTTCTGCTGGTGGGCGCCATCGTTCTGCTGATCGTGGCCTCCTTCCTGCCCTTCGAGATGCCTGCTGAGACCAACGGTCTGATCTGCACCGCTCTGCTGGTCATCGGCCTGATCTACAACTACGCTACCAAGAAGAACCTGGACGCCATCATGGGACCCCTGAAGGCCATCGACCTGGAGACCCTGGGCCTGCTCGTCGGTCTGTTCCTGATGATCGGCGGCATCAGCAACATGGGCGTCATCGACGCTCTGGCTCAGCTGCTGGCCAAGCTGGGCGCCGGCAGCCCCTTCCTGATGTACACCATCATCGTCTGGGCTTCCGTGCTGATTTCCGCTTTCATCGACAACATCCCCTACGTTGCCACCATGATCCCCGTCATCGCCGGTATTGCCGCTGAGATGGGCATCGACTCCACCGCTCTGTACTTCGGCCTGCTGTCCGGCGCTACCCTGGGCGGCAACTGCACCCCCATTGGCGCTTCCGCCAACATCGCCGGTATCGGCATCCTGCGTAAGGAAGGCTACGAAGTGTCCAACGCTGACTTCTTCAAGATCGGCATCCCCTTCACCATGGCTGCTATCATCCCTGCCTACATCCTGATTTGGATTCTGTTCGGCGTGTAATTTCCTGCGACATAATGAGGACCTCCCCGTCTGGGGAGGCCCTTTTCTGCGTTCCGGGCAAAGGCAAAGCCCCGGCTCCACCGGGGCTTTGCGCTCAGTAGATGATGTACTCTGAGGGGACGGTCAGGGAGTAGACTTCGCCATCCTCGATCAGCTGGACGGAGAGAGATTCACCGTTGAACAGGCAGAGATAACGGAGCGGGGCGTCAGTCTCGGCATAGGGCGCGTGGCCGTCCTCCCATTGGACTGCTTCCTCCCAGCCGTCTTTCAACAGATCCTTCCAGGCGATTTCCTCACCGGTCTCCAGATCGAAGAGAAGCTGATTGGGATAGGGATACCGGATCACGTCGTCGCCGTGGTAATACACCGGACCGGAGCCGCTGAAGAACAGATAGCGGCCGCCCCAGTTCTGGACCACCCAATCCATCCAGCTCATGTCGATCCGGTCTTCGGTATAGCCCATCCCGGCGAAGGTTTTCCGGATGCCTTCCTTGGTGAAATAGGTGTCCAGGTAGTCCTTCACATATTCGTTGATGGCCGCGGCGCTGGGGTAAACCGTTTCGTCCAGGAAGGAACAGGAAACGGTTCCGTCCGCATTGTAGGCGTAATAGATGTCCCGGTTGGAGATCCGGAACTGCTGGACGGTACCGGCGTCGCTTTCCGGGTCGAGGCACTGGCTGAAATCCCGGAGCTGTTCCGTGACCAGGACTCCATCGGGGAGCTGATCCAGGGGGAGCTTTTCGCCGTTGACAAAATCCGGGTTGCTGTGGTCGATGTAGATGGCGTCGGGGGTAACGTGCCACCCGGTGCCCGGCAGGGAAACGAAGTCCTGCACCATCTCCGGCTGGTGGGAGAATTCCCGCCGGGGCATCTGGGTGTATTCCTGAATATAGGTGTTCAGCACCTGATCGATGTCCACGCCCTGGCAGAACAGGTCCTCGGTGGTGAGTTTTTGGCCGGTGAACAGGTCCCAGGTGGCAGTCTCGGTGCGGTAATACTTGAAATGCTCGTCGTTTCCGTTCTTCCAGTAGCGCAGGGCCACCACCACCGACAGATAGCCGTTCTTCGCGGTGACGGTGCAGGGAGTGTGCCCTTCCTGTACCTGGTACGGGCCATAATCATAATGCTGGTTCAGCTGATCCACCAGGGCCTCCATGTCGGCCTGTTCCTCCGCGACCCAGCCCATCTGGCTGTCGATCCAGGCGTTGATCTCGGCTTGCAGCGTCTTGTCTGCCAGCTGGGTGATGTGCCAGGTGGGATAGCCCTCCGGGGTGGTTTCCTTCGTCAGCTCGAGGGTTTGGGAGGTGTAGGTGTCCTGGCTCCATTCCGAGTAATGAACATCCGTCAGAATGTACTCGCTGGAGGGAACCGCTCCGGCGGGAGCGCCGGAGCCGATGCCTTCGTATTTGGTCAGGGTGGCCTCGGTGTAGTCGTAGCCTACGTCCACCACGGTGACGTAGCCTGCCTCTGCGATGGCAGTCTGGCCCTCCGCCGAGAGCATCCAGGCCACCAGCTGGCGGACGTAGCTGTCCCTGGGCTCGTCGGCCCGGAACACCGCGTAGTTATAGCCCATCAGGGGGTAGGTGCCGTCGGCGAAGGTCGCCTTGCTGGGCGCGACGCCGTCCACCTGGATGAACTTGATCTCATTGCCGTTGCCGTACATATCTGCGGCGTAGGCGTAGACCGAGTAGCCGATGGCCGCCCGGGAATTGTCATTGACGGCGATGACGTCCATCAGGCCGGACATGGAGGCGGGGCGCAGTTCCGTGGGTGCGTCCAGCAGAGGGGTGTCGCCCATGAACTCGATCATGTAGTTCTGGGAGCCGGAGTCGGTATTCCGCTGGTAGGGGATGATCTCCTCGTCCAGACCGCCAACCTCAGACCAGTTGGTGATCTTGCCGGAGTAGATGTCTTTGATCTGCTGCTGGGTCAGGGAGTCCACGGGATTCTCGGCGTTGACCACGAAGACGAAGCCCTCCATAGCGATGGGCACCGTTTCCAGGGCGACGCCCTGTTCCCCGGCAATGGCCCGCTGCTCCTCCGACAGGGGAACGGAGAAGACCAGGTCTACGGTGCCGTCCAGCAGGTTGTAGAAGGAGCCCCAGGAGGTGGTGTGGCTGACGTCTAGGGTGGCTTCCTCAATGGTCTTGCCGAAGAGGGCCGCCCGGAGGCCGGCTTCCAGGGGAATCAGGGAGGTGGAGCCGTCCATGATGGGCAGATTGTTTCGGAGGGCCTCGGGGTCCGGGGCCAGGGTCTCGGCGGGGACGGTAGTCTCAACGGGCGGCTGGGTAGGAGCCTGGGTGGTGGGTGTGCTGGGCTCCGCCTCGCCGCAGGCGGTCAGCGCCGACAGGGCAAGGAGCAGACTGAGCATCAGGCAAAGAAACTTTTTCATGGGCAGGGCCTCCTTTCTATAAATATAGTATAGCAAAAGACAAATTCCGCCGCAAGAAGCCTGCGGCGGAATTAAGTTTTTTTAAGAGAGGCTGAAATTTACAGCTCGGCGATGGCCTCGATCTCGCAGAGCACGCCCTTGGGCAGCTCCTTGACGGCACAGCAGGAACGGGCGGGCTTGTTCACGAAATACTTGGCGTAAACTTCGTTAAACGCGGCGAAATTGGCCATATCGGTGATGAAACAGGTGGTCTTGATAACCTTTTCGCAGCCGGAGCCGGCGGCTTCCAGGACGGCGGCCACGTTCTTGCAGCTCTGCTCGGCCTGGGCGGAGATGCCCTCGGGGATGGCGCCGGTGGCGGGGTCCACGGGGAGCTGGCCGGAGCAGAAGACCAGGGAGCCGACGGTCATGCCCTGGGAGTAGGGACCGATGGCGGCGGGAGCGTTGGGAGTGGAAATGACGTTCATGGGGGATTCCTCCTTTTTTCTTTTATCATACCACGAACGCCCCGGGATTGCAATGCGCAGAAGGGAATGTATAGAATTTCCCCTTTCGGGGAAAATAGGCAGGACAATGTACTTTTGCACAGAACGGGCTGGGGATTTCCGGGGAAATCCGGCAGAATTTTTCTTGAGAATTTTGTTGACTTTTTCCCGGAAAAGTGTATAATATGGATTCGTATGGATACTCTCATTAAAAGGGGTTTTCTGGGTCCCGACAGCCTGGTGAACCTTAGTGACCATCAATTGATCGTCGGAACCAAACAGCTGAAAAAAGCCCTCAGCCGCGGCGCTGTGAGCCAGGTCTTCCTGGCCAAAGACGCGGACCCCGCGCTCACCGGAGCGTTGGAGACCCTGTGCCGGGAAAAGGGAGTCAGCTGTGAATGGGTCGGAAAGATGTCCGATCTTGGACGCGCCTGCGGCATCGAGGTGGGCGCAGCCGCGGCGGCTCTGAAGCCCCGCGAAAATTGATTTCTGCGGAGAAATCCGAAGAAATAGATTACCCGCCCAGCTGGGCGAGAACGAAAGAAAGGAGAAACCTAATGCCTACTTTTAATCAGCTCGTCAGAAACGGCCGTAAGATGCCTACCTACAAGTCCACCGCTCCTGCTCTGCAGAGAGGTCTGAACACCCTGGAGAACAAGGCTACCGATCTGGCTTCCCCCCAGAAGCGTGGCGTCTGCACCGCAGTTCGTACCACCACCCCCAAGAAGCCCAACTCCGCACTGCGTAAGATCGCCCGTGTTCGCCTGACCAACGGTATGGAAGTTTCCGCTTACATCCCCGGCGTCGGCCACAACCTGCAGGAGCACTCCGTGGTTCTGATCCGCGGCGGCCGTGTCAAGGACCTGCCCGGTGTCCGTTACCACATCATCCGCGGCACTCTGGATACCCAGGGCGTCAATGGCCGGATGCAGTCCCGCTCCAAGTACGGTGCAAAGCGGCCCAAGGCCGGCAAGAAGAAGTAAGATTCTTCGCCCGTCACAAACTTGAATTTTTACCCCGCCTTTACGCAAGGCATCGCCTTGCCAATGATGGTTTTATATAGATAAAATCCTCTCGCTGGCAGGCACAACGAAAGTCAGAAAGTAAAACACTTTCGAGTACCGATGAAATCATTATATTATGAAGGAGGGAAGCAAAGTGCCCAGAAGAGGTAATGTTCCTAAGAGAGAGGTTCTGCCGGATCCTATCTATAATTCTGTTCTGGTTACCAAGCTCGTTAACAGCATCATGCTCGACGGCAAGAAGGGTGTTGCCCAGAAGGTCGTCTATGGTGCTTTCGAAATCGTCGAGAACAAGACCGGTAAGAACGGTCTGGAAGTCTTCCAGCAGGCCATGGAGAATGTCATGCCCGCTGTCGAGGTCAAGTCTCGCCGTGTCGGTGGCGCCACCTACCAGGTGCCCATCGAAGTTCGTCCCGCCCGCCGTCAGACCATGGGTCTGCGCTGGCTGACCACCTACAGCCGCAACCGTAGTGAGAACACTATGAAGGAGCGTCTGGCCGCTGAGATCATGGATGCCGCCAACAACACCGGCAACGCCGTGAAGAAGCGTGAGGATACCCACAAGATGGCCGAGGCCAACAAGGCATTCAGCCATTTCCGCTGGTAATAAAAAGAGGAGTTTACAATGCCTAGACAGTATTCTCTGGAGAATACCAGAAACTTCGGCATCATGGCTCACATCGATGCCGGCAAGACCACCACTACCGAGCGTATTCTGTTCTACACCGGTAAGAACTACAAGATCGGTGAGACTCATGACGGCTCCGCCACCATGGACTGGATGGCTCAGGAGCAGGAGCGTGGTATTACCATCACCTCCGCTGCTACCACCTGTTTCTGGAAGGGCTGCCGCCTGAACATCATCGACACCCCGGGCCACGTTGACTTCACCGTTGAGGTCGAGCGCTCCCTGCGCGTCCTGGACGGTGCTGTCACCGTTCTGTGCGCCAAGGGCGGCGTTGAGCCCCAGACCGAGACCGTTTGGCGCCAGGCCGACGAGTACAAGGTCCCCCGTATGATCTACGTCAACAAGATGGACATCCTGGGCGCCGACTTCTACCGCGTCCTGCAGATGATCGACGAGCGCCTGAAGTGCAACGCCGTGCCCATCCAGCTGCCCATCGGCTCAGAGTCCTGGTTCAAGGGCAACGTCGACCTGATCACCATGAAGGCTAACGTCTTCTATGATGAGCTGGGTAAGGACGTCCGCATCGAAGAGATCCCCGAGGATATGGTCGACATCTGCAACGAGTATCACGAGAAGCTGATGGACGCCGTCGCCTCCCTGGACGACGATGTGGCCATGATGTACCTGGAGGGCGAGGAGATCCCCGTCGACATGATCAAGGCAGTTATCCGCAAGGCTACCATCGCCAACGAGATGGTTCCCGTTGTCTGCGGTACTTCCTACAAGAACAAGGGCGTTCAGGAAGTCCTGGATGCAGTTGTTGACTATATGCCCAGCCCCCTGGATAAGAAGGGCATCAAGGGCATCAACCCCGAGACCGAGGAAGAGGACTTCCGTCCCGCTTCCGACGAGGCTCCCTTCTCCGCTCTGGCATTCAAGATCGCTACCGACCCCTATGTTGGTAAGCTGTGCTACTTCCGCGTCTACTCCGGCGTGCTGGAGAAGGGCACCACTGTCCTGAACTGCACCAAGGGCAAGACCGAGCGTATGGGCCGTATCCTGCAGATGCACGCCAACCACCGTGAGGATCTGGACATCGTTTACTCCGGCGATATCGCCGCTGTTGTCGGTGTCAAGAACACCACCACCGGTGATACCCTGTGCGACGAGAATCATCCCATCATTCTGGAGTCCATGGTCTTCCCCGAGCCCGTTATCGAGGTCGCCATCGAGCCCAAGACCAAGGCTGGTCAGGAGAAGATGGGCATCGCTCTGGCCAAGCTGGCTGAAGAGGATCCCACCTTCCGGACCTACACCAACAAGGAAACCGGACAGACCATCATCGCCGGTATGGGCGAGCTGCACCTGGAGATCATTGTTGACCGTCTGCTGCGTGAGTTCAAGGTCGAGGCCAACGTCGGCGCTCCCCAGGTTTCCTACAAGGAGACCATCCGCAAGGCTGTCGAGCAGGATACCAAGTATGCCCGTCAGTCCGGTGGTAAGGGCCAGTATGGCCACGTCAAGATCCGCGTCGAGCCCAACGAGCCCGGCAAGGGTTACGAGTTCATCAACGCTGTCGTTGGCGGCGCCATTCCCAAGGAATATATCCCCGCTGTTGACGCCGGTATCCAGGGCGCAATGGAGGCTGGCGTTATGGCCGGCTACCCCGTTGTGGACGTGAAGGTCACCCTGTTCGACGGTTCCTACCACGAGGTCGACTCCTCCGAAATGGCATTTAAGATCGCCGGTTCCATGGCCTTCAAGGATGCCTGCCGGAAGGCCAACCCCACCATCCTGGAGCCCATCATGAAGGTCTCCGTCACTGTTCCTGATGAGTACATGGGTACCGTCATCGGCGACATCACCGCCCGCCGCGGCAACATCCTGGGTCAGATCACCCGTACCGGTGCTGTTCAGGTTGACGCCAACGTGCCTCTGGCTGAGATGTTCGGTTACGCCACCGACCTGCGTTCCAAGACCCAGGGCCGTGGCAACTACTCCATGGAGCCCAGCCACAACTCCGAGCTGCCCAAGTCCAAGACCGAAGAGCTGGTCAAGGCCAGAGCGAAGGCTTAATTGATTCCGATCATCCGGACAGGAGCTCCGGCTCCTGTCCCGGGTGCGTGATATCAACGGAGAAATTTTTCGGTTTTCTCTGGAAAATTCAAAAATTTCTCTTGTGTTTCTGGACATTGTGTAGTATCATGTGTACAGAAGCGCGTAAAAAACGTTAATCTATTCCATTTTCTATTCATTATTAGGAGGAATTTCCAAAATGGCAAAGCAGAAGTTTGAAAGAACCAAGCCCCATGTCAACATTGGTACTATCGGCCACGTTGACCACGGCAAGACCACTCTGACCGCCGCTATCACCAAGTACCTGGCCATGAAGGGCTACGCTGAGTTCGAGGACTACGCTTCCATCGACAAGGCTCCCGAGGAGAAGGCTCGTGGTATCACGATCAACACCGCTCACGTTGAGTATCAGACCGACGCTCGTCACTATGCTCACGTTGACTGCCCGGGTCACGCTGACTATATCAAGAACATGATCACCGGTGCTGCTCAG
>JBGVDK010000015.1:0-2693 GCA_045119355.1 Faecousia sp.
CCAGCAGACGCTCGTCCAGCAGCTCCTCCTTCTGGGGAGTCTCCTCGCTGGGAACCACCAGGTAGGCCAGCTTCACCAGCAGGCCATTCATGGGCATCAGCACACAGGTGGCCGCCACATTGAAGCAGGTATGGATCACCGCGATATTCCAGGCGCTGACGGTGTCATTCAGGAACTTCCAGTCGATGAACAGGCCCAGGCCGTAGAATACCACCACGAAGATGGTCACGCCCACCACATTGAACAGCAGATGGACCACAGCAGTCCGCCGGGCGTTCCGGTTTGCGCCGATGGAGCCCAGCAGCGCGGTAACGCAGGTACCGATGTTCTGTCCCAGAATAATGGGAATGGCAGAACCATAGGTGACAACACCAGTGCCGCACAGGCCCTGGAGGATACCCACAGAGGCGGAGGAGGACTGGATAATGCCGGTGAGCACAGCGCCAAACAGAATACCAAGCAGGGGATTGGAGAAAGAGATCATCAGCTGAGCGAACCAGGGCTCATTCTCCAGGAATTCCATGGAGCTGCTCATAATGTCCATACCGGTCATCAGAGCCATGAAGCCCAGCAGAATAGTGCCTACACTCTTCTTTTTTTCGCTCTTGGTGAACATATAGAGCACGATGCCGATGGTGCCCAGCACGGGAGAGAGGGTGGAGGGCTTGAAGAGCTGGATGATAAAGCTGTCACCCTCCAGGCCGGACAGGGACAGGATCCAGGCGGTGACGGTAGTACCGATATTGGCGCCCATGATGACGCCAACGGCCTGCTTCAGGGTCATGATGCCGGAGTTGACGAAACCGACAACCATGACGGTGGTGGCGGAGGAAGACTGGATCACCGCGGTGACGCCCAGGCCCAGCAGGAAGCCCTTAAACACATTGGAGCTCATTTTTGCCAGGATGGTCTGCAGCTTACCGCCGGCGGTACGTTCCAGCGCCTTGCCCATTACGTCCATGCCGAACAGGAACAGCGCCAGACCGCCCAGCAGGGAGATCAGGTTGAACACATAGCTTGTCATGTTTTTATTTTCTCCTTTTCGGATTTTTTACATATTTTTGACCGTATCCATTATACCTGCGCGCTTCCGTAAAATCCATGAAATGTGGGCAAAGCTTTGGTAAAATCTATGTAAAATCTGGCAAAGAAACGGCAAATCCCCTATTTTTCTTTTCTAAATCTTAGCTTTTCCGGCACAAAAAGCGGACCCCGCGAAGGGTCCGCTTTTTTCCTTACTGACAGTCCTTGTGCTCGCCGGTGACGGAGAACTCCACCCACTCGGCAATGTTGGTGCAGTGGTCGCCGATGCGCTCGAAGTATTTGGCGATCATCAGCAGGTCCAGGGCGTACTCCCCTTCCCCGGGGTTGGCGGCGATGATGCCGATGATGCCCTTCTTCACCAGATTGAAATATTCGTCCACGATGTCGTCGTGGGCCATGACCTTTCTCGCCAGTTCCAGGTCCTGGCGGACGTAGGCGTCCACCGCCTCGGTGACCATCTGCTGGGCGGCCTTCGCCATCTCCCGGATCTTGGGGTAGCGCTCATCCGCCCGGCGTTCCATTTTGGGGATCAGATCCACAATGTCCTCCGCCTGGTCGCCGATGCGCTCCATGTCGGTGATCATCTTCATGGCGGCGCTGATCTGCCGCAGGTCCCGGGCCACGGGCTGCTGCCGCAGCAGCAGCTTCATGCAGATGTTCTCGATGGTCCGCTCGCTCTCGTCGATCCGGGCGCCCACGGTCTTCACCCGGGAGGCCAGCTCGCTGTCCAGGCCGGTGAGGGCTTCCGCCGCCATGGCGATGATCTCCTCGCAATAGCCGCCCATGTTCATCAGCTCCTGATGAAGCTGGCTCAGCTGTTCCTGAAAATAGTCTCTCATATTCGTTCCTCCTCTTAGCCGAACCGGCCGGTGATGTAATCTTCTGTCCGCTTGTCCTTGGGCTGGGAGAACATAGCCTCGGTCTCGCCGAACTCCACCAGGTCGCCCAGCAGGAAAAATGCGGTCTGGTCAGAAATGCGCACAGCCTGCTGCATATTGTGGGTGACGATGACGATGGTGTAGTTTTCCTTCAGCTCCATGGCAAGATCCTCAATGCGGGAGGTGGAGATGGGGTCCAGGGCGGAGGTGGGCTCGTCCATCAGCAGCACCTTCGGCTCCACCGCCAGAGCCCGGGCGATGCAGAGACGCTGCTGCTGACCGCCGGACATTCCCAGGGCGTTCTTTTTCAGCCGGTCCTTCACCTCGTCCCAGATGGCCGCGCCCCGGAGGGCCTTCTCCACGATCTCGTCTAAATCCGCTTTCTTGGTGATGCCGTGGGTCCGGGGACCGTAGGCGATGTTGTCATAAATGCTCATGGGGAAGGGATTGGCCTTCTGGAAGACCATGCCCACCTCCTTGCGCAGGGCGTTCACGTCGGTCTTGAAAATGTCCTGGCCGTTGTAGCAGACCTCGCCCTCAATGCGGACGCTGGGGATCAGGTCGTTCATCCGGTTCAGGGTCTTCAGGAAGGTGGACTTGCCACAGCCGGAGGGTCCGATCAGGGCAGTGATGGACTTTTCGGGGATGTCGATGTTGATATTCTTCAGCGCCTGACTCTGGCCGTACCAGAGGTTCAGGTCTTTGACGGTAATAATGGGGTTGTTCATGTTTCGCTCCTTTACACAGCGTTTTTCTTCTGGAAATACTTGG
>JBGVDK010000016.1:0-18533 GCA_045119355.1 Faecousia sp.
GAAAATCAACGAATTCGGCTCAGCAAAACGATGCTGAAGAATGCTCTGATCCGTCTTCTGGCAAATAAATCCATCGATAAGATCACAGTCTATGAGCTGTGCGCCGAGGCACAGATCAATCGCACGACTTTTTACAAGTATTACGGAAATCCAAGACAGCTTCTTGATGACATTATTCAGGATATTGCGTTGGATTTTGAACAGGCGTTGCTGGCTGATCTGTCAGAGCGCAGCGGAACACACAAGGCACTGGAGTACCTGGCGGCAGATCGGGTGAAGATCCGCACCGTGCTGGAAAGTGTAGAAGAGCAGGAGCTGCTGAACAAAATCTTCGCCATTCCTGCTTTGCAGAATACCCTGGAGGCATTTCTGAGCAAGCCGCTTACAGGGGCCGAAAAGGAATATACCAAACTCTTTTTCTACCAGGGCGGCTATGCCATCATCCGCCGCTGGCTGGATAAGGGTTGTCCGGAAACACCTGCGCAAATGGCAGCACCCCTTGCATATGTAGAACGATAAAGCGCTCAAAGGAAAATGTAACATGACCATAAAAGAAGCCATCAAAGAACGGCACATGGTACGAAAGTACACAGACAAGCCGATCCCCGCCGAACTGGTGGAGAAGCTGAACGCAAGAATTGCGAAAAACAACCAAATCCATGGACTGAGCCTGAAGCTGGTTACCGGCAATTCCGACGGCATCGGCGGTATGGCGAAAATGCTGCTCACCAAGTCTGTCCACAGCTACATCGTTCTGGCAGGCAAAGACCGTGCTGATCTGGACGAAAGGCTGGGATATTGCGGTGCGGACCTTTGCCTGTACGCTCAGACTCTGGGCCTGAATACCTGGTGGGTGGGCGGTATGTTCAACGGAAAAGGTGCCATGAAGCATCTGGAAACCAAGGATGTCCGCATCAACGGTGTCATCGCCATCGGATACGGCCAAACCCAGGGTGTGCCCCATAAATCCAAAACCGCCGCGGAGATCAGTCAGTACAACGGCACTGCGCCCCAGTGGTTCCTGGACGGCGTGGAAGCGCTGCTTTGCGCCCCCACTGCCCTGAACAAGCAGCCCTATATGGTTAAAGGGGACGGTGATCGGGTCTCCATCACCGCAGGCGAAGGCCATTTCGCCGGTATCGACCTGGGCATCGGCAAGCAACACTTTGAAGTGGGCGCAGGCAAGGAAAACTTCGAGTGGGCATAACGCTCATATAACGAAAATAAAGGGGCTGTAAAATAACCCCCTCCCGGCATTGGCAAAACGGCTATTATGGAGCAGGTGGCGGCGGAATTGGGTGTGGGTCTCGTCAGTTATTCCATGACCCACCATACCCGGCAATCCGCGCTGGGTCTGCCCTTTATCGAGAAGAAGGTCTATGGTGGCGTGGAGTACAGTGTGTCCGAGTACACCATGTCCGAGATCATCGCATCCGTCTATGACATGATGGAGCGCACAGGACACAAGGAGGGTATTTTCTTTCTGGACGAGATCAACTGCGTGTCCGAGATCCTTGCGCCTGCCATGCTGCAATTTTTGCAGTATAAGATCTTCGGCAGACATCGTGTGCCGGATGGCTGGATCGTGGTGACCGCAGGCAATCCTCCGGAGTACAACAACTCTGTCCGGGAATTCGACATCGTCACCTGGGATCGTCTGAAGCGCATCGATGTGGAACCGGATTACGATGCGTGGAAGGAATATGCCTATAAGAAGGGCATCCACGCAGCGATTATTACTTATCTGGATATTAAAAAGTCCGATTTGGAGGATTAATTAGTATCTGTGAAGCCCTGACTTTGCAGGGCATGGGTGGAAGAAAATACAACCGTGCCTACCGCTAGCGCAAGATTGGCGCGGAAAAGTGATATAAGTTATATAACAGGGATAAAGCACAGTACCATCCATGCAGCCAATTACAAAAGTTTACCCTTATCATTACCCTTACGGGAATGGTTAAGCGTGGTTATGGGTGTAAATAACGGAAAGAAAAGTTCGGATTCCTAAAGTAAATGGTTAAAAACGGTTGAAAAACAGATCTAAAAAATTCGAAGTTGCAATTCCTACCCCTTCCCCACAGAAGGCGACGGAATGTGCCGGGTGGCGAAAATCATCATTCCCAGAGAAACCATGTCCGCCGCCCGGAAGAAGGCCAAGGAAGTGGGTGCTTCTGCCAATGATCTGCTGCTGGCAGCCTGCTATCAGGTGTACGCCACTTTCCCGGAAGTGGCGCCCGGTTCTCCTGTTGGAATTTCCTCCATGATGGATCTGCGCCGCCATTGCAAGGATGGAGACAGCGAAGGCCTTGCCAATATGTCCGGCGGTATGGGAACCGGCTTTGAAAACGGTGTTCCGGAACGTTTTGAGGATACCCTTGCGGAAATCGCACGGCAGACCAATGCCATCAAGGAGGATCCTCTGGCGGGTATGAGCGGTCTGCCCATTCTGCACACCATCGCCCGTGGCATTCCCGTCTGGATACAGCTGTCGGTGATTGGCAAGGCATACGGTGCCATGCCTGTCGGCCTGACCAATCTGGGCAACCTGAACTGCCAGAGCCTTGCGCTGGGTGATCTGATCCCCACCGGCGGTGTATTTGGCGGTCCTCTGAAGAAAAAGCCAGGTATGCAGATTTCCATCATCAGTTTTGACGGGGAATGTGTGCTGGCCTGCTATGGCCGCTACACCGCAGAAGACGAGGCCAGCATTCAGAACACGCTGGATGCCATGGCCAGCCAGATCGGGGCTTACGCAGAATAACAGCGATTCATGCCGGGTGTCTGCCAAAATGATGTGCCATTGTTCTTACCTCTCTTCTGAATCTCCCGGCTGAAAACACATGGGCCACCGCTGATATTTGAGCGGTGGCCTGTTACTGTATCATACGGTTGTGCTTCTCAGAGATTCACCTCCCTGTCTGCCAATACCAGCGCAAGATAGGTTTCGGGCTCGTTCCAAACCAACCACTCTTGTTCAGTCTTCTGCTGAATGCTGTCTGCCATTTCATCAGCTACCCCGGGAGTATAGATGGAGACCATAGTTCCGTCCAGGTAGATCACCTCCACACAGGCATTGTCCATGTTGAATTTACAGTAGACCGGTTTGCTCATCATACGGCCTCCCTCAGAAGTCTTTTAGATCATCCATTGACCTTTGGATATAGCGATTCTGTGTCATATCCAGATGGGCATAGATCTCCATGGTAGTTCGGATACTGGAATGACCGATGGATTTGGAGAATGTGGCCAGATCGAAATCCGGATCATTTTTATGCTTGATATAGTAGTGCGTCACATAAGTGTGGCGCAAACCATGGACCGTGACCTTGTGGGATAAGCCGATGGCTTTGCAAATCTTTCGGTGTGTCTGGCCGGTGCTGGAGCCCAAGGAACTGCCAAAGGGGAATGAGGAGGAACCACAGATGTATTTGTGTTCTCGCTGAATGGCGGTATACTTCTCTCGGATAGCTCGTTTGACGGACTTCTGTTCCGGTCCGAAATAGCGTTCCTCTGCCTGTCGGAGTTCCTCAGCCATGCGTTGTTCAATGAGTTCGGTTTGGCCCTCGAATTGCTTGCGGAGCATCTGCAGGTCCTGTACAGCCTGTTTATTCAGGATGATGATCCGCTCGCCGGATTCGGTTTTTGGTGTTTGGGTGAGCTTCTCGTTCCCGATGTAGACCATATTCTTATCGATTGCAATGGTTTTGCTGAACTCGTCATAGTCCGACCAGGTGAGGGCCAACGCTTCACCAACCCGGAGTCCGGTATGGAGAATAAACAGGAGTTTATATCCTGCCGGATGCACCATCAGTTCCTGACCGGCATATTTGGTGTATTTCTTGGGAACGTAGGTACGCTTGCATTCAGCTTCATATGTCCGGAGTTCCTCTTCCTTCAGCCAGTTGTTTTTGGTCAGTTTATCCGTATCCTGATACTTTCCAGATGGGATATGAATGTCCAGAACCGGAACGCTTTCAATGTAATGCTTTGCGGCGGCCATCTTCAGAATACTGCCAACGGCCATTTTGGCTTTCGTCATTACACTGTCAGAGTACCCCTTCTTGGAAAGATCATAGATCATTTGTTGAACCATGTCGCTGTCGATATCCCGGAGCATGATGTTTCCAAGATAGCTGTTGACACGCTCTACGGAATCGGAGAGGGTATGGTAGGCGGTAGGTTTCATATTTTGCTTCGCCTTTTCTTCCAGAAAGATCGCAGAGAACGCACTGAGGCTGACACCGGTTTCAAGCAAAGTCTTCAGCTTGTTGACATCGGAATTCACTTCCCGAAGAAAGGCCTTGGCTTCTTTTTCAGTTTTGAAGAATCTGGATTTTTGTTTTCCGGTTTGATCCACCACGCAAGCTCGCCATGGGGATTTTCTTCCTGGCACATGGGTGATTTGACCACTGCCTTTCTTCCTGCGCTCCATAGCATCGCCTCCTGTTTAGAGCTCTACATCTACATTCTATCAAGATCATTGTCCGATAAACCGGACTTATCGATCATAGAATTGTCATGGTATTGTTATGCTATATAGTGCAAAAACAGGCGAAATGGTGGAATGAAATGCAAAGTCTCAGGGAATAGAAAAAACGAAACTCCGTTGTGGCACAACGAATTTCCGGCTTTTCACATATAGGACGAATATATACACATCAGGTTTCCCAAGCTTGAGAGGTGGGTTCGATTCCCATTACCCGCTCCAAAAAGAAGGACGTCTTTATGGCGTCCTTCTTTTTGTTTCCAAACATTCCTCCACGCCAAAAAGGCCGCCCTCCCGGGCGGCCTCATTGCGTTTATGGAAGGTTTACCAGGTCTCGCACATCCGGTGGAAGGCTTCCATCATCTCTTCCTCGGTGTCGTAGTTGGCAACGTACATCTGGTTTGCCATAGCGCCGGACAGGGCGTCGGGGGTGCGGCCCGCCAGCTTCATCTTGCTGCCGTAGTCGCGCATGATGTCGTCGTGGCTCATCTTGAAGTTCTTGCCGTCCCGGCGGCCGCAGAAGCCGCAGTAGTAGTGGGGACCGTTCATGGGCACCAGAGTGGAGTCATAGGCGATCATGTCCGCCCAGATCTTGTACACATCCACGGAGTTGGCGAAGTTGGCCAGCTCGGGTGCGTAGCCTCCGGGGGGTCTCATGTTGACTTCCAGGCCGAAGATGTCGCCCTTCTTGCCCAGGCCCTCCTGGTCATCCAGCAGAACGAAGTACTCGAAATGAACGAAGCGGCTCTTGACGCCGAAGGCCTTGACGGTCTTCCGGCCCAGCTCCTTCATGTGCTGGGGTAGCTCCTTGACGATGTAGAACAGGGAGTTGTCGGCGTTGTTGACCACGTCCATCAGGCTCTGGCAGGTGACGTTGCCGCTCTCAAAGATGGGCTCACCCTTGGAGTTGATGATGGCGTCGTAGGTCCGGACCTCGCCGTTGACGAACTCCTCCATGATGTACTGGACGGAGTTGTCCTTGGTGGCGAAGAAGAAATCGACCTCCTCGTCGCTCTTCAGCTTGTAAGTAGCGTTTGCGCCCACGCCATTGTCGGGCTTGACCACCACGGGATAGCCCACCATGTTGGCGAACTCCTTGGCCTCATCCAGGCCGTGGACCAGATGGTAGCGGGCAGTGGGGATGCCGGCCTTGGCGTAGTAGGCCTTCATGCCGGACTTGTAACGGGTGCGGACCATGTCCTCCTCCTGGAAACCGGAGGTGATGTGGAACTCGGTGCGCAGCTTGGCGTCCCGCTCCAGCCAGTATTCGTTGTTGGATTCCAGCCAGTCGATCTTGCCATACTTGAAGGTGAAGAACGCCACAGCGCGGAACACTTCGTCATAGTTCTCCAGGCTGGAGACCTTGTAGTATTCGTGCATGGAATCCTTCTGATCCTGGGTCAGCTCGTCATAGGGGCAGTCGCCGATACCCAGCACCCGCAGACCGTTGTTCTTCAGTTCCTTGCAGAACCGCCAGTACGTCAACGGAAAGTTGGGCGAGATGAAAATAAAGTTTTTCATGCGTGTTTCTCCTCTCTTGCGGATTTTTATTATTCAACCGTAAGTCAAATACAAACTCAGAAAATGCAGAATGTATTCGTTTCTCTCATTCTGCATTATGCATTCAGCATTCCCCGCTCAGTCCAGGAACCAGGGCGCGTAAACCTCCACCATCCGGTACCACCAGGGCCAGTCGTGGTTGACGTCGTAGCCCCAGTATTCAAACCGGGTGTGGATGCCCTTCTGGCAGCAGACGGTGTCCAGCCAGCGGGTGGACTCCAGCAGGGGCTCCTCCCAAGCGCCCTGACCGCAGAGGATCAGGCTCTTCTGGCTGTTGTACAGGCCCATGTAGTAGTGGTCCTGGGGCAGGTTCTGCAGGTACAGGCAGGGGCAGTTGTTGTAGACCAGATCGTCGCAGTAATCGCCGAAAAACTCCTTGTTGTCGTACAGACCGGAGATCGCGAAGCATCCGCCGTTGAACACGTCAGGCCGGCGGTAATACAGGTTTGCCGCGTGCATCGCGCCCATGGAAGCGCCGAAGGTCATGATGTCGAACCGGCCGCCGCTCATGTGGTGGATGGTGGGAACCATCTCGGTGATGACGTAGTTGTACCACTTCTCGTGGTTCTCGATGCGCCAGCGGTTGTCGGCGCCCTTGGCCGCCCAGGCCTCGTTGTCGATGGTGTCAATGGAGAACACCATGCACTTGCCCTCTTCGATCCACTTGGCCCAGTAGTCGATCATCTTGAAACTCTCAAAGTCCCAGAACCGACCTGCCTGGCAGGGGATGAACAGCACCGGCTTGCCGGTGTGGCCATAGACCTTGAACTCCATGTCCCGGCCCAGATGGCCGCTGTAGTGCTTCACGTACTCAATTTTCATCTCTTATCTCTCCCGATGTGTTTTTGCGGCCCGGTCCGGTTCACCGTCCGTGTCCCGCTTTTGCCCTTTTCGGGCTTGTCCTCTTTTTTTCGGAGGCTTTGGTTCCCCTTTTCGGGGTTTTGTTTTCCCGGTTTTCCCGGTTTATTTTTCACCCCGTTTTTCGGGGCTTTTTTCTTTTTTACAGTCCCAGGCAGTCCATGAACACGGGAATGGACTGCTCCCAGCTGGCCTCGCTGTGGGTGCCGCCGGGGACGATGCGGAAGGTCAGGTTCGCCCGCTTCTTCAGCAGCAGATGGGTCATGGAGATCAGCGCGTCGGCGCTGCCCTCGTGGTTATTGATCTCCTCGCTGCCGTAGTCCATGTAGATGGTGGTGTCGTTCTTGATGTTGGCCCGGGCGATCAGGTTGTAGATCTTGCTGGCGTCCACCCACAGGCTGGGGGACAGACAGGCGCCCCGCTTGAACACCTTGTTGTAGCAGCACACGCCATACAGCGCCATCAATCCGCCCATGGAGGAACCGGCGATCAGGGTGTTCTCCCGGTCGGGCAATGTCCGGTAGTTGGCGTCGATGTAGGGCTTGAGCACCTTCACCATCCAGTCCATGTAGATCTTACCCTTGCCCTTGATGTAGCCGTGCTCCCGGTTCTCGTAGGTCACGGGGGAATACTCATTGAACCGCTGGCCCTGCTGGTTGCATTCCACCGCCACAATGATCAGCGGCTTCCGGGTCCAGGTCATGAAGTTGTACATTCCCCAGCTTTTGCCGAAGGTGGCGTCCTCGTCAAAGAAGACGTTGTGACCGTCAAACATATACATCACCGGAAATCTTCTCTCCGGGTTGTCATCGTAATAATCCGGCAGGTACACATAGGCCCGTCTGGGGGTGTCGCCGGTGAGTTCGGGGATGGTCACATCCCATTTAATCATCATAGCTGATTCTTCCTCTCGTGTACAGATGTATTCTGTATTTGTTTAGTATAGTTCCCTTTTGAGCGCTTGTCAATCGTTCCCTGCAAAAAATCCCGGCCGCCTCCGCAAATTTTGTCAATTCCGCAATTTTCGCCCCAGGAAAATGCAAAAACTTGTGATACCCGGCAAAATTTATGTATACTATCCAAAAACAGTGTCTGACTTTGCCCCCTTCAAACGTTATTCTTATGAAAGGAGCGGATGCCCATGGATCCCAAACTTGCCGAAACACTGTACACCCAGCACAGCCCGGGCCTGTACCGCTACGCCCTGTCCATCCTCAAGCGCCCAGCCCTGGCCGAGGACGTGCTCCAGGATACCTTCCTGCGCCTTCTGACCCGCTGTCCCCTGACCCTGACGCCGGAGAAAGCCCCCGCCTGGCTCTACCGGGTGGCCCGGAACCTGTGCTATGACATTCTCCGGAGCCAAACCCAAGCCATTGAAGAACCCACCCCCATCGTCCCCGGCGGCTATGCCTACCTGGACCTGATCTCCCCCCTGACCCCCGCGGAGCAGGAGCTTGTCACCCTGCGGATCGTGGGCCGTCTCACCCATAAGGAGACCGCCAAGGTCCTGGGCATCACCCCCGCCAGCGCCCAGAAGCGCTATGACCGCGCCATCCAGAAACTGCGAGAAACGGAGGAACTTTTATGATCGAACAGAAACTCCATACCGCCGCCGAAGCCCTCCCCCAGCCAGAAACCACCTTCGCCTCCATCCTCCATACCGCCCACCAGAAATCCCCCGCCAAATCACCGAAGCGCCGCCGGGCCATCGCCCTGATCCTGGCTCTGCTGCTTCTGGGAGGCTGCGCCGCGGGAGCGGCGGCATATTCTGCCACTATGGGTTACGGGACGAATTTTTACACCGAAGCCGCAAAAATCGCCGCCCGTCTGGACGTCCAGCTTCCCGAGCAACTGGGCCAGAGCCCCTTCCACAGCGCCACCATCGACCACATCCACGACCGGGACATCCCATGGCTTCTGGGTCCTCTGATCTCCCGGTACGAAAGAATCTGTATCAGCTATGGCAGCTTCGACGCAGACCTAGAAGATGTCTACTCCATCTCGCTCATGTTCGGCTCCACGGAAAAGTCGCTGTGGCGATATTCCTTTTCCTTCACCGGCGATGACATCTGGTGCCCCGACACCCTGGATCCGGACACCTACGCCTCCGAACCCTATCACGGCATTCTCCTCCAAAGCGGAACCCTCGACCTTTCCCACAGCAGGAGCAGCACCGTCGTCTGGATCGACGAGGAATTGGACGTCTGCTTCTGGCTGAGCAGTACCTACTACACCATGGACGAAATGCGCGCCTTCGCCAAAGAGATCATCGACCTGAACCACCCTGATTGAACCACAAACCTCCGGGACATACTATCCCGGAGGTGATTTTATGTCTAAAAAGCGAAAGACCGACCAGACCGTGGACCTGCGCCTGGACCCGGAGGCCAGGCTCTGCCCCGCCTTCGACGCGGTAAGCGTAAAGAAATTCGCCGCGCCCGACTTCGGGGAAATGGGCGTCCGGGTCCTGGACAACTGTGCCGAGGAGCACATCATGTAACGCTCCCCAGCCCCATGATCCCCAGGAAGCCCAGGCAGAACCACGCCATGCTTCCCCATTCCTTTCCCATCCGGGGGACCAGCTCCCGGATGATCACATACACCATCGCCCCGGCGGCGAAGCCCATCAGCCCCGGAGCGGCACACGCCGCGCTCCCACATAACCCCATCGCCAGTACCGCCGCCACCGGCTCCACAGCCCCCGACAGCACTCCCGCGAGAAAAGCGTCCTTCTTCTTCACCCCCATCCCCGCCAGGGGCACCGCCACCACGGCCCCGTCGGGGATATTCTGCAAGGCGATCCCGATCACGGCCCCAAGGCCGCCCTCTCCCGTGATCCCCACCGCCATCCCCTCCGGGATGTTGTGGAGCACCACCGCGATCATCAGCACCGCCGCCGGGCTCAGCCCAGCCCCCCGGGCCTCGCCGATCCCCTCCGCCGCCAAAACCAGCCCGATGCCCAGCAGGAACCCGATCCCCGCCGCCAGCGGATTCTCCTCCGCCCCAGGCCCCAGCAGATTCCAGAAAGCCGCCGCCAGCATGGCCCCGGCGGCAAATCCATTCAGTCCCCTCTGGACCCGCTCCGAACCCACCGGCAGACCCAAAACCGCCCCGGCTCCCACCGCAGTTCCCAAAAACGGCACCGTCAGCGCCAATAAAATCCCAAAATCCAAAATAAACGACCCCTTCACATCATTTCGCTACAGGGCCATCCTATGCCAAAACCACAAAATCTGTTCTACCCATTGTAGGGACCAGCGTCCTCGACGGTTCGTCGGCAAACGACGTTTGCCGCTGACGCGGCACGGACCGGCCTGAGCGCCCGCAGGCGCCATGCAAGCGAGCAACTGTGGTGCTGCGCGCAGCGCATCAAAATAATGATGATTGCCGGGGGCAATCATTCCACTACTAACGAAGGGCGGCTCTTAGCGAGTCGCAGGGAGGCCGGTCCCTACATTCACCCCCGAAACAGGGCACAAAAACCCGGCCAGCGTAACGCCGACCGGGCCAGATCTTTATTTTTTCTTCCCATAAGCCGCCGCGCACACCGCCGCCGTCAGCGGCACCGCCAGCATCACGCCGATGGAGCTTGCCACCGCGCTGATGGCCTCCAAACTGATATACGCCGAACTAAGCAGCTGCCAGGGCTGAAGCCCCAGCGAATAAATGTACACAATCAGCGTCAGCCCGCTGCCGAGAATCGCCAAGATCAGTGTGTTCGTCATGGTGCCCACCATGTCCCGGCCGATGTTCATGCCGCTTTTCAGCAGCTCCCGGGCCGTCAGGCTTTCATTCACCCTCGTCAGCTCCTGCACCGCCGAGGAGATGCTCATAGCCACGTCCATCACCGCGCCCAGCGCGCTGATGATCACGCCCGCAACCACCAGCCCGGAAATGCCGACGCCGCTCTCCCCGGTCTGCCGGAGCTGAAGCAGCGCCTCGGCGTACTCCTGCCGGTAGCCGTCGATTTTCAGGAGACTCTGAGCCGCCAGCCCGAACACCGTCGCCAACGCGATGCCCGCCAACGTACCCGCGCAGGCGCAGACCGTCTTCTTGTCCACGCCGCCCAGAATCACGAAGGTCGCCACCGTCACCAGCACCGAAATCAGGAACGTGGTAGGGATCGTGGGCCACCCCTTCAGCAGCAGCGGCAGCAAAATCCAGATCAGCGCCGCCACCGTCAGCCCCAGGCTCACCAGACTCTTGGCGCCCACCTTTCCGCCCACAGCCACCGTCACAAGAAGGAACGCCCCAATCACCAGCGCCAGCCCCACGGTCCGGTCCACTTCATATACATAGCACCGAACCGTCCCGTCGGCGTAGGTGGACAGTCCCACTGTCACCCAGTCGCCCACCTCCACGCTTCTGCCGTAGATGGGACCCACGGTGTTGTCCGCCATCATCTGCTTTCCCGCGTACTGTCCGGTCTTCACCGTCAGGATGATGCTCTGGCTTCCCCGTTCATGGCCCTCCGACACCGGGTCAGCCTCGCAGGAATCGCTGAGGACCTGGTCCACCACCGCCCGTTCGTATTCCATATATTCTTCCGGCTGGATGGTCTCCGTCCGCTCCGGCTGAGCCGCCAGATACAGCCCCAGTCCCATAGCGCACACCACAATCAGCACCACCGCCGACCGCCAAACGTCCTGTCCGATTTTCCTGTTTTTCATTTCCGTTTCCTCCCGGAGGCCTGTTGTATTCTTTTAAAGGATACCATTCCCCATTCTCAATGTCAAGGCATCCAATTTCTTACAGATTATTTCATAAAATTGTTAAAACTGGATGAAAGCTGAAAAAAGTTGTGGCAGACAGCTGTAGAATATGTGATGATATCGTTATTCCATTATGGGATTCCGCGCCCCAAGCGCGGAGCAAAACACAAAGGAGGTTCTATAATGAAAAGATCCAACCCAAGCAGACTTCTGTCGCTGCTGCTGGTCCTTGCCATGGTCCTCGCCATGTTCCCCATGACTGTTTTCGCGGCGGAGGATACTGCTACGTACGCCAAGGTCACCGAAGATCAGACTGACTGGTCCGGCGAGTACCTGCTGGTGTACGAAAGCGGCAGTCTCGCCTTTGACGGCAGTCTGTCCACTGTTGACGCAGTCAACAACTACACATCCGTAACCATTTCTGACAGCACCATCACCGCAAGCTCCAGCATTGCGGTCACCATCGAGGCAGTCGATGGCGGTTATGTCATGAAATCCGCCAGCGGCCTGTATCTGTATCACAGTTCTGATGCCAACAAGCTCAGCTCCACTGAGAATCAGTCCACCGCCGCCAAGTATCCTCTGACCATCTCCGTCACCGAGGAAGGCACCGACATCGCGCTCAGCGGCGGCGCGCATATGCGCTTCAACGCCAACGCTGACCAGATGCGCTTCCGCTACTACAAGTCCTCCAGCTATGCCAATCAGCAGCCCGTGGCCCTCTACAAGCTGACCTCCTCCAGCTCCGAGACCCCCGAGGACCCCTCCACGCCCTCCGAGGACCCCAGCGAGCCCGAGGTCACCGGCAAGACCTATACCCTCACCGACACCCTGTCCGACGGCGACCAGGTCCTGCTCTACAACGCCGGCAACTCCGCTGCCCTGACCTCCACCGCCTCCGGCTACAAGCTGGCCGGCGAGACTCTGACCCCCGAGAACGACACCATCGTCACCGACCTGGACACCGTGGTCTGGACCGTTGGCGTCAGCGAGGACGGCACCTACACCTTCTCACAGGGTGAAAAGGTCCTGGGCATGGTCCAGAGCGGCACCTACGTCAACCTGAGCACCAGCGCCGCCGACGGCTGTACCGCATGGACCCTGGAATCCAGCTCCACCGACAAAGTCTTCTATCTGAAGAACATCAAAATGCCCGAGGGCAGCTACGGTCCCTACTATCTGGAGTATTTCTCCGGCGGCTTCACCGCCTACGGCTCCAGCTCCCCCAGCGATCCCGCCTTCGGCATCAGCTTCTACGCCCTGAGCTCCGGCACCACCGTGGATCCCTCCGATCCCACCACCCCCTCCGAGCCTGACGAAGAAGAACCCGAAGTCACCTACGCCACCCAGCTGACTTCTCTGCCCAACAATGGTGATACCATCATCATCTACAATTCCGGCAATGCCATGGGTTCCGCGGCCAGCGGCAAGAAGCTCTCCGGTGTCGCCGCTGAGGTTACCGAAGACGGCCTGCCCATCCTGGATGGAATGGCCCAGCTGCTGGTCACCGTCGACGGCGAGAACTACATCTTCACTCTGGACGGCAAATACCTGACCTCCGCCGACACCGGCAACGGTCTGAGCTTCGCAGACGAACTGACCGACTGTGGCAAGTGGACCCTGGAAGCCGCCACCAACGGCACCTGGTACATCAAGAATGTGGGTGCCAATTACAACGGCAGCTGCAATCAAGCCATGGAGTATTATTCCGGCTTCACCACCTACGGCATCAAAGATACTGAATTTTATCAGATGCAGCTTTATCTGGTGTCCGAAGCTCCCGTATACGCGGTTCCTGACGGCACCTACGTCATCTGGGCACCCGCCTACAATATGTCCCTGTCCAGTGATTACGCAGGCACCTACTACAATCAGGGCGTTGCCGTAACCGAGACCGACGGCTCCCTGACCGGCTATGGTGCCACCGAGATCTGGACCGTCACCAACAACACCGACGGAACCGTCTCTATCTCTTACGGCGGACAGAACCTGGGTATGGCTGACAGCTATTCCAGTCTGACCCTGGGTGCAGTCAATGACGACTGGACCTTGGAGGATGCCGGAAATGGCCTGTATTATGTCAAGAACACCGGCCGCAGCTGCTATATCGAATGGTACGCGGAAAAGAACAATTGGAGCGGCTACTATAAAATCAGCAGCGGCTCCGAGGGTATGTTCGCTCTGAAGTTCACTCCTGCCACCGCCCCCGAAACCGATTCCACCCTCCCCAACTCCGGCGACGCAGTCGTCATCTACAACCTGTCCGCCCAGGGCGTCCTGGCCGCCGAGAACGACACCCAGAGCATCGAGAACGCTCTGACCACCATCGACGAAGAGGGCTATGCCCATCCCGCCAACGGCGGCGTAGTCTTCACTGTGGAGCAGAACGGCACTTACTACCGCTTCTACAACGAGACCTACGGCTACCTGTGCTCCAACGGCACCGGCAACAACGCCTTCTACACCCAGGAAGCCTCCGAGGACGCCGACTGGACCCTGACCTCCGGCAAGTCCGGCGGCTACAACCTGGAATCCCGTACCGCCAAGTACAACGGCACCTACAGCCAGTATCTGGAATACTACGCCGATTCCTACAAGACCTACTCCATGTACAATGTCACCGACTATGACATTTACGAGTTCTGCTTCTACCCCGTTGCCGAGGATGTGAACGTCACAAACGGTATTGTCAATGTGCCTGACGTGATCTTCGGTAATGTCCAGCCCGCATATCTGGGTATGGATTATACCTACTCCTTCGGCATCGACGCCATCTTCAGCGTTGATACCCTGACCGTCACCGCGTCCGCGGCAAACGAGACTGACTACTCTGTCCGCTTTGTTCTGGAACCCGTTCTGGAAAACGGCACCTACACCGTCACCGTTACCGCCGATCAGCTGCTGAAGCTGTCCTCCGCGCTGGAGAACGCTGACCTGCCCCAGGTCTTCGGCATCAACATCTCCGGTACCGACACCACCGGCGTTGAATTCGTCAACGGCAGCGCCATCGACATCATCGACGAGCCCGTCATCACCGACGTGACCCCCGCCGCCAACACCGAGACCCTGGACGAGAAGAAGCCCACCATCTCCGCCACCATCATCAACGCCGGTGAGGATGCCGCCATCACCATGACCGTGAACGGCGAGGAAGTGGAAGCTGTCTATGCAGACGGCGTTCTGTCCTACACCCCCGCCGAGGATATGGCCGACGGCCGTACCACCGTCGTCGTCACCGTCACCCGCGCCGATGGCAAGACCGTCTCCAAGACCTGGTCCTTCACCGTGGGCGAAGCCCAGTACGCCCTGTACTTCGGCCAGCTCCACTCCCACACCACCTATTCCGACGGCTCCGGCTCCCTGGAATCCGCTCTGGATTACATCGCCTCCCTGCCCGAGAGCGCCAACGTGGACTTCGTGGCCTTCACCGACCACTCCAACTACTTTGACGGCTCTTCCGCCGGCACCACCGCCAACCCCGAGGGCGCTCTGTACGACATGAGCCTGGCTTCCGAGGTCAGCCAGAACCTGTGGTCCTCCTACAAGAACGCCGTGGCTGAGTTCAACGCCTCTTCCACCGACGTCATCGCCATCGCGGGCTTCGAAATGACCTGGTCCGGCGGTCCCGGCCACATGAACACCTTCAATACTGCCGGTATCGTCTCCCGGAACAACACCACCCTGAACAACAAGACCTCCGACGCTGGCATGAAGGCCTACTACAGCCTGCTGAGCCAGAACGAGGGCATCGACTCCATCAGCCAGTTCAACCATCCCGGCTCCACCTTCGGCACCTTCTCCGACTTCGCTTACTGGGATGCCGTCATCGACTCCCGCATCTACCTGGTCGAGGTCGGCAACGGCGAGGGCCAGATCGGCGCAGGCGGCTACTATCCCAGCTATGAGTATTACACCATGGCTCTGGATAAGGGCTGGCACGTGGCTCCCACCAACAACCAGGATAACCACAAGGGCAAGTGGGGCAACGCCAACGACGCCCGTGACGTCATCCTCACCGACAACTTCACCGAGGAAGGCATCTACGACGCCATCAAGGCCCTGCGGGTCTACGCCACCGAGGATAAGAACCTGGAGATCACCTACTCCGTCAACGGCAATTTCCTGGGCTCCACCATCGAGGAAGTCCCCGAGGAGCTGAACATCGCCGTTACCGTCTACGATCCCGATTCCTCCGACTCCATCTCCAAGGTGGAAGTCATCGTCAACTCCGGCAAGGTCGCCTACACCTGGGACGATCCCGCCGACCTGGCCGACGGCGCTCTGGAGTGCACCATCTCCCCCGACTATTCCTACTACTATATCCGCGTCACCGAGGGTGACGGCGACCTGGCGGTCACCGCTCCCGTGTGGGTTGGCGAGAGCCTGAAGCTGGGCATCTCCTCCGTGGAGACCTCCACCTCCACTCCCGTCACCGGCGAGGAGCTGACCATCAACACCACCCTGTTCAACTCCGAGTCCTCCGACGCCACCATCACCAGCCTGGTCTATACCATTGGCGACGAAGTCATCGGCACCGACACCACCGGCTACACCATGGCTGCCTCCGGCACCACCACCGTCTCCTTCGCCTATACCCCCGACAAGGCCAAGGTCACCACCGTCACCGTCACCGCCTATGTAACCCTGGACGGCGTGGACTACACCTTCTCCATGGACATCGAGCTGGATGTTCAGGACGCAAGTAAGCTGGTCTATATCGGCATCGACGCATCCCACTACAACGAGTACGTCAACGGCAACTACAAGGACTCCATGGGCAACTTCTCCGAGCTGGCCGCGGAGTACAGCGTCCGTACCGTGACCCTGTACACCAGTGAAGAGCTGATCGCCGCCTGCTCCAACGAGAAGTACGTGGCCCTCATCATGACCGCTCCCTCCCGCCGCAGCTCCGAGGCCCAGGCCGCCGATCCTCTGAAGGTCTACACCGACGAGGAGCTGGCCGCCATCAAGGCCTTCAACCAGAACGGCGGCACCGTGATCCTGGCCGGCTGGTCTGACCACTACGAGAACTACCCCGACGTTGCCTCCATCGCGGGCATGAGCGCTGACGAGCACATGGCCGCTACCCAGAACGCCGTTCTGGAAGCCCTGGGCTCTTCCCTGCGCATCGGCGATGACGCTACTTACGACGACAGCTACAACGGCGGCCAGGCTTACCGCCTGTACTTCAACACCTACAACTTCGACTCCTTCCTGGTGGATGGCGTCGAGGTGGACGCCGAGAACCCCCACGACCGGATGTACACCGAGGTCTTCAGCCACTACGGCGGCGCCTCCGTCTACACCGTGGGCGGCGAGCTGACCTCCACCGTCACCCCCATCGTCTACGGCCACAGCACCACCTACTCCGTTGACGTGGACAACGACGGCCTGGGCGGCGACTCCATGTACAAGTACACCTACGCCGACGGCGACGACCGTCTGATGATCATGGCCTCCGAGCAGATCGAGGGCCAGGGCCTGATCATCGTCTCCGGCGCGGCCTTCATGAGTAACTTCGAGGTCCAGGCCACCATCGAGGACTCCGGCTCCGAGAAGAACTACTCCAACTACAAGGTCTGTGAGAACCTGCTGGCCTACCTGAACCCCGTGGAGGTCTCCTCCATCTCTGAGGTCCGTGCCCAGACCGAAACCGGCGTCAAGTACATCATCGAGGGCGTGGTCACCTCCAACGCCTCCGGCTATGACAAGGACACCGCCTTCTTCGACTGCATCTACGTCCAGGACGAAACCGGCGGCATCTGCTGCTTCCCCGTTGCCGGCAACTACAAGATCGGCGATCTGGTCCGCATCACCGGCACCACCGACTTCTACCAGGGCGAGCCTGAGCTCCAGGTGACTTCCATCGAGGTCATCGGCGAGGGCACCGTGGAAGCCACCTCCGTCACCGACTCCCAGGTCAACGACCGCTCCGTTGAGGGTATGCTGATCACCGTCACCGGCACCGTCGAGTCCTTCGAGTACGCCAACGACCTGGTCCAGACCATCCTGGTCAAGGACGCCAGCGGCGACGTGGTCCGGGTCTTCATCGACGGCTACATCACCACCTCCTACGACGTGGAGGACCTGGAAGTCGGCTGCAACATCACCGTCACCGGCCTGGCCTCCTACGACGACACCTTCAACGCCCCCGAGGGACCCTTCCCCCGGATCCGCGTCCGTGACCGTCATGATGTGGTCTGCACCGAGGCCCATGTCCACAACTACACCGTCACCGAGTCCGTGGAAGCCACCTGCGAGACCGACGGCTACACCGTCTACACCTGCTCCTGCGGCGACAGCTACACCGAGACCATCCCCGCAACCGGTCACAACGTGGTCCTGGTGGAGTCCAGCCCCGCTACCTGCGAGCTGAACGGCTACGAGTACTACGCCTGTGAGCACTGCGGCGGCCAGGAGTACACCATCATCCTGGAAGCCACCGGCCACAGCTACGTGGACGGCAAATGCGAGCACTGCGGCGCAGAAGATCCCAACGCCTCCAAGCCCAGCTCCGGCAGCATCTTCGACAAGATCAAGGAATGGATCGGCGGCTGGTTCTCCCCCTCCGAGCCCGAGGAACCCACCGAACCCTCCGTCCCCGAGACCTCCGAGCCTTCCGAACCCACCGAGCCTGAGCAGCCCAGCAAGCCCGGCTGGGGCGACTGGTTCCATTGGTTCTGGCCCTTCGGCTGATCCCCGCGCTTGAATAAAATCCCCTGACATAACCCCGGCCCGGTTCGGCATACGCCGAACCGGGCCTTTTCCCGTTTATGAATCCCCAACTTCGTCAAAACGGAATGTAGGGACCGGCGTCCTCGACAGTCCGCTCCAACCTGAGGCGGCATTATATGCGGCAAAATTTACCCATCAAGGCCAAATTTTACCGAACGGACCGTCCGGGAGGCCGGTCCCTA
>JBGVDK010000017.1:0-18882 GCA_045119355.1 Faecousia sp.
ACAAAATAAAAATTTTGTTGCGTTCAGAGCATAGATATGCTATAATAGTTTCCAAGGAAACCCTATCAGGACCGGCGGCTCTGCCGGTCCTCTGGGGTCCAGGTCTCTTGACACCCTTAATCCAGTTCCAGGTCCTCGGGCTCAACGAACCGGTTGATGGCCGCCCGGACCTCAATGGCGGTGAGTAAATCCCCGTCAATGCTGTTTTGGCCGTATTTTTTGGCACTGAGGTACAGAATTTCCGGCTCAGCGGCGCAGTGATAATCAAAGGCCGCGGCGAAGTTTGGGCTGTCCGAGTTGCTGACCACGATGAACTTCTTAGGCACCGCTTCATAAGCCAGCAGCCGCTCCCGGTAGCCCTGGAAATAGACCTGGCTCCGCTCGTTGAAGATGAAAAAGTTGGCGCAGGGATAATCGCAGTAATTGGGCACCACGAAATACACCAGATCGCTCAGGCAGATCCGTTCCAGCAGGCCGTATTCCCCGTCGTCGATGTGGGGGCACATCCGGTTGTCCTCGAAGCACTCATAGGCGCACTCGCCGCAGGGACGGATGGGATTTTCCGAGAACCGGAAGATCTCCGCATCGGGAACGCTTTTCTGGATAAAGTCGCTGATTTGGTTGCAGTTTCCGTTTTTTCTGCCGGAAAAAGAGACGATTAACACATTTTTACACATATATATCACCTGATTTTGGAGGTTAAAGTTATGAAACGCTATTCGGATTGTCCCCTTGTCCTGCGGGATTTTCTCAGCTATCACGAGAACATCAAGGCCCAGTCGCCCAAGACCATCTCCGAATATTATCTGGATTTGCGGATGTTCCTGCGGTTCATCAAGCTGATGCGCAGTGAGGCACCCATCGACACCCGGCTGGAGGACATCGACATCCGGGACGTGGACCTGGAATTCGTACGGTCCATTACAACGTCGGATATCTTTGAATTTCTGTCCTATCTTGCCAACGACCGGACGCCCAATCCCGACGCGCCCTATCCGGAGCACGGCATTGAAGCTGCCGCCCGGGCCCGGAAGCTCTCGGCCATCAAATCCTTCTACAAGTATCTTACTGTAAGAACGAAGCAATTGCAAGAAAATCCTGTTGCGGATCTGGAATATCCCAAGCTGCGCAAGAGTCTCCCCCGCTATCTGACCCTGGAACAGTCTGCCGCGCTCCTCAGCGCCGTCAGCGGCCCCAATGAGAAGCGGGATTACGCGATCCTGATGCTGTTCCTCAACTGCGGCATCCGGCGCAGCGAGCTGGTGGGCCTGAATCTGACCGACGTGTACGAGGACAGGATCCGTGTGGTGGGCAAGGGCAACAAGGAGCGGTTCGTCTATTTCGGAACCTCCTGCCGGAAGGCCATCGACGAGTATCTGGTGGAGCGGAACAAGAAGGTTCTGACGGACAACCGGGCGCTGTTCGGCTCCCGGGACGGCAACCGGATCAGCGTCAGCGCGGTCCATCGGCTGGTGAAGAAGGCCCTTTTGCAGGCGGGCTTGGACGCGGACCAGTTTTCCGCCCACAAGCTGCGGCATACCGCGGCGACCTTGATGCTTGCAAACGGCGTGGATGTGAAGACGGTGCAGGAGGTTCTGGGCCATGAGAACCTGAACACCACCCAGATCTACACCCACATCGAGTCCACGGAACTGAAAATCGCCGCCGAAGCCAACCCCATCTCCCGGCTGAAACTGGACCGGACGAGTGGTGAAAATGATGACGAATAATCGGATAAAACTTGAGATGTAACCGATAGTTGACAGAAAAATAAAGAGAAAAGTGAGGAAAAGACCATGAGCATCGGAGAGCGGATCACGGACCTCCGAAAGGAAAAGAAACTGTCCCAGGGGCAGCTTGCGGACCTGCTGGGCGTCAGCCGCCAGGCGGTTTCCAAGTGGGAGAACGATGCCACCAGCCCGGACACTCTGAATCTGGTGAAGATCGCGGACGCACTGGACACGGAGGTGGAATACCTGGCCACCGGAAAGAAGCCGGTCTACCAGCCCGCGCCGGTGGTGGTCACTGTGGCTGAGAAGGTGGACCGGATCGTGGAGCGTGTGGTGGAAAAGCCTGTGATCAGGAAGGTTGTCCGGGTGAAGTATCTTCGGAACCCCGTGGAATTTTTGCTTCTGGGTGCGGCCTGCTTTGTGCTGGGACTTCTCTGCGGCCATTTTTTGTGGTAAAAAGCAGGGCGCAACCGGAAGTTGACCGGTAGTTGGTGGACTTTCCGGACTGTTTTTGTTATCTTTGATTCAGAGGTGATGGATATGTCGATGGGAGCACGAATCGCTGAGGCAAGAAAAGCGAAGGGCTTCACGCAGGAATATATAGCGGAAAAGCTGAACGTCAGCCGTCAGGCGGTATCCAAATGGGAGAAGGACATCAGTTCTCCGGATACGAAAAATCTGATCGCGCTGGCGGAGCTTCTATGCGTGTCGGTGGACTATCTGGCTGCGGGAAAGACCAGGGAGGTTCCGGAGATGGCTTCCGCGGCGGCGTCTCTGGCCTGGGGATTTCGGATCGGAAGTCTGATTTGTCTGATCGTGGCCGCAGTATGCTGGTGCGTTGGGTTGTTCAGCGGCGAATATACGGATATGGTGCAAATCCCGATCAGCTCCGGGATGCGTATGGGGATTCCTCTTTTGATGTACGGGGAATCTCCCGCGGCAATCGGGCTTCTGTTGATCAGTATTGTCAGCTTGATTCTCATGATCCTGTTTCTGATATTGGGAAACGCGGCGGAAAAGAAATAACAGGAGGGGAGCCGAAAACCGGCTCCCCTCTCCCCTTTTTGCTATTGGATTTTACGCAGATAACGACGGTAGCCAGGTTCGGAATCCGGGGCCTTGTCCACTGCTTCCAGCTTTCCCTGGGCTTCCAGATTCCGGATTCGCTGATGGATGAACCAGTCAGAAATGCCCAGCTGATACTTTCCCAGGATGTCGCCGATGAGGTGGGCTTCGTGGAAGACCTCCTCCCGCCGTTCCAGCTCCCGGAGAATGTAAAAATCGTAGAGCCCCTCCCCTGCGCTGATCAGCTTTCCGTTGACCACCGCCCGGAGGGGGGCGTTCTCCTGAACCAGCTGATTCCAGCGGAAGCGGTACATCCGGTGGGCGTTTTCATTGAGTTTCTCCTCATATTTCAGAAAATCCTTGAACTTTTTCGGAAGAACCCCTCCCCATCCGCTGTGACAGGTGAGGGTGTCTCCTTCCTCGGTGTATTCGGGAAGACGAACCGCCCGGATATCGCTTCCGAGGGGAAGTACGCTCAGAACGTGGTAAAATCCGCACATTTCATCGGGCACATCGCTGTACCAGAGCCGGACGGGTTCGCCATCCGCAGCCGCCCGGAGAAGCTGTTCCATGCCTTTCCGTGCTGTTTCCAATTGTTCGTCAGCCACATGGGCGTAGGCCAAATCATCGATGCAGATCATGCTTTGCAGAAAAGCGCACCGCTCCGGGCCGAAGACATCGGTGCGGATATCGCCCATACTCAGTCCCAGGGGGAGACAGGTCACCACAGTATCCTCAAAGGAACGATGCTGAGCATACATCAATCCACCGCCGGCGCTCTCGGTAAAGGTCACTTCGATCATGGAAATCCCTCCTTACAGTGCGAACTCAATGGCCTCCCGGATGTTTCGCACCCGGAAAACCTCCAATCCCTCGGGGATCTCCACCTTGTCGGAGCCGTATTTGGGGATGATACACTGCTTGAAGCCGATGCGGCTGACCTCCTGAAGCCGCTGGGCCAGGTGGTTCACCGCCCGGATCTCGCCGGTGAGGCCCACTTCGCCGATGGCGGCCAGGGTGGGCGCAATGGGCTTGTCCCGATAAACCGACGCCACCGCCAAAATCAGCGGCAGATCCGCCGCAGGCTCGTCCAGTCGCAGGCCGCCCACCACGTTGATGTAGGCGTCGAAGGTGCTAAGATTCAGTCCGCCCCGCTTCTCGGCCACCGCCATCATCAGAACAGCCCGGTTGAAGTCGAAGCCATCAGCGGCCCGTCGGGGCACGTTGAAGCTGGTTCGGGTCACGAGGGCCTGGATCTCCGCCAGCACTGGCCGGGTTCCCTCCATAACGCAGGCCACGCAGGAGCCGGGGGCGCTCTCCGGACGGCCCTGAAGGAGCATTTTTGAGGGATTCGGCACCTCGATCAGGCCGGAATCCCCCATTTCGAACACGCCGATCTCGTTGGTGGAGCCGAAGCGATTCTTCCCAGCCCGGAGCAGGCGGTAAGAAGAATGCTGATCGCCCTCGAACAGGAGGACGCAGTCCACCATGTGCTCCAGGACCTTGGGACCGGCGATGGCGCCGTCCTTGTTGATGTGGCCTACCACGAAGACTGTGATGCCCTCCTGCTTCGACAAATGCATCAGGCTCATGGTGCAGTCCTTCACCTGGCTCACCGAACCGGGAGAGGATTCATTGTCCTCGTTATACAGGGTCTGGATGGAGTCCGCAATGAGGATATCCGGCTTCACTGCCTCCACCGCCTCCAGAAGCGCCGACATCCGGGTCTCCGAGAGAATGTAGAGGTCGTCGCTTTCCACGCCCAGACGCTCGGCACGGAGCTTCAGCTGGCGCTCGGATTCCTCGCCGGAGATGTAGAGCACGCTCCGCTCCTTGCAGATATTGGCGCAGATCTGAAGCAGAAGGGTGGATTTGCCGATGCCCGGCGCGCCGCCGACGAGGACCAGACTGCCCTCCACAGCGCCGCCGCCCAGGACCCGGTCCAGCTCGCCCATGCCGGTGAAAAAGCGGATCTCGTCCCCGGTGTCCACCTGATGGAGCTTCTTGGGAGTGCGGCTGATGCCTACGGGAGCGGGCTTGGCACGGCCCACGGGGGTGGGCTTCTCCACGTGCTCCACCAGGGTGTTCCACTGGCCGCAGCCGGGACAGCGGCCCTGCCATTTGGGGCTTTCGTTGCCGCAGTTGGTGCAGTAAAAAATGGTCTTGGATTTTGCCATAGAGCGTATCTCCTTCTGTGTCTTTGGGGCCATTATACCAACATTTGTTCGGATGGTCAAGAAAAGAAACCGGGACCGCTCCCCGCTTGTGTTTTCCGGGGTTCGATGTTATAATGATCCCATTCAGCAAGTAGGAGGATGACCCCATGGAGCACGAACGGATCATCAAGTGGGTGAATATGGTCGCGCTGGGGGCGGCGATGTGCTGTGTCGCCGCGCTGGGGGCACTCCTGTTCTTCCGGCAGGCCCCTGCGGAGGAGACTCAGCCGCCGCAGACCTCCACCGAAGCCTCTGCGCCTTCGGATACGGTTGCCGTGATTGCTACGACGGAACCGCCTGCTGTGGAGACCACAGCCCAGTCTACGGAACCCTCGGAACCTGTCCAGACGGAGCCCTCCATCCGGGATTCCGAGGCTTATCAGAAGCTCCTATCCCTGGAAAACGCGGATCAGTTCGATCCCGAGGTCCTGGAAGCCTTTGCCTGGTGGATCGAGAGCGAGGAGGGGTTTCTGGAAACGTACCCCGAAAAGTGGGAGCTGGAAGAGCTTACCAACGGTACAATCGACCTGACCTGTTACACTCCGCTCACGGAAGATTACAAGCGTACCTTCTGTTCCCTGCGCTATAACGGGCAGAGCGTTTCTTTCAATACGTCACTGGAACGTCAATACACCAGCGTTCCCCGGGAAGAAGTGGCCGCGGCGGTATACGGCGCGGAGGACCCCGTGGGTGTTTCTGATGAGCTGAAAGAGGCGTTTGTCGATTTCATCCTGGACTCCGACTGGTTTGCGTGGAGCACGTTTTCTCCGGACCGCAAAACAGAGTGGTATTTTGCGAAGGAGCCGCTGGCTTCCAGCGATGACGAGACGGAATATATCCACCTGTATGTGAAGGTCTGGGTGTCAGGGACGGATTACCACCTTTGTTCTCTGTGGTATGATGGGACAGAGGTTCGGGATGGTGTCACTTCATAAAATTACCCCGGCGGGTCAGACCGCCGGGGTTTCCGTATACTCCATCAGCGCCGCCGCCAGAACACAGCAGAGCTTTTTCTGATGCTCCGAGGTCCGGAGCTTTGCTTCCTCCTCGTAATTGGACAGAAAGCCGCATTCCACCAGAATGCCCGGGCACCGGATGTTGCTCATCAGATACACCCCGTCGGCCTTTTTGCACTCCCGCCGGGTGCCGAAGGCGGTGTTCATGGTCTGTTGTAACCGCTGGGCGAAGCTCTGGCTCACCAAATCCGCGGCGTAGAAGATCTGGGGACCGGCGTAGCGGCTGTCCGGGTAGTGGTTCTGATGGATGCTGACCAGGATGGTGTTCTCCGACTCGTTGGCCGCGGCCACCCGGTTTTTTAGGTCCGAGCGCTTCTGCTCCCGGATGGTGTTCCCTTCCGTGGCTAAACTCTCGTCGCTGGTTCTGGTCATCACCGGGCTTTTCCCTAATAAAAGCAGCAGCTTTTCTAAGCATTGGGCAATTTCCAGGTTCAGCTCCTTTTCCACCACCCCGGTGACCGAGGTGGTCCCGCCGTCAATGCCCCCGTGTCCGGCGTCGATGACGATCCGGGTGGTGGTCTGAAGCTCCTGAATGCTGCTCACAGTCTCCGTGCTTTGCCGGACCATGGCGGCGAGCAGCAGAAAGAAGCTCACCACATAGCAGTAAACATAGGCATACCGCCGCAGGAATTCTCTGGTTTTCATATATCCCCTCCTCCCCTGCATTCTATGCCCGCCGGGAGCCGGTCAGAACCCATCCGGGCCGGAGCGCATAGAATGACCCGGAACGACATCTGTTCCGACTCTAATTCAGGAGGAATGTTTGCGTGAGATCAAGACGAAAACAGCCCCAGCGCCGCAGGCCCATGAACGAGGGCTGGCAGGGCAATCTCCCCAGCCCGGCGCCGCTGGCGAACCCCTACGTCCCCTTCCAGAAAGAGGACCCGCCGAAGTATGACGCCAGAAAGGCCCTGATCCGGGGCACGCTGTATCCGGGGCTGGACCTGCCCTTCATGGGGATGGTGAACAACCAGGAGAAGCCGGACACCCCGCTGAGCCAAATGCAGACCCTGTCCTTCGTGATCCAGGAGCTGGCGCTGTACCTGGACACCCACCGGGAGGACACCGAGGCGCTGGAGCTCTACCGGGCCTATCAGCAGATGCGCCAGAAATGCGCGGAGCAGTTTGCCGCCCAGCACGGTCCGCTGAACCACATGACCCCCGGGGAAGGGCCGTACCGCTGGCTGGACGATCCCTGGCCCTGGGAATACTGCGCCAATCGGGAGGGCTGAGCCATGTTTATCTATGAAAAGAAGCTGCAATACCCCGTGAAGATCGACCGGCCCAATCCGAGGCTGGCCGCCATCATCATCAGCCAGTACGGCGGTCCCGACGGCGAGCTGGGCGCCAGCCTGCGCTATCTCAGCCAGCGGTATTCCATGCCCTTCGATGAACTGAAGGGACTACTCACCGACATCGGTACCGAGGAGCTGGGCCATCTGGAGATGATCGGCGCCATCGTCCACCAGCTGACCCGGAACCTCTCCGACAGCCAGATCAAGGATTCCGCCTTCGCGCCCTATTTCGTGGACCACACCACAGGAGTCTTCCCCACCGCGGCCTCGGGCTTTACCTACTCCGCGTCGCAAATGCAGGTAAAAGGCGACCCCATGGCGGATCTTGCCGAAGACCTGGCGGCGGAGCAGAAGGCTAGAGTTACCTACGACAACATCCTGCGGCTTTCCGATGACCCGGATGTGAACGACGTGATCAAGTTCCTCCGGGAGCGGGAGATCGTCCACTTCCAGCGCTTCGGCGAGGCGGTGGAGCTGCTGCGCCAGAAGCTGAACCAGCGGAACGTCTACTGCATGAACCCGGCCATCGACCTGTAACGCAAGGGCCCGACCGTATCGGTCGGGCCTGGTTGTTTTGTCTGTATGGACCGTTTCCGCAGGGATATTTAATCCGCCATGGAATAAGTACCCCACCCGGTTTTTACCAGCCTGCCCTCCTCCACCAGCTGACAGACCACCCGTTGCAGCTGCCGTCTGCTGCAACGCAGACGCTTGGCGGTTTCCTCCATGCCGGAGAAGGCGCCGTCCTTACATTCGTGCTTGATATAGCGGAGCAGCCTGCTCTGGATGTCCTCCGAGGAGGCTTCCGCATTGTTTGTGGCGATATAGATGCTTCTGGACATATGCTGCACTAGAAATTGGAGGAATTTCAGATCATTCCAAAGGATCTCCCGCAGGGGCTCCCAGGGAAGCTCAATGCTGTAGACCGTTTCCAGCACCTGATGGTAATGATTGCTGAAGCTGCGGCCCAGGATCTCCACTTCTCCATAGTACACGAAGGCCGAGGTCTCCACGATCCGCAGAAGGTTGCCCTCCCGGTCCACCGTGTCCACACCGATCCTGCCGTCCACGATGAACTTCAGATACTGCTCCTGGGGATGGAGCACGTTCATGATGTCCCCCACGTCGTAACGGTACATCCGGAAGGGAAGATTTTCCGTGGAAAAGAACTCCCGGATGCCGTATTTCGTCATATAGGCTTTCATCAATTTGTGGTCATTGCACTCTACCATATTTCACCGCCTCCTTTTTCTAAATTGTGACATATGACACAGATTTTTTCAACCAGGAAATGTAAAATAGAAAGAAAAAACTTGGAGGTAGTTATGTCTAAGAAACAAACCCTGGATATGACCCAGGGCAATCCCCTGCCGCTGCTGGTGCGCTTCGCGATCCCGCTGATTCTGGGCTCCCTGTTCCAGCAGCTCTACTCCTTCGTGGACACGGCCATCGTGGGCCGCTGCATCAGCGCCGAGGCCCTGACCGCCGTGGGCGTCACCGGCTCCCTGAATTTCCTGGTGCTGGGCTTCACCATGGGCAGCGCCATGGGCTTCTGCATCCCCATTTCCCAGGCCGTCGGCGCGGGAGATAAGGACGAGGTGGGCCGCAACTTCTGGAACGGTCTGTACCTGAGTGTGGGCATCGGTCTCGTGATCAGCATCGGCGTCAGCTTCTTCACCCGTCCCCTGCTCGCCATGATGAAGACTCCCGACGAGCTTCTGGATATGGCGACCCAGTATTTGAGCATCATCCTGGTGGGTCAGATCACCACGGTGCTGTACAATTACTTCGCCGGTGTGCTCCGGGCCTTTGGCGACTCCCAGCGGCCCTTCTGGTTCCTGGTCATTTCCAGCTGCATCAACGTGGTGCTGGATCTGGTGTTCATTCTGGTGATCCCCATGGGCGTTGCAGGCGCGGCAGTTGCTACCGTCATCAGCCAGGCCATCAGCGTGGTTCTGTGTGTTTGGTGGCTGGCAAAGAAGATGAACGTGATCCATAAGCGCAGCGACTCCGGCGAGGCCCTCACCGCCGTTTCCGGCAAGCATATGAAAAAGATCTGCGTGGTGGGTATGCCCCTGGGCCTGGAATACTCCGTCTGCTCCATCGGCAATGTGGTGCTGCAGAGCTCCATCAACTCCCTGGGCTCCGTGGTGGCTGCCGCCCATGTCTGCGGCGAAAAGATCCGGGGCATCGCCACCCTTCCCATGGAATCCCTGGGCACCGCCGTGGCAACCTACGCCGGTCAGAACTTCGGCGCAAAGCGGATGGACCGGATCAAGAACGGCATCAAGGCAGGTCTTGTCATCGTGGCGGTGTACTGCGCCGCCGCCTGGGCGGTGCTGCTGGTGCTGAAGGCGCCGCTGGTCTCCCTGCTGCTGGGCGAGACCGCGTCTGCGGAAGCGATGGCCTCCGTGGAGTATCTCTCCATCATCAGCACCCTGTTTGTGTTCCACGGCAGCCTGATGATCTTCCGGAACACCGTCCAGGGCATGGGCTATGCCGCCAGTACCCTGGCCTCCTCGGTCATGGAGATCATCGGCAGAAGCGCCGCCGGTCTGCTTGCCGTTCATTTCGGCAGCTTCTTCCTGATCTGCGTATCCGCGCCCATGGCATGGGGACTGGCCTGCATTTGCTGCATCGGCCTGTGTGCATATTACATCCCCAAGGCGACCAAGGAGTTTTCCAAGGCTTAAATCCCATAACAGGATAACGAAAGGCCCGACCGCATTGGTCGGGCCTCAATTTATTTGGTGTGCTGCAGAATTAGCTCCGCACAGCGCCGGGCTGCTTTGCCGTCCTCGCAGAAGTCGTTGTTTCGTTTGAACTGTTCCCACCGGTCGGACCACTGGTTTTGGTCGTAATTCCGGATGATGGTTTCCAGCTCCTCGTTGCTCCGGGCCATGGGGAACGGAAGTTCGTCCAGGGGGAAATAGAAATTCCGCTCCTTTGCGTAGCTTTCCACGTCCAGGGCGAACTGGATGCAGGGCTTCCCCGTCAGGGCGTAGTCGAACATGGAGGAGGAATAATCCGTGATCAGCAGATCCACCCCGGCCAGCAGCTCCTGCATATCGGGATACGCCGTGGCGTCCAGGATCGTCTCCCCGTCATAGGGATAAAGCCCGGCGGACTTGGAGGCGATATTGGGATGGAGCCGAATGAGCACCGACCATTCTCCGCCGAATCGGCTCTGGCAGGCCTGACGGACCTTCTCCGGGTCCAGGGCGTAGCAGTCGAGAGAATGGTCTGCCCGGAAGGTGGGGGCGTAGAGCAGGAGCCTGCGGCTCTCGGGCAAACCCAGGGCTGCATGGACTTTTTCGGAGAGCTCCGCACCGCCGAAGAAGATGTCGTTTCTGGGAGTGCCCAGCTCGGCCACCTCGCCGTCGTACCAAAAGCTCCGCTTGTAAAGCCCCGTCATAAAGGCGCTGCCGGAGACGATCAGGTCCGTCTGGGCAGAGTCGGCCTTGCTGCCCCGGATGTATTCGTCCTCCAGGGCCTGGGTGGCGTCGGACTCGATCATTTTCAGGGCGAAGCCGTGCCAGGTCTGCAAGTAGAATTGGCCCTTCCGCTTCCGCCGGACGTATTTCCGGCAGTTGTCCACCCAGACCTTGGAGGTGGAATAGGCCAGAATCCTCTGAAAGGCGTTGTTCTGGTCGATGGGAGTGACGCCCTCGGGCAGTGTGGCGGCCTCCTCGGGAGACTTCACCAGCCAGCAGAGCTTCACATCCTCGCCGGAGTCCAGCAGGGCCTGGGCGATGGCCTTGGGGCTGTCGGAGTAGCCGCGGCCGTAGTAGCTGGAAAAGAGGACCTTCTTCCGGTCGATGGGCAGCAGCCCGCACAGGCCCCACAGGGCGCGGGAAATCAGATCATGGATCATTTCGCTCCCTCCCCTTTCAGCAGGTTCCGGTTGCGCCAGATGACCACCAGCCGGTAAGCCAGAATCACCGTCTCAGCCATGGACACCGACAGGCCCAGGGTGACCATATTGATGTTCCCTGTGGCGGACAGGATCAGCAGATTGACGATGTGGAGCACGGACCCGAAGATCACGGAATAGTTGGCGTGCTTGGAGATGCCCATGGCGGACATCATGGGGAAGCCGCAGATGTAGCTGGGCAGAATCACCACGCCCACCGGGAGCATAGCCCGGAGCACCTGTCCTGCGGGGGCGAAGTCCTGGCCGAAGACAAAGGCGCACAGGGGTTCCGCAAAAATGAAGCACACCGCGCAGAACACGAAGATCAGCGGCTCCAGAATCAGCAGGACCTTCTTCACCAGCTTGAAATCCCGGTTTTTCACCATGTAGGGATACAGGCTGTCGGAAATGGGCGACAGGGCGCTTTTGCCCGTGGAGATCAGCTTGTCCGCGGAGGTATAGAAGGCCGTGGTTGCTCCGGAGCCAGAAATCACGTCCAGGATTACGGTGTTCATGGCGCTGTAGGCGGTGGTGGCGATCCGGGAATAGAAGAAGACCGAGGACTTTTTCATGCAATCCACCACATCCTTCACCCCGATCCGGCAGAAGCGGATGCCGAAGCGCCGCTTCACATCATGGAAGGAATAGGCCGCCGCGATGCCGTTGCCTACGATGTTGATGACGGGAATCAGCCACAGATCCTCCGGGCCCTTCACCAGCAGCAGAATGCCCGCGGTGAAGAAAGCCTTGATGCAGACGGTCCGCACCGTGATGGCGGACATATCCTCCATGCCCCGGTAGAGGTAGTCCGGGATCATGGAGTTCAGGGCCGTGTAGACGAAGCAGAGGAGATAGAAGCTCAGCCGGTCCTGCCACACGGGAAGCACCGAGCACAGCACCACCAGCGCCATTGCGGAAACGGCGGTGAGCAGGAGCTTGCCGCAGGTGATGGCGGTGAAAATGGTGCCCAGGCGCTCCCTGTTCTCCCGGTTCAGGGCAACCTCCTGGGTTCCGGAGAGGAGAAAGCCGAAGTCGATGACCAGCTGGAAATAGACCATCACCGCCGTGGCGGCGCCCAGCAGGCCGTAACCCTCGGTGCCCAGCACCCGGGTCTCGTAGGGGGCCACGATCAGGCCGAGAAACTAGTTGGAAAAGGTGAGAAGATAGAGCATCAGGGTGTTCTGCATCAGAGTTCCCCGGCTCCCCTGTTTGGAAAATGGGTTCTTCAAAAGAAACGTGCCTCCGTTTCTGGAAATTCTAAAACCTTATTATACAGGAGTTTCGTCCAAATGTCCATTGTCATTGCATAAAAAACAGGCTGACCGGGAAAATTCGGTCAGCCTGAGGGGCTTTTTCAGAGCATCACGCCCAGCAGAGCCACGATGATGACGATGCTGATGACGATGGCGATGGAGTTGATGGCGCTGGACAGGCCCACATCTCCCTTCAGCTCGGCGGTGAAGGGGGGCACGGCGGAGCCGATGGGGCTGAAGGCCAGGATCACCAGGGCCTGCCGGATCTCCAGGGAGAAGGGCAGCACATAGTAATAGATCAGCGCCAGCACGATGGCGACGCCATAGCGCAGGGCCAGGAGCTTCAGGATCCGGCCGGTCTGGCTCTTGTCGCCGCCCAGCTTGAAGCCCACGCCGATCATGAACATGGCGAGAAAGGCGTTGCCGTTGGCGATGATCTGGGCAAAGTCGATGATGGGACCGGGGACGCTGATGTGGGCGAGATTCATCACCACCATCAGAATGTAGGTCAGGAAGGGCACGCTCTTGGACAGCGCCTTCAGAATCCGCTTGAAGGAAAAGCCTGTGCCGTCCTTGACCATGGAGGCCACGCCGAAGGCACCACCCAGGCAGATGAAAGCGTTTCCGGTGTCAAAAAGGCTGGTCACGATGACGCCGGTGGGGCCCAGGAAGCTCTGGACAAAGGGCAGGGTGAAATTGCCGATGTTGTAGCCCGGCAGGTTCAGCACCTCGAAGGCCTTCTGCTCCTTGGAGCTTCTGGCGTTGGTGAGGAATGCCACCAGGATATAGAGGATGCCGCCGCCCATGCCCAGCAGGACAACGGAAAGGAGCGCGGGATCGATCTCCTTCCCGGCGAAGCTGGTGACGATGGCGGCGGGAAGGGTGATCCGGATGACGACCTTGGAGAGAACAGAAAAGTCCTCCTCCTTGAAGACGCCGATTTTTTTCAGAACGTAGCCCAGGATGATGATGGCCACAAAAGACCCGGCGCGGGTCAGAATGTCTAGCATAAGGGTTCTCCTTTTCTCTGTGATCCCAAATATCTTATCAGGATTATGTCCGGTTTTCAAGGGGGGATACCCGGGCAGAGGATTGATTTTTCCCGAAAAGCTGGTAAGCTATACCACACAAGGAGGCGGCGGTATGCTCATGGATCTGATCGAATACGCCCGGGAGGAGGACGAGGCCCTCCGGGACCGGGTCTTCAACGGGGAGGTGCTCCTGGACGGGGATTTTTCTGGGCTGGAATTTGAAAACGTGACCTTTCAGCGGTGCCGCTTCGCAGGGTGCGACTTTACCGCGGCCCGGTTTTATGGGGTGAAATTTCTGGGCTGCGACCTGTCTGGCTGCTTTTTCCGGAGCGGCCATTTTCAGGACTGCGCAATGGAGGACTGCCGGGCAAACGGCGCGTCCTTTGATGAGAGCGTGTTCCGCCGGTGCGCGTTCACGGACAGCCTGTTCCCCTACGCCAATTTTCCGGAGACAAGCTGGGAGGCTGTGAAGATCACCTCCACTTCCCTCTCTCACGGGGCGTTCCGGGCGGCGAAGTTCAAGCGTCTGACGCTGAAACAGGCGGACCTCTCCGGCGCGGAGTTCTTCAAGGCCAGCCTGAAGGGCGTGGACCTGTCGGATTGCAATATCGAGGGAATCGTGGTATCCCAGTCCATGACCGAGCTCCGGGGCGCGAAAATCAACCCCGGCCAGGCGGTGGACCTGATGCCCCTGCTTGGGGTAGAATTGATTTAATCGGACATACTGACACAAAGGAGTTGTTTTTATGGATATTTTGAAGGAAGCAAAGGCTCTGGAAGCCGAAATCCTGGAAAACCGCCGTTGGCTTCACCAGCATCCCGGGGTGGCCTTCGACATCGCAGAGACCGTAGGCTACGTCCGGGGAAAGCTGGAAGAGATGGGCTACTCCCCTGCTGACTGCGGCAAGGCGGGCCTAATCTGCACCGTGGGCGGCAAAAAGCCCGGGAAGGTGTTCCTCCTCCGGGCGGACATGGACGCGCTGCCCATACCCGAGGAATCCGGGGTGGAGTTCGCCAGCACCAACGGGAAAATGCACGCTTGCGGCCATGATATGCACACCGCCATGCTCCTGGGCGCGGCGAAGCTGCTGAAGGCCCATGAGGATGAGATCAATGGTACGGTGAAGCTGATGTTCCAGCCCGCCGAGGAGGTCTTCGAGGGCGGCAAGGATATGATCGAGCATGGCGTTCTGGAAAATCCGAAGCCCGACGCGGCGCTGATGATCCACGTCACCGCCGCCGTTCCCATGCCCGCCGGCATGATCATCGTCTGTGCCCCGGGCGTCAGCGCTCCTGCGGCGGACTACTTCACCATCAAGGTCCAGGGCAAGGGCTGCCACGGCTCCGCGCCCCAGAACGGCATCGACGCCCTGACGGCGGCGTCCCACATCCTCCTGGCCCTTCAGGAGATCCACGCCAGAGAGCTTGCCCCCTCCGAAGAAGCGGTGCTGACCGTCGGCACCTTCCACGGCGGCACGGCCTCCAACGTCATCGCCGACTCCGCCGAGCTGGGCGGCACCATCCGGACCTATGACGAGAAGACCCGTTCCTTCCTGAAGGAGCGGATGACGGATATCGCAGCTTCCATCGCCAAAGCCTACCGGGCGGAAGCCACCGTGGAATTCGGCAGCGGCTGTCCCACCCTGGTCAATGACAAGGACCTGGCGAACCAGACCAAGCAGTACCTGGACGAGCTTCTGGGGAAGCAGATGGTCCTCTCCGCGGCGGATCTGGGCGGCATGAGAGGCGGCGGCTCCGAGGACTTCGCCTACGTCAGCCAGGAGGTTCCTGCGCTGATGCTGGCACTGGCCGCCGGGGAACCCGGCAAGGGCTACGCCTTCCCCCAGCACCATCCCAAGGTGAAGTTCGACGAGAGCGTCCTGCCCATCGGCGCGGCGGCCTTTACCCAGGCGGCCATCCGCTGGCTGGAAAATAACTAAAAATAAAAAGCCTGACTTCGGTCAGGCTTTTTCGCGTCTTAAATCAACTGCTGTTCGTTAATAATCAGCTTAAACTGTAGTCCCAGCTTCTCCGCTGCTTTCCGGCAGAGGACCATCCGGCCCATGAAGATCTCAAAATAGTCCATCACCGAGCCCATCCGGGTGTCGATGGTCAGCTTCAGCTTGACGATGGTCCTGTCTTCGTTGATCTTCAGCGCGGACTTCTTGACGGAATAATTCACCCGGTCGTGGATGTCGTGGGTGACGGTGTCCACGTTCCGGACCCGGGTCCGGCGGACGTCCGCCTTGTCCGCCAGGATCAGCGCCGCGGCCACAGCGTTCACCGGTACGCCGGTGCCCTCGTCGTGGTTGCCGATGGCGGTGACGATGGTGGCCACGTCCTCGGGCTCGCAGCCCATGTCGTTGAGGATGCTCCAGGCCATGACGGCGCCGGACTGGCTGTGGTCCACCCGGTTCACCAGATTTCCGATGTCGTGGAGGTATCCGGCGATCTTTGCCAGCTCCACGGTAAGCTCGTCATAGCCCAGGGTTTCCAGGATGTACCCCGCCGTTTCGGCCACATGGACCACATGGGCGAAGCTGTGCTCCGTATAGCCCAGGGCCTCCAACGACCGGTCGGCGTGGATGATATAGGTTTTAATGGCTTCGTTGTTGGTGACTGCTTCGTAGGTCAGCACATCGATCCCTCCTTTTGCCTGGATTATAACACAGGAAACGGGCAGAAAAAAGGGATTTTGCGAAGATTTAACATAGAAATCACGCGTTACAGTGTTTTCAGCCACCGGACGATTTCCTGGTCCGCCGGACAGAATTCCAGCCCGTCGATCTCCTCCACGGTGATCCAGCGGATGTCGTTGTGTTCCAGCTTCTGAGGTTCGCCCTCGGGGATGGAGGCGTGGAACAGGGTCAGCCGGACGGTGAGATCCGGGTATTCGTGGAGCAGCTCCATGCACTGCTCCCCTGCCTCGATGGTCACGCCCAGCTCCTCCTGGCATTCCCGGATCAGGGCCTCCGGCTTGGTCTCCCCGGGCTCCACCTTTCCGCCCACAAACTCCCAGAGAAGCCCCCGGGCCTTGTGGGCGGGACGCTGGCAGGCGAGGAATTTATCTCCCCGCCAGATCAGGGCCGCTACTACTTCTGTGATCATATTTCCTCCTGAAAAGTACGCCTGACCCGGTGGGTCAGGCGTAAAATGGTTACTTTTTCTGCATTCTCCGCCGGGCGTACTGCTCCTTCCACAGCCCCGGATGGAACAGAATCAGAATGGGGAACAGTTCCAGACGGCCTGCCAGCATATCAAAGATCATGACCCACTTACTCAGATCAGAGAAATCGAAGAAGCTGCCGGTGGGACCCACCACTTCCAGGCCGGGTCCGATGTTATTGAAGGTGGCGGCCACGGCGGTGAAGGTACTCACCGGGTCGAAGCCGTCAAAGCTGACCACGAACACTGACGCGATGAAGATCAGCACATAGGTGGCAAGATACACGCTGATGGACCGGACGGTCTCGTTGTCCAGGGGGCCGTTGTCATACTTCACCTGCCGGATGGACTTGGGGTGAATGTAGGAGTTGATCTCCCGGAACATGGCCTTTGCCAGGATCACGATCCGGGATACCTTGAAGCCGCCGCCGGTGGAGCCCGCACAGGCGCCGGAGAACATCAGCAGCACCAACACGGTTTTGGAGGCGGTGGACCAGAGGTTGAAGTCCGTGGTGGCGTAGCCGGTGGTGGTGATGATGGTGCCCACCTGGAAGGCCGCGTGGGTCAGGGTCTCGAAGGCGGTGGCGTAGCGGTCCAGCTCCTGGAAGAAGATCACGGCGATGGCCGCAAAAATGATGATGAAATACCACCGAACCTCTTCCATTTCCAGAGCTTTTCGGAACTTCCGGAAGAGGAAATAGTAATAGAAATTGAAGTTCACGCCGAAGAGAATCATGGCGACTGTAATAATCCACTGCTGCAGCGGCGTGTAGCTGGCGCAGGAATCGGCCACGATGCCGAAGCCGCCGGTGCCGGCGGAGCCGAAGCTGATGCAGAGCGCGTGGAACCAGTCCATGCCGCTGAGCAGCAGCGCCGCGATGGTGATGACGGTCATCACCAGGTAGATCACATACAGCAGCCGTGCGGTTGCGCCTACTTTCGGGACCAGCTTGCCCACGCTGGGGCCGGGGCTTTCCGCCCGCATCAGCTGGAAATTGGAGCCGCCGGATAGCGGCACCACCGCCAGCACGAACACCAGAACGCCCATGCCGCCGATCCAGTGGGTGAAGCTCCGCCAGAACAATGACGGGTGGCTCATGGCCTCCACGTCGGTGAGAATGCTGGAACCGGTGGTGGTGAAGCCGGAGACGGTCTCGAACATGGCGTCCACGAACCGGGGGATCTCCCCGGTGAACACGAAGGGCAGCGCGCCGAAAATACTCATCAGGATCCAGCACAGGGCCGTGGCCACGCAGCCGTCCTTCAGATAAAAGTGAGTGTCTTTTGGGGTCTTGCGGCTCATCAGCCAGCCGATGACCATGCAGGCAGACGCCATGGCAAGATAGGTCCAGCCCTGGCTTTCCCCGTAGATCAGACCCATCAGGAAGCTGGGCAGCATCAGAAGACCCTCGATCCGCAGCACATAGCCCAGGATATAGATGATCATTGAACCGTTCATAGCGTCCTCCCGGTTATGCCAGAATGTCCCGGATATCGTCGAAGCCGGAGTGGCTGGTGACGATCATCACAGAGTCCCCCACCTCGATGGAATCGTTGCCGGAGGGGATCAGGATCCGGCCGTTGCGGTTGATGAAGGCGATCAGGATGTCCTTCTTCATCTTCGGCTTCAGGTCCTTCAGCTTGGTGCCGGTGGCGGCGGAGGGGACCTTCACCCGGAACTCGATGGCCTCCACCCGGTTGTCGAAGAGGTAGTTCAGGGTCTCCACGTTGGAATTCATGGAGTTGGACTTGGCCCGGACGTAGGCGACGATTGCTTCGCTGGTGATGTAGCGGGGATAGATGACGCTGCCCAGGTCCAGGCGGCTGATCACGTCCCGGAAGGTGACCCGGTTGATCTTGGTGATGACCTTGGCGTTGGAGACCTGCTTGGCATGGAGGGTCAGCAGGATGTTCTCCTCGTCGATGCCGGTCAGCGGCACGAAGGATTCGGCGAATTCCAGGCCCTCCTCCCGCAGCAGCTCCTGGTCGGTGCCGTCGCCGTTGATGACGTTGGCCTTGGGCAGCAGATTGTTCAGCTCCTGGCACCGGGCGGGGTCCTGCTCGATGATCTTCACCTCAATACCCATCTGGGTCAGCTCCTGGGCCAGGTAGAAGCCCGCCTTGCCGCCGCCGACGATGGTGGTGCTCCGGACCTGGCGGGTCTTGAAGCCGATGGTCCGCAGGAATGTTCGGGCGAT
>JBGVDK010000018.1:0-7787 GCA_045119355.1 Faecousia sp.
TGATTCGGATCCAGTGTTACCGATTGGAAATGATCCACAATGAAATCTTTCTGCATATCCTGTCCCAGGAAAAGATCCGCACCGCATTCGAAGAACTCCCACAACACGCCGATGGTCATGGAGAAGCAGAACGCCGTCACCGCCATATAGGCCGGAGCCAGATGGAGGCCCACCCGCTTGTCCTCGTTGAGGATGTCCACCAGGGAAAAGCCGATGGCGGCGAAGAGGAAGCCGTTGATGGTGTGCAGGATGGTATCCCAGAAGGGAATGGTCAGATAATACTCGTGGATCTCCCCCAGGATCTCCGCGGCGAAGATGAAGATCAGGATGATGATTTCCAGGGTATCCGGCAGGTCGATCTTCAGCCGCCGCTCCGCGAGGCTGGGGAAGGTGAACAGCACCAGCGTCAGCAGGCAGATATAGACATTTTCGTAGTTGCCCTTGTTGATCTGGGCGATCATCACCAGGATCACCAGCGCCCGAAGGATCAGATACACCGTCACTACCGTCTTCTTGCTCTGAAGATAGCCTGCCAGCTTTTCCTTGTTCAGCTTTCTCTTGCTCAAGGGGTCGTCTCCTCTCTAAACAGCAAACGCCGCCGAAACCGGCGGCATTTGCGCCCCTCAACCGGGGAAAATATTCGTGATCAGTACCAAAAGCGGCAGCGCCATGGAGAACAGGCAGATCAGCCAGGGATACAGGGTCTTCCGGGACAGGAACATCATCAGAAGACACACCGCCGTCACCGCCATGGGACCGTAGACCGCGGCCTCCCGGGTGATCATCCGGGCATACTCGCCGGTGGTCTGAAGGTCGATGCCCACCATCTCGGGGAGCAGGCTGTAGTTCAGCCGGGCCAGATAGATCGCCAGCCAAACAATGGGAACCGCCAGCAGGAACTTCCGCAGCCGCCACATCCACAAACCGATCAGGCTCAGCACCTCTCCCGTTTTATTCAGCCCGGGCTTCACCTTTTTATAAGCTTCGCTCCACTGAGCGGTCAATTCCTGAAATTTATTCATACGCCACCTCCGGCAAAACCATTTATTTTCCTATTTTAGCATATTTGCCCCAGTCTTGCAACCCCCGGCTGAAATCATCAAATGTAAACTTTTTCAGCGTTCCGGATTCCGAACTTTTATTCGAAAGTCCTTTAAATGTCCGGTTTATTGTACATTACTTCCGGTATACTTGGCTCATCAAAACCAAGGAGGTACACAATATGAACGCATCCAGAACCTATCGCCGCAGAAACGTCACCGCCAAGCGCTATCCCAACGCCGCAGATACCAGCTACTTCGTCAACAAGCTGGCAGATGCCGCCCTGAGCACCGCAAGCTGTGTGGGGCTGGTCACCGCGATTCTCTACCTGCTGACCGCGTTCTGAGCATCCTTTTCCCGGGTCCCGCATAGAATAGGCTCAGACAGACCTTACTCCCGGCAGTTGTCCCGGTACAGCGCCGCCAGGCCCTTGATGATCAGGTCCCGGTCATAGATCATCCCATGGCCGCACAGGGGCACGATGAACCGGGCAATGCCGCCGGTGGCAATGATGGTGCAGGTTTGCCCAAGCTCCTCCTCGAACCGGTCGATCATCCCGTCCAGCATAGAGGCGGTGCCCATCATGATACCGCTGCGCATGGCGTCGGCGGTGTTCCGGCCAATGGCCTTCTTCGGCCGGTCCAGCTGGATGCCCGGGAGCAGGGAGGTGTTCCGGGTCAGGGCGTCCATGCTCAGCTGGACGCCGGGACAGACGCAGCCGCCCAGGTGGGCGCCGCTTTCGTCCAGCACCGAGATGGTGGTTGCGGTGCCCATGTCGATGACGATCAGCGGGGGCTTGTGCTCCCGCAGGGCGGCGACATCGGCCACCACCAGATCCGCGCCCATCTGGGCCGGATTGTCCAGCAGGATGTTCAGCCCGGTCTTCAGTCCGGGGCCCACCACCAGCGCCGTCTTTCCCGTGAGCTTCCGTACGGCGGTCTGCATGGAGTTCAGGACCTGGGGAACCACAGAGGAGATGATGGTCCCCTCGATCTTTTCCAGCTCCACCTGGTAGATCTCCAGCAGCGTCTTCAGCTCAATGCAGTATTGGTCCGAGGTCTTTACCCGGTCGGTGTTCACCCGGCCCCGGAAGAGGATCTGCTCCCCTTCCACACAGCCGATGACAATGTTAGAGTTTCCAATATCGATGGTTAAAATCATGCAAATTCCTCCAAATCCCGTTCCCGGATCAGACGGCAGGACTTCACCCGGCCATCACCCACTTCGATGATCCCCGCGCTGCCGCCGCAGTAGCCGCAGCTGCCCGGGTTCATGACCCACAGGCCGTCCACTTCCTGATGGCAGTAGGCCTGATGGGTGTGGCCGTAGAGCGCCACACCCGCTCCCGCGGCCCGGGCTGCGGACAGCAGCGGTCCGATGGTGGATTTCACCCCATGCCGGTGGCCGTGGGTCATGTAGAAGCTGACGCCGCCGATGCAGTCCGTCAGAATCTCCTGAGCGTAGGCAGGAGCGCGCCAGCGGTCGCAGTTGCCGGGGAGCAGATACACCCGGGCATTGGGACAGGAGTCCCGCAGGACCTCGCCGTCGTCATAGTGATCCCCCAGATGGACGATCACATCCGGCTTCGTCACCTCCGCGCAGCGGAGCATGAAGGAAAGGGCGGAATGGGAATCGGACACCACCAAAATACGCATTTCTTGATCCTTCCTTTGTTCAACGTTTTTTCTATTATAGCAGGCATTCAGACAGGAGGCAATCGAATGGCACGAAAAAGTGAAGATTTTTCTCAGGAAGACCTGGCCTGGGTCATGCGCCAGCCCGAGACCCAGGAGCTCCTCAACCGGCTCCGGCAGCTGGACAGCGCGGCACTGCAGCAGGCGGTACATCAGGCCATGAAGGGCAACACCGACGAGGCGAAGCACCTGCTCACCCCGCTGATGCAGGACCGTCAGGTCCAGGACCTGACCCAGCGAATGAGGGACAGCCATGGCGGAATTTGAGGACAAACTGAATTCCATCCTGTCCAATCCCGCCCTGATGGGGCAGATCATGTCCATGGCCGGATCTCTGGGCCAAAGCCAGGCGGCTTCCGCTCCCCCGCCTCAGCCCCAATATCAGGCGACAGCCCAGACCCAGTTTCAGCCCTCCGCGCCTGCGCAAAACCCGGGCGGACTGCCCTTCGATCCGGCGGCGATGCAGGGGATGATGCAGCTGTTAAAGGCCACCCAAATCGATCAGCGGGAGCAGAATCTGGTGAAAGCCCTGGAGGGCTTTCTCCCCGACGACCGGCGGCAGAAGCTGGTAAAAGCCATGCAGGCGGCGAAGATCGCCAAATACGCCTCCTCCGCCATGTCCCAAAGCAGGTGAATTATGCCCAATTACAATCATTACACTCCCCAGTCCGACGGCTCCTACCGCCGGAGCACCGTCCCGGAGAACAACCGGCGCCCGGGTCCCCGTCCGCCCTACCAGGGCCAGCAGCACCAGCCCCAGCAGTCCCAGCGTCCGGAGCAGCCCCGTCCCCAGGAGCCGCCGAAGCAGGAGCATTGCCCCCCGCCGGTCCATCCCGAGCCGCCGAAGCAGGAGCACTGCCAGAGCGGGACCGATTCCACCCAGGGGATCCTGTCCTTTCTGAAAGGCCTGCTCCCCCGGCAGATCGACGCGGCGGATCTGCTGGTGATCTCGCTGCTGCTCCTTCTGAACCGGGACGACTGCGGCGAGGAGGGAGGACTCTCTCCCCTGCTCACCATCGCGCTGTACTTCTTATTATAAGGAAAACCCACGTTTCTCGGCTGAAACTCGGCTGAAACGTGGGTTTTTATCATACTTTTGCGCCGATTTCCCGGATCTTCGCCCGCAGGCCCATCAGATCGTCGAAAGCCTCCGGCCGCTTGGTCACATCCCGCAGCAGCGCCGAAGGGTGGAAGGTGGAGCTCATCCAGATGCCGCTGCGCTCCTCCCAGACGCCATGCTCCCGGGTGATGCGGAAGTCGGGCCGGATCAGCTTCTGGGCGGCGATCCTGCCCAGGCAGACGATGATCTTCGGCCGGATCAGGGCCACCTGATTGCGAAGGTAGCCAATGCAGGCCTCCTGCTCCGTTTCCAGGGGATCCCGGTTCCGGGGCGGACGGCACTTGACGATGTTGCCGATGTAGCAGTTCTCCCGGCTCAGGTCGATGATGGAGAGCATATCGTCCAGCAGCTTTCCGGCGGGTCCCACGAAGGGCTCGCCCTTCAGGTCCTCCTGCTCGCCGGGACCCTCGCCGATGAACATCACATCCGCGTCCCGGGGACCGACGCCGAAGACCACATTGTGCCGGGTCTCGCACAGGCCGCATTTGGTACAGCCCATGCAGCTCTGTTCCAGCTCCTTCCAGTCAAGCATCTTACCGACTCCTTCTGCGATTTTTTCTCCGTCTGGCCCTTCTGGCCCGGAGGATGGCAGCCCGGATATACCCGGCAGCCAGCATAGCGGCGATCAGCCCCAGCAGCACCAGGATGACCACCAGGATGATGTGCCAGAGGCTGCTCCCACCCTCCACCGGGGAGGCGGGGTCCACGCTGCTTCCGGCGACGGTAGTCGCGGTCTTCTCCACGGAAACCGCGGCGTAAAGCTCCTGCTGGGCCAGACATTTGGTCTGATACCATACCCGGACCACGCCGATGGGCTGGCCTTCCCGGATGGGCGCGGTGAGCGTCTCCCCGTCAAGGACGTATTCATACCGGACGGAGGACATATCGCTGAGCGCTGGCAGAACCGTATCCGTTTCCTCGCGCACCATGCCCTGCACAGCCGAGGAGCCGTTTTCCACATCAAACTGTCCCAGCGTCTGGTTGGAGGACAGGACCTGGGTGGGCATATAGTTGTCGAATCCGAAATCCAGCAGGCCCTCGGTCTGCTCAAAGTTGCCGTAGGTGAGCACCGTCCAGCCATCCTCACCGTACTTGATCTCCGCGCCCAGGACGACGCAGAGGAAGCGCATCCCGTTGTCCTCGGCCACCGTGACCAGGCACCGTCCCGCGGGGGTGGTGAAGCCGGTCTTGCCGCCGATGACCCGGTCGTCGTAATAATCCTGGGTCGTGGCCTTGCTGATCAGATAGTTGGTGGTATACATCTTCCGCTCTTCGCTTTTGTTGGTAGCGGCAATGGTATAGGAGGTGGCGGAATACAGCTCACAGAAGGTCTCGTTTTCCAGGGCCGCGATCATGATCTTCGCCAGATCCCGGGCGCAGGTGTAATGCTCCTCGTCATGCAGGCCGTGGACATTATTGAAATGGGTCATCTCGCAGCCCAGCTGCTCCGCCTTCTGGTTCATCTTCCGGATGAAGGCGTCCTCGCTGCCGGCCACATGATCGGCGATCACGGAGGCGGCGTCGTTGGCGGACTCCACCATCAGGGCGTAGAACAGATCGATCATCTTCATTTCTTCCCCGGCCACCAGATCGATGCCGGAGCCGGTGGGATCGATGGCAGCCGCGATCTCCTCGGAAACGGTGACCACCTCATTGAGATCTTCACACATTTCCAGCGCCACCAGGCAGGTCATGACCTTGGTCACGGAGGCCGGATAGAGCTTGGCGTCCGCGTTATAGGAATAGACCATGGTCTCGGTGTCCAGCTCGTAGAGCAGGGCCGCCTTGCAGTCCACGGCGTAGTCCATGACGCTGGCCACGGGGTACTGGGCGTTGATGGAATGGCTGCCGCTGTTGACGCTGGCGTCGCCGGAGTAGGACTCGGCATTCGTCCCCTCGGTCTCCCAGGGCAGTGTGGGGATGAAGGTGCTCTCCACATTCGTACCTTCCGCCGTCTCCGAGGGCTCGGTCTCCGCCGAAACCGGCAGGGCTATGGCGTTCACAAACAGCAGCGCCGCCAGAAGGGCGCTGAAAAGCTTCTTTTTTTTCATAATTCGTCTCCGATATTCCATCGCCGCACTTGTCCGGCGGCAAATTGTTGTGTATAATAGCTTGGAACGCAATTATAACATTTTTCCGTGCGGTAGTCAATGAAAGGGGCGGAATGTTCATGAAAATTAAGGAACGCCAGCTCCTGATCGGCGTCACGGCGGTATTTGTGGTCTTCACCCTGGGTTTTTTCCTGGGCCGGAATCTGGTCCGCCCGGCGGTGACCACCGAACGGATCGCCCCCACGGTGCAGCCCCTTCCGGAGGAGCTTCCCACCGAAGCATCGGACCCCACCGAGCCGGAGACCACCGCCTGTCCCGAGCCTGCCTATCCCCTGGACATCAACACCGCCACCGCCCAGGACTTCACCTTCCTCCCCGGCATCGGCGAGGTCATCGCCCAGCGGATCGTGGACTACCGGGAGGCCAACGGCGATTTCACCGAACTGACTGAACTTCTGAACGTGGAGGGCATCGGCGAAAAACGGCTTGAGCAGATGCTCCCATATATCACCATAGGAGGATAAGATATGAAAATTCTGGTCGTGGATGACGAGGCCCTGCTGGTCAAGGGCATCCGTTTCAATTTGCAGAACGACGGCTACGAGGTGGTCACCGGCTCCAACGGGCTTGAGGCTGTGGAGATGGCCCGTGACGAGAGCGTGAACCTGATCGTGCTGGACGTGATGATGCCGGAGATGGACGGTCTCACCGCCTGCTCCAAGATCCGGGAATTCTCCAACGTGCCCATCATCCTGCTCACCGCCAAGGTGGAGGACATGGACAAGCTCATGGGCTTTGAGCAGGGCGCCGACGATTATCTCACCAAGCCCTTCAACATCCTGGAGCTGAAGGCCCGGATCCGTGCCCTGCTCCGCCGGAGCGGCGCCGCCTCCTCCGCCAGCCAGAGCAACACCCTGACTGTCGGCTCCATCACCCTGGATCTGGACGCCCGGAACGCCTACCGCTCCGGACAGCTCGCGGACCTGACCGCCAAGGAATTCGACGTCATCGAATTCCTCATGCGCAATCCCAACCGGGTCTACTCCCGGGAGGCCTTGCTCGACACCATCTGGGCCTATGAATACCGCAGCGATATCCGGACCGTGGACGTGCACATCCGCCGTCTCCGGGAAAAGCTGGAAGAAAATCCCGCGGAACCCAAACACATTATGACGAAGTGGGGCGTTGGCTATTATTTCAAGAAATAAAGAGGGCGCCACCCTCCGCTACGGCACCAACCAGTTCCGCTACAGCATGATCCATGTGCTGATCACCTTCGCGGTGCTGCTGTTTCTGAACATCTACTGCAACAACATGAGCTACCGGCTGTTCTACCAGACCAAGGAGGCCTCCATGGACGAAAAGGCCCAGGTGGCGGCCTCCGCCGTGGCCGAACAGCGGGTGCTCAACACCGATACCGCCGCGGCGGCGGTGAGCCAGCTGGACGATCTCACCGTCACCCGGCTGATCATCACCGATGCCTCCGGCAAATGCGTCTATGACTCCATCGAGGAGGTGGACGCGGTGGGCAAATACTGCCTCTTCCCGGAGATCGTCCAGGCCCTGGAGGGCAACGACGTGTTCACCTGGCGCTATCACGACGGCGTGATGGAATCCCAGGCGGCCACGCCCATTTTAAGCTACAACAACCTGATCGGCAGCGTCTACATCATGGAATACGACACCGCCCAGGGCAAGCTGGTCCAGTCGCTGCAGCACAACATCCTGACCATCACCCTGATCCTCAGCGCGGTGCTGCTGGTGTTTTCGGTGTCCTTCTCCACGGCCTTTGCCCACCGGCTGCGCAAGATCATGGCCTCCATGCGGATCATCCGGGAGGGCGGCTACTCCCACAAGGTGGAGCTGGGCGGCCGGGACGAG
>JBGVDK010000019.1:0-4530 GCA_045119355.1 Faecousia sp.
TTCTCGTCCGTGTACAGCACCGAGGTCTCGTCATCCACCATAGCGTAGTAGGTGGTCCAGAATGCCTCATTGCTCTGGGTCCAGGCCACCTCGACATTGGAATAGGCCGCCGACACCTTGGCGGGCAGGCTCCATCCATTCCCGTCCACACCGTCGGCATAGGAGGGGAAGTCGTCATAGATCAGGTCCACCTGACCCGTGGGCATATACAGCCGGTAGATGCCGGGGTGAGGCTCGCCCTCGTTAACGCCCGCAAAGAACCAGATGGTCTGGTCCATCAGGGTGGAAGACCAGCCATTCCCCTCCGTCTGAGCCAGCATTCCCGTCTCATCCACGAACAGCGTCTCGTAATTGCCGTAATAATCCACCCGGAAGATCTCATTGCCCTTCCTGCCGAAGAGCCACTTCTGGGTCTTGTAGCGGATGAAGCACTGGGAGAAATCCACCTCCGACGGGATCACCCAGATGATCTCCTGATTCATATTCGCGTTCACGCCGGATTTTGTTGACTCCTTGCGGACCACCATATGGTATCCGTCGCACTCGATGATATAACCCGACGGCCAGCCGGTGCCGGAATAGCCATACCGGTCGTTCTCCGTATAATTCCGGACCTCCGAGAAGTATTCCTCGTAGCTCATGGTCTCCTGGATCGACCAGGGAAGCTCCTGGGCGCTGTAGTCAGTGGAATAGGCCTTCACATCGGCCGCGAGCAGGTTGGACCGGACCTTCCACACCCCGTCCACGTTCCGGACCGTTACGATCCGGTTCGCATTTCTGCCATCGGTATAGGTGATGGCGATGTCGCCGTTTTCCAGGGCCTGACCGCCCAGGACCTCCACAACATTCTCATACTCGCCTTCCACCCAGCCCCACCAGGGACGGGTATTGTTCACGGACCAGCAGTCGATCTCCTCATAGTAATGGATGCCCGTATAACTGGTATTCGGATTGCGCAGGTCCTCCATGGTGATGCCGAGGACCTCGCCAAGGATCTCATTGGCCCGGTCCGGATCGACCTTGTGGTTGGAGGCCTCCAACGCGAGCCTGCTTTGCCCCTCCGCGCTGATGCTGTCCAGATCTTCCTCTGTGAAGTACACCCGTTCCCCGTCGGTGCCCCGATAGAAGAAATCCCGGACCTCCATGAACTCCGGCGCAATGTAGTCGCTGCACAGGGCCATGTAGTACCAGCTCTCCGGGTCGGTGAAGAGGGCCGTCAGCTCTTCCGCAGTCGCTTCGTCCACGCCGGTCCAGAGCTCCGGCTCAGTCTCCGCCGGGAGCGTCGTCTCCGCAGGCTCTTCCTCCATTGCAGGCTCCGTCAGGAAGCACACCGTGGCGACGATCAGCGCCACCACCGCCGCGATGGTGAGCCAGAACCCGGGCTTCCGGTAGCGGAGCACCCGCAGGATCCGCTCCTTCACGCCCACCTCGCCAAAGGCCGCCGGACAGAACGCCAGGCCGGACCGCTTGGCCGCGCAGGACAGCAGCGCGGTGGAGTAGGCCTTCCGCTGGGTAACATCCATGTTTTTGACCACCCGCTCGTCGCAGGCCATTTCCAGATCCCGGCACAGCAGCACATAGCTCACCCACACCAGCGGGTTGAACCAGTGGACCGCCAGCACGGCAAAGGCCGCGAATTTGGAGAGATGATCTCCCCGGGCGATGTGGCTCCGCTCGTGGGCCAAGACAAATTCCCGGTCCGCTCCATCCAACTCCCCGGGAAGGTAAATCCCCGGCTTCAAAACGCCCAGCACAAAGGCGGTATCCAGCCCCGGACAGAGGAAGATGTTCTCCCCCGCAGGCTCAGCATCCCGGACCCGGCGCTTCAGCCGCAGATAGCTGACAGCGGTATAGGCAAGCATCCCGACTGCGCCAACCAGCCAGACCACAGAAGCGATTTCCAGCCAATCCACCGGCTCCTCTGCTTCGTATCGGTCCGTGTCAATTTCCGATAGGTCCGCCGGGGCGGTGTATTCCGGAGTCTGCTGCTCCACGGACACATTTTGTTCCCCATTGGAAGTCTGGCCGATCTCCGGCAGAACATCAATCTCCGTCCGGCTGTCAGAAAGCTGGGTCTGTTCCATCCGAAGCTCCGCCACCGGGGAATCCGGCTGAAGGCTCAGGCTGCTCTCGATGTGTACCGGGAGCACCAGCCGCAGGCCCACCAGCAGCCACAGCAGGCAGATGGAAGCCTTGGGCACATTCCGGAACATCGTCCGGAACAGACATACCGCCATGATCAGGATACCGCCGTAAAAGCTGGCTTCCAGCACGTTCAGAAACAGCTCTCTCATGTTCACCCCTCCTCGTATTGATCGATCAGGCTTTTTAGCTGCTCCACATCCTCCTGCCGCAGCTTTTTGCTCCGGGAGAAGGCCGCGATGAAGGCGGGCAGGCTTCCCTCAAAGGTCTTGTCCACCAGTTCTTCCAGCTCTTCCAGCTGAGCGTCCTCCTTGGACACCAGGGAGGTGACAACGGCGTTCTCGTTTTTCAGCACGCCCCGCTCCGCCAGCCGCCGGATGACGGTGTAGGTGGTGGCCTTGGACCAGTTCAGCTTTTCCCTGCACAGCTCCGCCAGGCGGGTGCTCTTCACCGGCTCATGCTCCCAGAGGATCAGGCAGAACCGGTATTCGCTTTCAAAAATCTTCGGCATATCAACCGCTCCTTTCCTTGGTTGGTTTAATTCGTTCGTCCTGCTTTTAATTTAACAGGTTCGACCCATTCTGTCAACGGTCAATACGGAAAAACAGCCCTCCAAACCGGAGGGCTGTCCCGCATCATAGCTCATATTCCGCCAATCTGGCGTTTTCGGTCATAAACGAGAAGTATTCCTCGTTTGTCATATCGTGAAAATAGCTGTGGATCACCCGGCAGACCGCGCCGTGGCACACCAGCAGCACCGTCTTCCCGGCGTACTTCTCCTTGATCTCGCTCAGCACCGGATACACCCGGGCCGCCAGATCCATCATGCTCTCTCCCCCGGGATAGCGGTAGGCAAACTGCCGCTTGTTGGCGAGGAACCCAGGGTCGCTCCGGGAGCAGCCCTCGAAGACGCCGTAGCACTGCTCCATCAGCCGCTGGTCGGTCTCGATGGACAATCCCAGAGCCTCCGCCACAGGGGCCGCCGTCTGCATGGCCCGCTTCATGGGCGACGCCACGATGACCTGGATTCCCTTCCCCCTGGCTTCCTCCGCCAGGAGCCGGGCCTGTTCCTCCCCCCGCTGTGTCAGGGGCAGGTCCGTCCTGCCGCAGACTCTGTATTCCGCATTCCATGCCGTCTCCCCATGGCGGGCAACATACAGCTTCATGGCGTTTCCTCAGTAGCCCAGGCTCTCGCCCACGATGATCATCTTGATCCGTCCGGCGGGTCTGGAATTGCGGGTGATGACCATCTGGTTGCAGATGCCGCCCTCCCCCTTGCAGTCGCCGCAGGCTCCGGTGACGGAGCAAGGCGTTTTCAGGCCGAACCGCTGGGCGTTCTGGGGCGCGGCGATGGTCCGGGCACGGCGCACCGCTTCCTCGAGGGTATCGGCCACCTTGTTCACCCCGGCGATGACCAAGATGTTCTTGGGGCCGTAAACGATCATGCCGACCCGGTTGCCCATGCCGTCGATGTTCACCATCTGGCCGTCCAGGCTCAGGGCGTTGGCACCCGTAATGAAGAAGTCCGCGTCGAAGCAGGACCGCTGGATGGCAAGCCGCTCCTCGGGGGAGGATGCCTTATCCCGGTCCAGGGCCTTGTATTTCCCGTTGCCCATGGCGTCCAGCAGGCCGATCTGCATCGCGCTGTAAGCGCCGCCCCAGCCAACAGAGCTTCCCTCGGGGATCAGCTCCAGGGCTTTCGCCAGCGCTTTCTCCTTTGTTTCGCAGAAATAGGCCTCAAAACACCGGGAATTCAGGTTTTTCACCAGGGTCTTTCCTCTTTTTTCGAAAAAGATCTTGTTTGCGGTTTCCATATTACAGCCTCCCGTTTTTCTTTTATTTTACCATAGCCGACGCCCCGTGTAAAGATGAAACCTCCCCTTCCAAACCGGAAAGGGAGGTCTTTCAGCTTATTCGGTTCTGGCGTCGGTGTCAGCGGCGGCGATGCCCAAATACTTTTCCAGGGCTGCCAGCTTCAGACTGGTGCAGAAGACGTTCATGGCCTTCTCCAACTCCTCGATGGGTGGCAGGCTGGGGGCGATCCGGATCATGGAATCGTGGGGATCCACGCCGTAGGGATAGGTGGCGCCGGCCTCGGTGAGGACCACGCCCGCCTTCTTGCACAGATCCAGAGTCCGCTTGGCGGTGCCGGGCATGGCGGCGACGCAGATGAAGTAGCCGCCGGTGGGATGGTGCCAGTGGGCGATGCCCTTGGCGGTGACCTGGGCACGGAGGATCTTCAGGCACAGCTCAAACTTGGGAGCCATGATCTCCGCGTGGCGCTTCATCAGCTCGATGGTGTGCTCCCGGTCCTTCAGGTACTTCACATGACGCAGCTGGTTGATCTTGTCGTAGGAGATCATCTGGGCGGAGATCAGCTTGGTCATG
>JBGVDK010000020.1:0-5376 GCA_045119355.1 Faecousia sp.
ATGCCGCCGATGATGAGCCGCTTCAGGGGCAGCTCGGTGGCGATGCGCATGAACATATCGATGTCCAGGGTGTTGTGGTGGGTGATGAAGGGCCGTGCGGCGGCGCCGCCGGCGATGGTGTTCAGGACAGGGGTCTCCACCTCGATGTAGCCCATATTGTCCAGGTAATTGCGCAGATGCTTGATGAACTTGGAGCGGATGATGAAGTTCCGCTTGACCTCGGGATTCACCATCAGGTCCACATAGCGCTGACGGAAACGCATTTCCTTGTCGGTCAGGCCGTGGTACTTCTCGGGCAGAGGCAGGAGGCTCTTACTCAGCAGGGTGACGGACTTGGTCCGGACGGAGATCTCGCCGGTCTTAGTCTTGAAGATCTCGCCCTCACAGCCGATGATGTCGCCGATGTCGTTCTTCTTGAACCGGGCATACTCCTCCTCACCCATCTCGTCGATCTTGACGAAGAGCTGGATCCGGCCGGTGGAGTCCTGCAGGTCGCAGAACATAACCTTGCCCTGGCCGCGCTTGGACATCAGACGGCCGGCGACCTTAACGAGCTTGCCCTCGTAGGCGTCGTAGTCGCCCTTGATGGCGGCGGAGTCGGCGTTGAAATCGAACTTGGTGATCTGGAAGGGATCCCGGCCCTCGGCCTGCAGCGCCGCCAGCTTTTCCCGGCGGATGGCGGCCTGCTCAGAAACAGGCAGTTCTGCCTGGGGTACAAACTTTGCCATCTTTTAGCCCTCGCGGGTGACGTCCAGCACCAGCATCTCGTAGGAGCCGGCGGGGGCGTTCACCATGAAAGTCTCGCCGGGAGCCTTGCCGACAGCGGCACGGCCGAAGGGAGAGTCGTCGGAGATCTTGAAGAGCATGGGGTCGGCTTCCTGGGAGCCGGTGATGGTGTAGGTGTACTCCACGCTGGTCTCCACGTTCTTGACGGTCAGCTTGCAGCCCAGACCCACACGGCCGGAGGCGGCGTTGTCGTCCTTGATGATGACGGCGTTGGCGATGATGTCCTCCAACTGAGCGATACGGCCATACAGCTTGGCCTGCTCGTTCTTGGCGGCATCGTATTCGGAGTTTTCGGACAAGTCGCCGTAGGAGCGGGCTTCCGCGATCATTGCGGCGACCTCGCGCTCACGGGTGGTCTTCAGATAAACAAGCTCGCGCTTGTAGGCGTCCAGCGCCAGTTGGGTCAGCTTAATTTCCTTAGCCATAATATTAAAAATCCTTTCTCAGCGATTATTTTCCAGATAGCTCCCTACATTATATAGGATTTTTCCCGCTTCGTCAAGTTCCATTCCCAACTTTCAGGGCCTCAATTGCGGCGAGAATCTGAGGATCCTCCATGGGTTCCACATTTCCGTAGTAGATCTGCCAGAAGAGCTCGTCGTCTACCTCCACTTCGACATCCGGAGTGATGCCGACGCCCGCCAGGCTCACGCCGTTGGGGGTGTAATACCGGCCCACGGACAGGCCCACGGCGGAGCCGTCGCTGAGCTCGTAGGTCTGCTGGAAATAGCCCTTGCCGCAGGTTTTCTGGCCCACCACGAAGGCGGCGTCGTATTCCCGCATGGCGGCGGCAAAGAACTCCGCGGCGGAGTAGCTCTCGCTGTTCACCAGCACCGCCATGGGAAGCTCCAGACAGTTTGCGTCAGATTCCTCCACCTGGGTCTTTCCGTTGTAATACTCACTGCGGAACAGCGGCCCCTCGGGGAGCAGATAGTCCAGCACCTCGCAGAGCTCGGTCTTATACCCGCCGGGGTTGTTCCGCACATCGAAAATCAGGGATTCCGCGCCCTGGGCCAGCAGGTCCTCGATGGCCGCTATGGTCTCGTCGGCACAGCGGCTGTCGAAGTTCTCGATTGCCACGTAGCCGATGCCGTCCTCCAACATTTCATAGGCCACCACCGGGGTCTCGAAATAGGCCCGGGTCACGTCGAAGCTCAGCTCCTGCTCCTCCCGGAGGACGGTCAGGGTCACAACGGTCCCCTCCTCGCCCCGGATCAGGTTCTTGGTGCCGTCGATGCCCAGCTCGGCGCAGTCCTGGCCGTCCACGGCGGTGACAATATCCCCCGCCAGGATGCCTACCTGATCGGCGGGACCGCCCTCCACCACGCCCACCACGTCCAGATCGCCATCCTCCCGGAGCATGATGGTAATGCCCACGCCCACGTAGGAATTGTTCATCTGATCCAGATGGCTACCGTAGTCCGCGGCGCTGATGTAGTAGCTCCACCGGTCCCCCAGGGCATTCACCATGGCGTCGGCAGCGGCGTCCTCCATGGCGGTGACGTCGGCCTCGCCAATGAACTTCTCCTGGATCAGGTCCGAGAGCTGTTCCAGCTTGGTGTACTCCCCGGAGCCGCCGAAGCCCCCCAGGAACACCACGCCCAGAGTCGCAAGGCTCGCCACAGCGGCCACCAGGATATAACTCAAAACAGTTAACAGTTTTTTCATGCTCGATTCCTCCAACGGAAAAGCACCCACAGCACGTTTTCTGCTGCGGGTGCTGATTCACCTTCATTATGTCACAGGGATATCACAGATAATTCATGGGATTCACGTCACTGCCATTGTAGAAAATGGTAAAGTGCAGATGATTGCCCGTGGAATTGCCGGTGGAGCCCATATAGCCGATGAGCTGGCCCTGGGTCACATACTGGCCGGCGCTGACCACGTAATAATCCATATGGGCGTACAGGCTGGAATAGCCGTCCCCGTGGTTGATGACCACGTGGTTGCCATAGGAATAGGTCAGGCTCACAGCCTTGGTGACGGTGCCGGACCGGCTGGCGTAGATGGGAGTGCCCCGGTTGTTGGCGAAGTCCACGCCGTTGTGCCAGCCGCTGCTGCGGTAGCCGTAGGCGCTGCTGATCATGATGTAGGAGCAGGGCTGGAGCCAGCCGTTGTCACTGCTGGCGGGAGGCGTGCTGCTGTTGTCATCATCGTCATCGTCGGAATCGTCCGAGTTGTTGGAATTGTCGGAGTTATTGGAGTTGTCGGAATTGTTGTTCTGATTATTTTTGTTTGCCTCTTCCTGACGTCTCCGCTCTTCCTCCTCGGCCTTCCGGCGGGCCTCTTCCTCAGCGGCCTTGGCCTCGTTGTAGGCCTTCTCCGCCGCGGCGATCTCGGCGGCCAGGGCGTTGTTCTCCGCGTCGTACTGCTCGTGAAGCTCGTCCAGATCCCGCTGGGTAGCGTTCAGCTCCTGCAGGATCGCGTCGCTCTCCGCCCGCTTGGCGTCCAGAGCCGCCATGGCTTCCTCCTGCTCCTCCCGGGAGGCTTCCAGGTTCTCCTTCTCGCTTTCCAGCTGGGCCTTGCTCTCGGCCACAGCCTCGGTGACCTGGCGCATCTGGTCCATCAGCCGCTGGTCGGCCTCGGCGATCTCCCGGATCATGTTCAGCCGGTCCAGAAGATCCGTGAAGGAGTTCGCCTTGAACAGCACTTCCCAATAGGACATGCTGCCCTCTTCCTCCATGGCCCGGACCCGGGCACGGTAGCGGACGTTCAGCTCGTCCAGATCCGCCTGGGCTTCGTCCAGTTCCGTCTGGGTCTGGGCGATCAGGGTGGTGTAGGCAGTGATCTGGGCGTTCAGATTGTCGATCTCGCTGTACAGGAGGAAGACCTCCTCGTCGATGCTACTTTTATAAGCGATCATCTCCTCGATGGACTCCCAGTTTGCGTCCTGCTGGGCCTGGATCTCGTCCATCTGGGCCTGGATGGCCTCCTGCTCCGCTTCCAGGCCATTGATTTCGTCCCGGATCTCGGAAGAGGAGGCGGCATGGGCCTGGGGCATCATGGTCAGCAGCAGAACCGCCGCCAGAAGTCCGGCCCAGAATTTGCGATGTTTCATAAAAGGATCTCCATTCTTGAAAAGGGGGTGCGTGGTTTTGGTTAGATGTAGTTCATGGGATTCACCGTGCTGCCGTTGTAGTAGATGGTGAAGTGCAGGTGGGAGCCGGTGCTCCATCCGGTGGAGCCCATGTAGCCGATGACCTGCCCGGCGGAGACGGACTGTCCCACGCTGACGATGTAGTGGGTCATGTGGCCGTAGAGGCTGGAAAAGCCGTCGCCGTGGTTGATCTGGACATAGTAGCCGTAGACGCCGTTGTAGGTAGCCACGGTGACGGTGCCGCTCTTGGCGGCGTAGATGGGCGTGCCGGTGACGTTTGCCAGGTCCACGCCGCTGTGGAAGCTCTCCTTGCCGGTGATGGGGTGGATCCGCCAGCCATAGGCGGAGGTCAGCACGGTATAGGAGCAGGGACTCACCCAGCCGCCGCTGGAAGGCGCGGAGGTACCGCCGCCGGTGGAGGGCTTGGCCGCCGCCGCTGCTTCCTCTTCCTTTTTCTTCTGCTCGGTGTAGGCCTTTTCCGCTTCAGCGATCTCGGCGGTCAGGGCCTGTTCCAGATCCTCGTACTCCTCGTACAGGGCCTGAAGCTCCCGCTGTTCGGCGTTCAGCTGGGCCAGGATCTCGTCGGCCTCGGCCCGCTTCTCATCCAGCACGGTCTGGGCCTCGGCCAGCTCCTGACGGGACTCTTCCAGAGAAGCTTTCTCCGCTTCCAGGGTCTCTCTGGCCTCGGCCACCGCGTCGGCGGCGCGGCTCAGCTCTTCCATCCGGCGCTGGTCGGCTTTCTGGATCTCCTCGATCATGTTCAGCCGGTCCACCAGATCGGTAAAGGAGCTGGCCTTGAACAGCACGGACCAGTAGGACAGGTCGCCCTCTTCCTCCATGGCCCGGATGCGCTCCTTGTTTTTTTCATTGAGCTCCTCGAGAACGGCCTCCGCCGCGTCCAGCTCCTCCTGGTTGGCGGAGATCAGCAGGGTGTAGTTGCGGATCTGCTCGTTGATGTTCTCGATCTCGGTGTTCAGCAGATTGATCTGCTGATCGATGTTGTTCTTCTGGGCCACCATTTCCTCGGTGGATTCCCAGTTTTCGTCCTGCTGGGCCTCCAACTCGTCCATCTGGATCCAGATGTCCATCTGCTGATCCTCCAGCTCCTCGATCTCCTCCTTAATCTCCGAGGAGGTCTTGGCGAAGACTCTGGCGGGCAGAATGCTGAAGATCAGGCTCAGCAGCATCACTCCGGCCATGATACCGGCCAGCAGCGATACCCAGAATTTGCGGTTTTTCATAAGTATCTCCTTACACGTCCAGGAACTTACGGATGGCGGTGAGAGAACCGACGATGCCGACGAACAGTCCGGCAAATGAGAAGGTAGCCAGCATGGGCTTCAGCAGATCCACGAAGGGCACAAAGTTGAACAGGCCCAGGGCGTCCACCTCGCCGATCTTCACGATCAGCGCGTCATAGAGCACCCACTGCAGCCCGAAGGCCAGGGCCGCGCCGGTGATGCCCAGCAGGACGAAAACTGGGAATCCAC
>JBGVDK010000021.1:0-12693 GCA_045119355.1 Faecousia sp.
CTGCCGCCCTGCGTGAAAAGGGCGTCGTCCCCACCCTGGCTATCGTCCGCGTGGGCGAGAACCCCAGCGACCTGTCCTACGAGAAGGGCGCCACCAAGCGCGCCGAGGTCGTCGGCATCACCATCAAGAACTTCGTTCTGAACGCCGACTGCACCAAGGAAGAGCTGCTGGCTGTCATCGACGAGGTCAACGCTGATGATTCCATCCACGGCTGCCTGATGTTCCGTCCCCTGCCCAAGCATCTGCGTGACGCTCAGAACGAGATCTGCAACCGCCTGGATCCCAAGAAGGACGTGGACTCCATGACCCACCTGTCCAACGCCGGTATCTACGAGGGCCGCGACGACCTGGGCTTCCCTCCCTGCACCGCTCAGGCCTGCATCGAGATCCTGGACCACTACAACTATGACTACGCTGGCAAGCGCGCCACTGTCATTGGCCGCTCCTTGGTCATCGGCCGTCCCATCAGCCTGATGCTGCAGCACCGCAACTGCACCGTCACCACCATCCACACCAAGACCAAGGATCCCATGGCTTACCTGCCCTACTCCGATCTGATCATCTGCGCCGCCGGTGTTCTGAACTCCGTCGAGGCCAAGCACGTCCGTCCCGGCCAGACCATCATCGACGTTTCCATGAACTGGAACCCCGAGAAGATCACCTCCAAGGGCAAGGGCGGCATGCAGGGCGACTGCAAGTTCGACGAGGTCGAGCCCATTGTCGGCGAGATCACTCCCGTTCCCGGCGGTGTCGGCGCTGTCACTACTTCCGTTCTGATGAAGCACGTCATCGTCGCCGCCGAGCGTACCTGCTAAGTAAATACATTCCTGCATAACTGACGGAAAAAGCGGAGCACCGCTGTGGAGTGCAGGAACTAGAGCCGACCGTCTGGGCAATTCAGTTCCTTGGGACTGGATTGCCCTTTTTTATACGGATATTCCTCCAATTTACCCCCAAAAATCTTACATACGAGGTGCATTATGAATAAGATCAAAAACCTCTCCGAGAGCAGCTTCCTGAAGCTGGTGTTCACCTTCCTGAGCCTGTGCTTCGTCGTCGCCGCCTTCTTCATGTCCGACCGGAGCCAGATGCTCTCCGGCCTGTGGCAGATCATCAGCCAGCCCGGCAAGATCTCCACCAACGACTTCGACCTGGGCGGCTATGCCGCTACCTTCCTGAACATGGGCCTGGTTGGCCTGTGCTTCGTGGCCCTGTTCGCCCTCCTGAAGGCAGAGGCCAACAACGTCTCCACCCTGGCCTTCATCCTGACCGTGGGCTTCAGCTCCTGGGGCATCACCGTGCTGAACATCTGGCCCACCATCCTGGGTGTGGTGCTCTACAGCCTGGCCAAGAAGGAGCCCCTGGCCAAGAACATCAACGCCATGATGTTCTCCACCGGCATCGCTCCCCTGATCACCGATCTGCTGGTCCGCTATCCCAACGCCGAGGTGGTTGGCTTTAACCTCCCCGGTCTGCTGGTCACCCTGATCGTGGGCATCCTCATCGGCTTCCTGCTCCCCGCAGGCCTGGGCCACGCTCCCAACGTCCACAAGGGCTTTGACCTGTACTCCGCCGCTGTGCCTGTCTGCTTCTACGCCTTCTTCCTGAACGCCACCCTGTACAAGACCATCGGCATCGCCCTGCCCGCTGTGGAGTCCGACCTGACCGTGGCCTCCCAGATGACCGTCAACATCTTCTGCTGCGTGGTCTTCGGGCTGTGCATCGTTGGCGCTCTGGCCCTCGGCTGCAAGCCCAAGGATTATCTGGCCCTGCTGACCTCCCCCGACCATGTGGGCAGCGTCAGCGGCAAGCTTGGCAAGCCCGTGTTCCTGATGAACCTGGGCGTCTACGGCCTGTTCATCCTGGCCTATTACAACCTGATCGGTGCCAGCTTCAACGGCGTCACCTTCGGCATCATCTTCTGCATGCTCTGCACCTGCAATTCCGGCTCCCACCCCGGCAACGTGTGGCCCATCATGCTGGGCTATGTGGTGGCTTCCACCGTCTTCGGCTGGCTGTCTCAGCTGGCAGGAGGCACCTTCGCCACCGCCATCAATGCCCAGGCCATCGTCATCGGCCTCTGCTTCGCCAACGGCCTGAGCCCCATTTCCAGCAAGTACGGCTGGTTCTGGGGCATGGTCTCCGCCATGATGCACTATCTGCTGGTCACCTCCGTGCCCAATATGCACGGCGGCTTCTGCCTGTACAACGGCGGCTTCACCGCCGCGGTGATCTGCCTGATCCTGGTGCCCCAGCTGGAGCGCTTCTGCAAGACCAAGGCCGAGCGCAAGGCCGCCAAGGTCAAGTAAGCTTTCCCCTGCCCGCCTGTCAAAAGCAGGCGGGCGCTTTTTTCTGTTCAAAGACTGGACTTTCGCCAAGAAATATGCTTTAATGAAACCATCCAAAACACCCGGAGGCATCCATATGAAACGACTTCGTGATCTTCCCGAGCGTGATTTTCTCAAACTCTTTTTCCTCTTTTTCAGCAGCAGCTTCCTGATCGCTGCATTTTTTATGCCCGACCGGGCCCAGATGCTCCCCGGACTGCTCCGGATCCTGAGCACCCCCACCAAGGCCTCCACCAGCTTCTTCTCCATCGGCGGCTACGCGGCCACCTTCCTGAACATGGGGCTGGTGGGCCTGGTTTGCACGGCCCTCTACTGGATCCCCGGCGAGAAGCCCACCTCCGCCGCAACCCTCGTGACCATCCTCACCACCGGCTTCGGCTCCTGGGGTATCCACATCCTGAATATGTGGCCTACCATGATGGGCGTAGCCGCCTACTGCCTGGTCCGGGAGAAGAAGCTGGGCGACCACACCAACGCAATGCTCTTTTCCACCGGCCTTGCGCCCTTCATCTCGGAGCTGATGGTCCGCTATCCCAACGATGAGGTTGTAGGCTTTTCCCCGGAGGGGATGCTCCTTGCCCTGATCGTGGGTCTGGTGGTCGGCTTCTTCATTCCCGCAGGCCTGGAAAACTCCCCCAAGGTCCACAAGGGCTTCGACCTCTATTCCGCGGCCCTGCCCGTGGGCATGACGGCGTTCCTTATGCAGAGCTTCCTGTACCGGGCCATGGGCATCGAGATCCCGGAGGCGGTGTCCGATCTCACCGTCGCCTCCCCGGAGATCGTCAACACCTTCTGCATCATTCTGTTTGGCTCCTGCGTCATTGCGGCCCTGCTGATGGGCTGTAAACCCCGGGACTACTGGCACCTGATGTCCGACCCGAAGCTGGTGACCAATTTCTCCGCCACCTACGGAAACGCCCCCATGCTGATGAACGTGGGACTGTACGGCCTGTTCATCCTGGGCTATTACAACTGGATCGGGGCCACCTTCAACGGCGTCACCTTCGGCGTCATCTTCTGTATGCTGGCCACCTGCAACTCCGGCTCCCATCCCGGCAACATCTTCCTGATCAACATCGGCTACGGTCTGGCCTCCGAGCTGTTCCAGATCCTCTCCCCCATGCTGGGCGGCGAGTTCACCCAGTATCTCAACTCCCAGTCTATCATCGTGGGGCTCTGCTACGCCAATGGCCTCAGCCCCATCTGCGACGAATACGGCTTCGCCTACGGCATCCTCGCCGCTATGATGCACTTCTGCATGGTCACCACCGTGCCCCACCTCCACGGCGGCATGTGCCTGTACAATGGCGGCTTCACCGCCGCGCTGGTGTGTTTGCTGTACATTCCCTGCCTGGAACGGCTGGTCAAGCCCAAGCTGGAACGCCGTCGGCTCCGTCAGGCCATGAAGCGCTGAATTTTCGCCGGTCCGGGTTTGCGGACCGGCGGTTTTTTCTGGACAAACGGGTTTGGCGGTGCTATACTGAATACCAGTTATTCCCAAATCGACCGGTCCCCGGTCAGAAAAAGCGAGGTTTTATACATGAACAAGAAAATTCGCTGGATCACTGAAACCGCCATCCTCCTGGCGCTGCTGGTCACCCTCCAGGCCCTGACCAAGGGCTTCGGCCAGTTCGTCACCGGCTCCTGCGTCAACGCCGTGCTGGCGGTGGCTGTCCTGGTGGCCGGACTGTGGAGCGGCGTCACCATTGCCCTGATCTCCCCCGTGCTGGCCTTCCTGCTGGGCATCGCGCCCCAGATTCTCACGGTCCCCGCCATCATGGTGGGCAACACCGTGTTCGTCCTGCTGCTGCACCTGATCGCCGGTGCCGCCGACGCAAGCGTTTCCAAGCGGCTGGCCGCCTGGGTTATCGCCGCTGTCGCCAAGTTCGCGGCGCTGTATGTCATCGTGGTGAAGCTGATCTGCGGCGTGATGGCCGATTCCCTGCTGGCCGCGGGCACCCTGAAGGAGCCCATGCTCAAGGCTCTGCCCGCCACCTTCAGCTGGCCCCAGCTGGTCACCGCCCTCATCGGCGGCGGCATCGCCCTCGCCATCGTCCCGGTGATCCGCAAGGCCCTGCACCGCTAAACAGGCAATCCTGCGCAAGGAATCCCCTGCGCAGGATTTTTCTTGTCTTTTTCCCTGGGCTATGTTAGAATGGACCCGTAAAAAGAACGAAAAGAGGAGATTTTTCATGGCATTTCTGGACAAGCTCCACCATCCCGAGCGGTATGTTGCCGCCTTTTTGAAATGGTGCCTGCTGGGCTTTCTCATGGGCGCCATGGGCGGTCTGGTGGGATCCGGCTTCCACTACGCCCTGCATTTCGTCACCCATGTCCGCGCTGAGCACCCCTGGCTGATCTTTCTGCTCCCCGTGGGCGGCCTGCTCACCGTGGGAATCTATCAACTCTTCAAAATGCGCACCAACCGGGGCACCAACGAGATCATCGACGCCGTCCTCAAGGGCGAGAGCGTCAACCCCCTGATCGCGCCGGTGATCTTCCTGGCGACGGCCATCACCCACCTCTTCGGCGGCTCCGCCGGACGGGAGGGCGCGGCACTTCAGATCGGCGGTTCCGTAGCCTCCAAAATCGCGAAGCTCCTGAAGCTCCATGACCAGGACCGGAAGATCCTCATCATGAGCGGCATGAGCGCGGTGTTCGCCGGACTCTTCGGCACGCCCCTGACCGCTTACTTATTCGTGGTGGAGTTCATTTCTGTCGGCTCCATCTTCACCCCCGCGCTGCTGCCCTGCTATCTGGCGGCCTACATCGCCAGCCGGGGCTCCGAGGTCCTGGGGGTCCTCCCGGAGACCCATCTTCTGGCCGCGGCTTCGGAAATCACCGCCCACAACATCTGGCTCTACCTGCTGCTGGCCCTGGCGGTGGCCGCCCTGGGCGTCATCATGTGCAAGCTGTTCCACAAGGCGGAGCATCTGGCCGCCCATCACCTGCCCAACCCCTGGGTCCGGATCGCCGTTGGCGGCGTGGTCATCTGCGGCATGACCCTCCTTGCCGGGGATCAGCGGTTCAACGGCGCGGGAATGGACATGGCTTTGGAGGCGGTGGCCGGTCACGCGGACTGGTACAGCTTCCTGGTGAAGATGCTCTTCACCGCCGTCACCCTGGCCGCCGGGTTCAAGGGCGGCGAGATCGTCCCCACCTTCTGCGTGGGCGCGACCTTTGGCTGCGTGTTCGGCGGGCTGCTGGGCCTGGACCCCGGACTCTGCGGCGCCCTGGGCCTCATCGGCCTGTTCTGCAGCGTGACCAACGCCCCCCTGGCCTCCATCCTGCTGAGCATCGAGATGTTCGGCTGCGAGAATATCCATCTGTTCGCTCTGGTGTGCGTGACGTGCTTCGTCCTCTCCGGCAACAGCGGCCTGTATGCCAGCCAGATCGTCCAGTTCGACAAGGCCTCCTCCGGCGCGGCTCCCGCCAAGCGGGAGAAGGCCCACTGAGCCTTTCTTAAAAAATCTTAAAACCGGCGCAGGGCTCTTGCGCCGGTTTTTCTTTGCTGTTATACTGAAAATGACCACAAAATAAGGAGGAAACCAACATGAAGCGCGCCTTATCCATTCTGCTCTCCATTCTGCTGCTGTTTTCTCTCCTCACTGGCTGCGGCGCGGGCAGCGAGACCGCAGCGGACAACAGCAAGATCGAATACAGCTATGAGATGCCCGCCGAGGCGGTTTCCGACGGCTCCGCTTCCCTGACCAGTGGCTCCTCTTTAACCGCCGTCAGCAGTGACCGGAAGCTGATCAAAACCGTCCACCTCACCGCCGAGACCGAGGACTATGACGCCCTGCTCACCGGTCTGGATCAGCAGATCACGGAGCTGGGCGGCTATGTGGAGTCCCGGGAGACCGACACCTACCGCCGCAGGTCCTGCGCCATGACCGTCCGCGTCCCGGCGGACAGCCTGGACGGCTTCGTGGAGCACGTCAGTGCCAACGCCAACGTCACCAGCTCCACCGAGACTGCCGACGACGTAACCCTGGAATACGTGGACACCGAGGCCAAGGTCACCGCCCTGGAAACGGAGCAGGAGCGGCTGCTGGAACTGCTGGCGAATGCCGAAAGCCTCTCCGACATTTTGGAGATCGAAGCCAGGCTCAGCGACGTGACCTACGAGCTGGAGCGCTACGCCTCCCAGCTCCGGACCCTGGCAAACCAGGTGGACTACGCCACCGTCTACCTGAACCTCTACGAGGTGGAGACCCTGACCCCCACCGAGGACCCCACCGTCTGGCAGCGGATCACCTCCGGTTTCGCAGAGACCCTGGACGACCTGGGCGAGGGCATCACCGACCTGTTCGTCTGGGTGGTGGTGAATTCCCCCTACCTGCTAGTCTGGGCCGTTGTCATCTGTCTGCTTGTCCTCGTCATCCGGAAGATAAGCCGGAAGAAGCCGAAGAAGCAGGCTCCTCCCCCGCCTGCCGCCGAATAAGCCGCAAAAATCCCGCATCCATTCGGATGCGGGATTCGTTTTTTAAGCCATTTCCAGATCGTCCCGGGTGAAGTCCTTCAGCCGCTGGTCATAGGCCTGACGCAGGGCCTCCTCGCAGGGGAGCTTGTCCAGGGGCTGGCCCAGCTCCTTCAGGAACCAGTGGGCGAAATCGGGGTTCGACACCAGCACGGGACCGGAGAGGTAAGTTGCCAGCACATTGCCGGAGCGGATGCCTTCCAGCTTGCTGTCGGGATTCTCGCCGGAGCCCGCCTCCACATGGCCCATGGCGATGTCCTCGGTCAGGCCGTAAGTATGGGAAAAGCGGCTGGTGTAGCCCAGCAGGGTCATCCCCTCGAAGGAGATGCGCATCAGGCTGTTGAACCGGTTGGGGGTCTGGCGGACGGCGTGGGTGTCGAAGAGGCCCAGAGCCTCCACCTTGCTTCCGTCCTCCCGCTGGATGTACTTGCCCAGCAGCTCCAGGGCGTTGCCCACCACGAAGAAGCGGGTCTTGCCCTCCTTCGCCAGGGCGGCGATGGCGTCCTTATAGGGCATCAGCCGGGACAGGACCAGCTCCTGGCTCTTCTCGCTCATGGAGCAGAGATAAACCAGATCCACGTCCCCGCCGAGGAACGCGGGACGGTCGTTCAGGGCAGTCTCGATAAACTCCGCCTCCGGCAGGCACTTCCGCAGGAACATGGTGTTGCCCTTGTCGCCGTAGAGGCAGCACAGATCGGAATACAGAATTTCAATTCTCATTTTGCGCCCTCCATAATGCCCAGAAGCTTTGCCTTCATCTTGTTTGCCAGGTCCAGGGTGGTGCAGTCGAAGATCAGATAGATCTTCTCCACGCCCTGAAGCAGCACGTGCTCCATGGCCTCCATCTCGTCCATGACGCAGAGGATCTTCTCCTCCGGGAAGCCCGCCAGCAGCAGCCGGGCCTTGTGGTCATAGCACCGGGGTCCGGTGATCAGGACCTGTTTGATGTTGTCCCGGCAGAGCTGCTCGTACTCCACGTCCCAGATCCAGCCCATGTACTCCACGCTCTTGCGCCGGTCGAAGGGATCGTCCATATCCAGGATCACGGTCTTATCCTCGGGGGAATTGGCCACGAAGTCGAAGTTCCGGCTGACGGAAACGGAGTTCTGGCCCTTGCCCATGGACATGACCAGGGACAGGTCCCCCACCTGGGTCTCGTTGAACCGGATGTCCGGGAGATGGATGGTGTCGAAGACCTTGGAAATCATTTCCTTGTCGGTGCCGATCTGGTCCAGCAGGGCCAGGATCGCCATCTGGTTGTAGACGTTGTGCATCATGCCGCTGATGAGGGTGTAGCTGGCTTCCTCGCCGCCCACGGACACGGTGAGCTTCTTGTTCTCCGCGTCGATGGTCTTGGCCAGGTACTTGGCCTCGTAGGAGGCAAAGTCGCAGTCGGGGCATTTGACCTTGCCGATGTGGTTGTAGCGCAGGTACTCGTACCGGAGCTTGGCGCCGCACTTGGGGCAGAGGGTGTTGTCCGCGATCAGGTTGTAGGGCTCGGTGTGGTCCCCGGGCTGGGGGCCGACGCCGAAGAACACCCGGTCATTGCCGGGCCGCAGCTGGCTGGAGCAGGTGCAGTCGGCGTTGAGGACCAGCTTCACCGTCTCGGGGCAGTAGGTATCGATGACACTGAAGATGTAGTCGGTGTGGGCGTTGCGCTTCAGGGTGTCCCGGGACAGGTTGGTGACGATCATGTAGTCGGGCTTCAGATGGGGCAGGATCAGGCGGCTGGCCCGCTCGTCGGTCTCGAAGACCGTGGCGTCCACCACGCACTTGCCGGTCCAGCTCAGGCTGTTGACCAGATTGGTGACGCAGCCGGGGACGATGTTGGAGCCCGCCCGGTTGCTGACCACCTTCCGGCCGGTGACCTCCAGGGCGTCGGAGAGCATATTGGAAACGGTGGTTTTGCCATTGGTGCCGGTGACGCATACCACAAGCGGTGCCCGGGGAGCCAGATCCATAAAATTGGGGCAGATCTTCAGGGCCACCACACCGGGGTTATGGCTGCCCTTCCGGCCCAGGAGCCGGATCAGCTTGCCGGTGAGCTTCGCCGCGATCAGCGCCAGATGAAATCGAATGTTCGGCATATTGATCTTCCTTTCCTAAGAATCGCCTCTATTTTACCGCATTACAGATATGATGTCAAATAAATTTCCGGTTCGGTTCAGAATGCGAAAATAACCTTAATTTGACAGGGTTTGATGGAGTTCGCAGACACCAGGCTCTATAATTGGTTCATCCGACATTGAAAAGAGGCAATACCATGGCAGATCGACCCGAATCCTCTCCCCCTCCCGCCCAGACTCCCCCGCTTTCCCCGGACCGTCCCCACGTCCGGCCCCGGAAGCGAAGGGAGACCCCCTCACAGAAATTCTTCCGTCAGATGCGCCGGAACCGGTTCTGGCTGCTGCTGTACCTCTGGGCCGCGGCGGTGGTGCCGGAGCTGGCGCTGCGGTGCGCCTGCTGCAAAAGCTGGGGAGCCTTTTGGGGGCCCGGGCTGGTGCTGGCGCCCCTGTTCGCCCTGGTCCCGGCGCTGGCCTTCTTCATCCTCTGCACCGCCATCCCCAGCCCGAAGGCGAATTTCCGGATCAGCGTGGGCTACAGCGCCTTTGTTTTCCTGCTCAGCGCTTCCCAGCTCCTGTATCACCGGGTCTTCGGGACCTTTTACACCATCCGTTCCATCGCCAATGGTCTGCCGGAGCTTTCCTCCACTGCCGTCCGGGCCCTGCTGGGCGGGCTTCCTGCGATCCTGCTGATGGCGGTGCCGCTGGGGCTGCTGCTGGTCTTCGGGAAGCGTGCCTTCTCCTTCAAACCTGTGCGAAGCTGGAAGAGCCACATCCCCATGGCAGTATCCTGCGTCCTGGTCCAGCTTCTGACGGTGCTGAGCCTGCCCCTCTTCGGGGGCACCGGGGACGTCAGCGCCTACGGCCTGTATCACCGGAGCGCCGACAGCTCTGCCAGTGTCAACAAGCTGGGGGTTCTCACCGCCTTCCGGCTGGACTTTCAGCGGACCCTCACCGGAGGGTCCGCCTCCGGCACCATCGTGCTGGAAGAAACCGCCCTTCCGGAGGCCACCGCCGCGCCCTCCGGGCCTGTGGAGACCACCACACCGGCGGAATACGGCCCGAACATCCTGGATATCGACTTCGACGCCCTGATTAAGCAGGAGGACAACGACGCCATCGCGGAGGTCCACCAGTATTTCGCCAGCCGCACCGCCTCCATGAAAAACGACAAGACCGGCCTTTTTCAGGGCTGCAACCTGATCCTCATCACAGCCGAGTCCTTCAGCGACCTGGCCGTCAGCCAGGAGCTGACACCCACCCTCTACAAAATGACGCAGGAGGGTTACTACTTCACCAACTACTATACCCCCGACCGGGGCGTGTCCGCCAGCGATGGGGAGTACGCCTTCCTCACCGGAACCATCCCCGAGGACGGCGAATGGAGCTTCCAGGCCAGCGCCGGAAACTTCATGCCCCTGACCATGGCCCAGCGGCTCATCAAGCTTGGCTATTCCGCCTACGCCTACTACGGCCATAGCTACGACCTCTATGGCCGGGACAAGTATCTGGAAAACCTGGGATACGAGTACAAGGCTTACGGTCATGGCCTGGACGTCACTTACCAGTGGCCGGAATCCGATGTGGAGGTCATCGACCTGTCCTCCGACGACTACGTCTTTGACACTCCCTTCACCGCCTATTACATGACCGTCTCCGGCCACCGGGAGTACACTTTCTCCGCCAACGCCATGAGCGTCAAAAATCAGGCCGCTGTGGCAGACCTTCCCTACAGCGAAACAGTCCGGGCTTACCTGGCCTGTCAGCTTGAGCTGGAAAAGGCCGTGACCCTCCTGTTGGAGCGGCTGGAAGCCGCCGGAGTGCTGGAAAACACCGTCATCGTCCTCACCTCCAACCACTATCCCAACGGTCTGACCGCCGAACAGCTGGGCGAGCTGCTGGGCCACACCCCGGAATCCAATTTTGAGGTTTACAAGACTGGCTGCGTCATCTGGAAGTATGGCATGGAGGGGGAGATCGTCGACACCCCCGCCAGCCATCTGGACCTGCTGCCCACCCTGAGCAATCTCTTCGGCCTGGAATTTGACTCCCGGCTGTACATGGGGCGGGATGTGTTCAGCAACGGGCAGCCCTTCGTCTGCTTCCGGAACCGGAGCTGGATCACGGACAAGGCCATGTACAACGCCGAAACCGGGGAAGTCACCTCCCTCACCGGCGAGCCGGTGGACGACGCCTACATCCAGGCCATGTGCACCGAGGTGAGCAACCGCTTCACCGTCTCCGCCCGGATCCTGGAATATGACTACTGGCGCATCCTGTTCGGATGACCCATCTCCATAATTCTTAATTTTTCTTAAGCTTGCGCCCAATCGATATATTTTTCTCAAAAAGGCTGTATAATGGAGGCAAACAGAGAAGGAGGGCTGCGGTGATGAACGCCCCGAGAGAAATCTATCAGATCTGGATCGACTGGGAGCAGGCCATCGCCTCCTTCCATCCCATCAGCGGATATGAGCGCATCCGTTTTGACTCCAAAGAAAATTACCAGGCCAAGGTGCATATCCTGGTCCAGGCCGGGTTCCGGTTCCAGTGAGGTGGTCCACATGAAGAGAAAGATCCTGTCCCTCGTTGCCCTGCTGACGGCGCTGTGCCTGTTCAGCGGATGCGGTGTAACAGACGCGCTGCTGGACCTCATTCCCGACAGCACCGAGCGGCAAAGCCCCAGCCTGATGGTCCAGCGCATCGACGTGGCCATTTATCCGGCGGACCCGGAATTCGAGCGCCACTATGAGACCCAGGAGAACCTGAACGCCGCCCTGACCCTCCTGCGGGACCTGGTCACCACCGATGTCCCCGAGGAGGAGCCCCGGCTGGACGACGGCCAGACCTATTACACCATCACCGCCACCTACTCCGGCGGCAAGCAGCAGAACTATTACCTGTTGAGCTACCGGTATCTGAAGGTGGGCGACGACCCCTGGTGCGAGATCAGCTTCGACAGCGCCATGGGCTTCACCAAGTTCCTCCGGGAGCACCAGAGCGACGACGGCTCCTACACGCCGCCCGCCACCGAGCCGCCCGCAGAGACCACCCTCCCCACCGAGACCGGAACCGTCCCCACAGACGCATCCGCCCAGAACGCCAAAAAACACGCCCCTGACCGAAATCGGTCAGGGGCATCGTGTTTCTTTCCATTCCCGCAGTCAAATACTCAATGGTGCTCCTCCGGGCAGACGGGATCCTGCTCGGAGAAAATTCTGCCCACGTTCATGCAGGAGCGGAGCAGCTCCACAAATTTCTCCGGAGCCATGCAGTCCTTGTCCGTGATCCACCGCTCGATGGCGCACAGGAACGCGTCGGTGAAAAACTCCACATGGAAGGTGTGGACCGGCTCCTCGCCCATAACCTGCTTCAGCCGGGCACGAAGCACAGGCCGGCAGAGCTCCCGGAAATGCTCGGCCATGGAGTTCTGGCCCTTGACCTGTAAGGCGTTGCTGTAGAAGCCCCGGTTCTCGTAGAGATAGTCGCTGAGCTTATAGTACAGCGCCCACTCGTCCAGGCCGCCGCGCTCCTGCTCCGCCAGGCACGCCTCGGCGACGCCCAGAAATTCCGTGTCGAAGATCCAGTTTGCCAGATCGTATTTGTCCTTGAAATGATAATAGAAGCTGGTCCGGTTCAGACCGCATTTTTCACAGATATCCTCCACCGTGATCTTCGGGAAGGGGATTTCCTCGGCCAGCTCCTTCATCGCCGCCGCCAGGGATTTTTTGGTAACATTGGCGCCCGCCATTTTGGTACGCTCCTTCCGTGAATTACCCATAACAATTTAGGTTATCATATC
>JBGVDK010000022.1:0-22321 GCA_045119355.1 Faecousia sp.
ACCATGGAGCAAAACACCATATTGATACGCAAGATAACCCAGCAAATCGTTTTTACTTTCATTTTCCTTTTCTTCGTTAATTTCAAGACAGAGTTGTATATTTCCAAGAAGGCTCCGGAATTTTTCAATCGTTATGCTTCCGGTAATCGACCCTTTTCTTTGCCGATAGCCAACAACGCACACATTTAGAAAATCGATTGAATTCGCATACAACGCCAGTCGATAACACCAGTCAACATCCTCTGCCGTAACATTCTCTCTGAATTTTAAATGCTCTCCCTCAAAGAGAGTTCTTCTTACCGCCTTATTCCAAGCGCACGCTGTCCATAAGTTATTTGCAAACACATATTCCCTCCGGCTTTTTTCTTCCGTATGATTCGGCGTCTGTATAGCTTCAGAGAAATAAGGATCGTGAAGCTTTCCCGCAAAATCCTTTTGCAAATTGAATACCAGCACATCAGGATCCGCATACATCAAACGATTGTCAATACGCTCCAACACCTTATCAGACAGCCAATAGTCATCACTGTCCAAAAAAAGAATATATTTCCCAGATGCAATCCTTAAACCACTGTTTCTGGCCGCTGATAATCCACCATTGGGCTGATGAATAACATACACACGTTGATCGCACTCAGACCATTTATCACATATTTCACCACTTTTGTCAGTAGATCCATCGTTCACCAACACAATTTCAAAGTCAGTAACAGTTTGTCTCAGTACACTCTGAACACAGTAATCCAGATAGTCCTCCACATTATAAACCGGGATGATGATACTGAATTTCGGCATCTACTTTCCTCCCCCACATTTTCCCTGGATTACAGACTCCTTCCGCATGATCAGTCTCGGTTCAGCGGGAAGCACTGTTGTGTGATCAGGAATATCCTGCATGACCACACAGCCCGCGCCGATTTTCACGTTGTTCCCGATCCGGATCCCGCCGATGATCTTGGCACCGGCTCCGATCAGCACGTTGTCACCGATCACAGGAGCGCCGCCTCTGCCCTCCCCAATGGTCACCTGATGGAAGATCGTACAGTTCTTTCCGATCACAGCATTGTGGGAAACAATGATTCCGTTGATCCCATGGGGGAATCTGGGAGGCTCGGCAAAAACCGCCCCTGGTTCCGGTGGGTGCCCATGGAGGCATTGTTAAACGCGTCCGCGCGCTTGATGTAATACAGGCGAACCATGTCCCCCAGTCTGGAACCCTTTTCGGGATCGACCACGATGGCACGATACCGCCAGTATTTCTCTTGATCATAGCGCTGAACGATATTTCGGAAAAACAGCTCCACAGGGGAGATCTTCACGTCGCTCATTATCTCATCCTTTGCAAATCCAATGCTTTCACAGTCTCCTCGACCACTTTTTGCTTATCAAACACCGCTTCCATATGCGCCCTTCCCCTCCGGCCCATTTGGGCGCGGGTCTCGGGGGACAGCGCCAGGAAGCCCTTTATCGCTTCGTACAGGCTCTCCACATCCTTCGGCCGGCACAGCAGACCACTTTGATTTTCCAGGACCGCCTCCCGGCAGCCGGGAATGTCGCTGGTGATCAGCGGCCGGCCCATGGCCGCGCATTCCAGATTGGTATTCGCCATGCCCTCGTGATAGCTGGGCAGGACGAAGCAGTGCGCCCTCTCGATATACGGCCGCACATCGGTCACATAGCCGTGGTAGCGGAGCCAGCCCTGGGCTTCGCAGCCCCGGATCCGCTCCTCGTAGTGCTCCTCATAGCCGCCCAGCACGTCCAGGCAGCAGTCATAGCCTTCGCCGTGAAGCCGCTCCATGGCGGCAAACAGCTCCTTCACGCCCTTTTCCTTCATCACCCGGCCCACGAACAGGAACCGCACCGGGCCGTCCACGGGATAGGGCGCATAGGCATAATGTTCCAGATTTACTCCCGCGCCATGGAGCAGGCAGGTCCTTTCCTCCGGGAGAATCCCTTCGTCCAGGAACACCTGCCGGTTGGCGGCGTTTTCAAAGAAGACCACCTTGGCCTTCCCCAGCGCGGGCTTGTAGAGCATGGTCACCAGCTGGCGAAGCAGGCCGTCGTTTTGGAACGCGGTGCCCAGGCCGGTGACATTGGCGGCGTAGGGGATCCCCAGGCAACGGCAGACCAGGCCGCCGTAGATATTGGGCTTGATGGTGTAGGTGATCACCAGGTCCGGCCGCTCCCTGCGCAGGAGCTTCCAGTAGTGGGTCATCAGGCCCAGGTCCTTGACCGGGTTCAATCCCCGGCGCTCCATGGGAACGTCGATGAAACGGCAGCCAGCCTGTTCCAGCGGGCGGATCAGATCCCCGTCCGGCAGGGCCAGGAGCACCTCATGCTCCTTCAGCAGCTCCTCCACCAGCTCCCGGCGGAACTGGTACAGGCCGACGTCAAAATTGGTCAAAATCGCGATCTTCATTTGAGCCTCCTGGCGGGAACCCCCGCGTAGGTCCCCGGCTCCGTAATGCTCCGGGCCACCGCGGCTCCGGCTCCGATCACGCAGCCGCCGCAGATCTCCAGATTGTTCTTCACCGACGCGCCGATGCCGATGTGGGTCTGGGCTCCCACCTGGACTGTACCGCCCAGGGCCGCGCCGGGAGAGACGTGGACATAGGCTTCCAGCTCATCGTCATGCTCGACGATGGCGCCGGTGTTGATGATGCAGTGTGCTCCCACATGAGCTCCGGCGTTGATCACCGCATAGGCCAGGACCACCGAGCCCTCTTCCACCGACGCGTACCGGGACACCACCGCCGTGGGATGCACAGCAGTGTACCATCTCACCCCTTCGCCCAGCGCCTCCGCGATCCGGCGGCGGGTGGCGTTGTTGCCGATGGCGATCAGAAAGGGATGCTTCCGGAATTTGGGATGATCCGCCGTCTTGCCCAGAACCGGCACACCCAGGACCTCCGTTCCCGGCTCCATGCCATCGTCCAGGATCCCGAAGACCTGGCCCCCGGAGGAACGGATGCAGTCGATGACCACCTTCGCGTGACCGGAACCGCCGATCAGCATCACAGATTCAGACACAGTCAGACTCCTTTGCTCCCCGAAATTCTTCCATGGTCTCTGCCGTGGCCGAGGAGATCCCCTCCCGGCAGAACACCTTCTTTATCGTCAAGAAAATGATTTTCACGTCCAGCCAGAAGCTGACGTTTCCCACATACCACACATCATACCGGAACTTCTGCTCCCAGGTGACGGTGTTCCGGCCGTTGACCTGGGCCCAGCCGGTGAGGCCCGGGCGGATGTCATGGCGGCGGCGCTGCTCCGCATTGTACAGCGGAAGGTATTTCACCAGCAGCGGCCGGGGGCCGACGATGGACATATCTCCCTTGAGGATGTTGATCAGCTCCGGCAGCTCGTCCAGGGAGGTGGAGCGCAGGAGCCTGCCGTAGCGGGTCAGCCGCTGCTCGTCGGGCAGGAGGTTCCCGTCCCGATCCTTCTCGCAGGTCATGGACCGGAACTTGATAAGCCGGAAGATCTTCTCATTCCTGCCGGGCCGTTCCTGGGTGAAGAAGGGATTGCCCTTCATCTTCCAGGCGCCCAGGACCGTCAGCACCAGCAGCACCGGAAAAAGCACCGCCAGCGCCAATGCCGACAGCACCACGTCCAGCAGACGCTTGATATATCGTTCATAGAATCCAGCCTTGTGTTCCATAACCGTCTTCTCCACCTGTTCTCTTATTCCGCTGCCCCTCCGCTTCCCAACCGTGATGATAGCGAGAAAGGGGTAAAACCGTTCTTTCCGGACGGAATTTTACACTTTATTATATCACACCATTCCATCCGTTGCAATATCGGATTCTTTTTTGGTCTATTTCGAGGATATAAAAAAACTCCCTCTGTCCGAGGGAGTTTTTGTGCTTTATTCGCTTTTCTCGTCCTTGTTTCCGTAGCCGTAGCCATAGCCGTAACCGTAGCCATAGCCATAGCCGCCGTAGCCGTAGCCATAGCCGGAGGACAGGCGGCTCTGCACACCGTTCAGGACACAGCCCAGCAGAGGCAGGCCGCTCTCAGAGAGGCTCTGCACGCCGTCCAGAATCTGATCCCGGGCCGCGAAGTCCTGCCGGACCACCAGCAGGGCGCAGTCCGCCATTCTGGCCATCTCCGAGGCATCCGCCAGCAGCGAGCAGGGAGGCGTATCCAGAATCACATAATCATAAACCTTTCTGGCCGAGGCGATCAGCTGGGCCGCCCGTTTGCTTGCCCTCGAATCCAGGTTGGTCTCCTTTCCCCGGACGCCGCCGGTGATCACGGTCAGGTTCTCCACCTTGGTGTTCCAGATCAGGCCCTGGGTGGCGATTTCGCCGCTGATGAACTCGGCAAAGCCCTTCTGATTCTTCATGCGCAGGGCACGGGCCACCGAGGGATTTCTGGTATCGCAGTCGATGATCAGGACCTTTTTTCCCTTCATCGCCAGAGAGATCGCCAGATTCACCGCCACCGTGGTCTTGCCCTCGCCGGGGATGGCGCTGGAAACCATCAGGACCTTTTTCTCCTGTCCGGCCAGCTCCTTCTCCATGCGCAGCCGCAGGAGGCGGATCGACTCGCCGAAGCCGCTCCGGTCCCTCTTCTCAGAGATCAGAGGACAGGGATACTTGGCAGAGACCTTGGCCGCGGGAACCTGGCCCAAGCAGGTGACGCTCAGAAGGTCCTTCAGCTCCTCCTCGCTGTGGACGGTGGTCTTGGTCAGGGCCACCAGCAGCACGATCACCGCCCAGATCGCCAGGCCAATGACCGCGCCCTGCTTCACCGCGGAAGCGGCGCTGAAGGAATTGGCCGGGGCGGAGGGCACGCCGGACTCATCCAGCAGGACCATCACCGTGGGGCCCAGGACAAAATCCGCCACCTCGGGATAGCAGGTGATCACAGCCTCCAGCACCTGATAGGCCCGCTCCGGGTCCGTGTCCCTGACCCGCAGGGTGAAGATGTTGCTGCTCTGCATGGAGCTGGCGGAGATGCTGGGCAGATAATCCACGTCCAGATGCTCCTTCACCCGCTCCTGAAGCACCGTACTGGTCAGGATATAGGGGAAGGTCTTCGCCATCTGCTCGGCGGTGGAGGCGTTGTAGGTATGAACGCTGGCATACAGGGGATTCGCCACCCGGACCGTAAAGGAGGCGTAAGCCTCATAGACCGTGGTAAAGCTGGAATACCGGTAGCCGGTCAGGCAGGCCGCGAAGAGCACCGCCAGCGCCACGCCCAGGACCAGCAGCCGCTTCGCTTCCCGGAGGAAATCGTCCACCAGGACCAGAAGGCTGATTCTCTGGACTTCCCTTTCATTATTTTCCATGATAACCTGCCTTTCTTACTTCCTGGGAGACTTGGAGCCATAGCGGCCGTAGCGGTCGTGTCTGCCATAGCCGCTGTAGCCCTGGCCGGTGGAGAGGAAGGTGGAATAGGTGTTGTTGATCACGCAGCCCAGGAGCTTTGCCCGGCCCCGTTCCAGCATCAGCACCGCCTTGTTCAGCGCGGGGGTGCTCGCCGCGTTCTGCCGGACCACCAGCAGGCTGGCGTCCGCGAACTCCATCACGCTCTCCGCGTCCATAGCCACCGCCATGGGCGGCAGATCCATGACCACATAATCAAATTCCGCTCTCGCCCAGGCGATCAGCGCGCCCATCCGGTCGGAGCCGGTCAGCTCCGCGGAGTTGCGTCCGGACTTCGGTTCCAGCAGCAGGTGCAGCCCGGTGGTCTTGTCATAGACCACAGCCTCCTCTGCCGTCACCTTGCCCAGGAGCACGTCCCGGACGCCGGGACCCTTCCAATTCTTTTCCAGGATGGTACAGCCCGCGGGCTTGCGCAGGTCGCACTCCAAAAACAGCACTTTCTTATACTTCTTCGCCATGGCGAGGGCCAGGTTGGCCGCCACCGTGGATTTGCCCTCGTTCTCCAGAAGGCTCGTGACCATCAGCACCCTTCTGCCGCCGCTCATCCGCTGCTCGATCCGGTGGCGGAGCCGGCGGATTGTCTCGCTGAAGCGGAAGCTGGTGATGGGGTTGGAGATCAGGATGCCGGTCTTCTGGTGGCGCATCCAGCTGCGCAGGGTCTTATATTTATTTTCATGGGGGATCTCGCCCAGGCAGCGGCACTTCAGCTTCTTCCGGGCTTCCCGCTCGCTGCGGACGGCGTCCCGGTTGATGGACAGGTAGGCCAGCAGCGCGCAGGTCGCCGCCGCGCTCAGAAGCATGGCGCTGCGCATCCGGCCCTCGGCGCTGACGGAATTGGAGGGCGCCGTGGGGACCACGGGGCTCTGAAGCACCTCCAGGGAGATGCCGCCCACCAGCTCGTAGGTCAGGGATTCATGGTTCTCCACGATGGCCCGGTTCACCAGGAAGGCCGTCCGGGGATCGGAGGCCGTGACCTTGAGGGTCAGCAGGTTGGTCTCCGGGATGGCGGCGGCGGTGATGGTGCCGTCGAAGGACGCCAGCCCCGCGTCGGTCAGCACCGTGCTGCGCAGCAGGGAGCTGTTCATCACCTCGGAGAACACCGAGGTCAGCGCGGTGGTGGAGGACAGATTGCTGTAGACCGTATTGGAGCTGCTCCGGGTGGTGACCACGAAGGTGGTATTGGTGGTATAGGTGGGCTGATAGGTCACCGCGGTCATAATGTACGATCCCACGCCCACCATCAGGGACACCATCAGGACAACGAGCCACTGCTTCACCACATCCCGAAGGACGACGATGGGGTCATAGGGCAGAAATTCGGAATCTGAGCCATGAAATTCAGTATGATGTTCCATATCCGCTGCTTATCCCTCCACAACGACCACCAGCCTGGAATAGGCGGTATAGACCTGAGACCCCGCCGTCCGGCTGATGAGATATTCGATGGTATATACGCCGGGGGTCTGGGTATTCACCCGGCCGGAGATCTCCAGATCACAGGACCCGGGCACGCCCCCGGACAGGTCCACCGCGTTGGACCCGTAGGTAAAGACCCCCAGATAATCCTCCGGGTCGAAGACGGCTCCCTGGGGCACATAGACCAGATATTCCGTCAGGGTCAGCTGGGCGTTGTAGGTCCCGGAGGGATAGATCTCCGTCTGGACGATCAGGGTTTCCGTATCGCCCAGGGAGTTGGTCACCTGCAGCCGGATGTCATACACACCCGGAGCGCTGATCGCGCTGTCAGCGAGCGACGTGACCTTCACCCGGTGGGTGATGTCCCCGTCCAGCAGGTCCACCGCGCCCACATGGTCGATGATGTCAAAGCTGCTGCCATGGGCGTAGGCCAGCGGCGCGTCCAGGGTAAAGCGCGGCGGCACATAGTCGGAATACTGCACCGTCCGGCTGGCCTTGGCCACGTTTCCCGCCCGGTCAAAGGCGGCGTAGGTCACCTTGACCTGACCGTCCTCGTTGACGCTGCCCACGGATTCCACCAGGAGGGAGTCCGTCACATCACCGTCTCTGCTGTCAGCGGCGGTGACGCCCTGCAAAAGCGCGCTCTCCGGATCGTAGACCGAGACTGTGATCATATTCTCCTCCATCGTGATGGAGGGGGCCCTCCGGTCCGTCACGGCACGGTCCCACGCCTGAAAGCCCACAAAGGCCGCGGCGCAGGCCGCGATCACCACAAGGAGCATCCATTGCTTTTTCTTCATTCGTCTTCCTTCCTTCTTAAAACCACTCCGGTTTCATTTTCACAGGTTCCTGATTTTTCAGGATCCGGCGGGGGTTTTCCAGCAGCAGGCACTGGGCAGCCTGCGGCGCGACCCTCCGCTCCAAAAGCGTCCAGATATCGTCCAGCCTTGGCACCCGTTCATCCTGTCTGTGGGCGTCGCTGGCCACCACGGTGGCAAAGCCCCGCCGGGTCAGCTCCATGGCCACCTCCTGGACTTCGCCGCCAAACCGGCCCAGCAGGCTGCCCCGGTTGATCTGAAACAGACACCCCATCTCGCTCCAAAGATTCACAATCGCCGGGTTCTTCCGAACGCTGGCATATCGCTCCGGATGGGCAATGATGGGACGGAAGCCCGCCTGGATCACGTCCTGCAGAATCCTGGTCTGGGCGACCCGCTCGGGCATGGAGTCCCCCGCCCCCACATGGAATTCGATCAGCGGGTAATTGGAGCTGTTCAATGTATAAAGCTTGTTCTCCTTCAGCAGCCTGGCGGTGTCGCTGCTGCCCAGGATCTCCATCCCCACCAGGAGCCTCAGAGGGATCCTTTCCTTCCGAAGCGCCTCCGAAAGATCTCTCACCGCAGCAAAGATCATTGCCGGATCGCTGACCATATCGCCGTGGGGGGTGGCGGCCATCACCCGGATGCCGCCTTTCACCGCCATACGAGCCATCTCCAGCGACTCCCGTATATTCCGGGAGCCGTCATCCAGCCCCGGCAGGATGTGGGAATGCAGATCGATCAGCTGCCCGCTCATGCTCCGCGTCTCCGTTTCCCGGTCAGGACGCCGTAAGCGCCCACCAGCGCGGGACGCAGGGGGATCATCCGGATCCACGCCTTCTCAAAAAAGTCCCACCAGAAGCTGCCCGCTTGCAGCAGCCTCCCCTTCCGCCGGACGGCGGTAACCTTCGCCAGAACCTGGTCCCCGCGGATGCCGGTCTCGACGGCCGTCTGGGCGTCGCCCACCAGGCAGAAGCTTTTCCCCTCCGCCTTGCAGATCCGGTGGAGTACATACTGTCCGCTGCTCCGCCGGTAGAGGACCATGTCCCCTTTCTTCAAAGGACCGGTGACCTTCGACAAAAACACCGTATCCCGGCCCGAGACCAGGAATGGCGTCATGCTGTTTCCGCTGATCACCAGCGGAACCGATTCCGCCTCGTCCAGAAGCGCAAGCAGCTCCGGGATCAGGATTTCCGGAGGCAGCGCCCTCTTATACTGTTCCATGGCGCACCTCCATCGTATATGGCAACCCCATAATAATCCTTTATAAGGATACCACAACGGGTCTGCTTTGTCAATCTCGCTTGGATCCGGCGGGAAGCGGAAAAGGATGGTATTTTCCCTCCCGATGGCGCGGATTCTCCCATATCTTTTCCAAAAAAACATTGAATTTCCCGGATGCAGTCCTTATAATAAAGGTTATGAGTATCTTTCCCGCCGGAGCGCCCCCGGACGCCGCCGCGGGGACGCCGAAATCCCACAGCCGGAGTAACCCCATGAACAAAATCAGTCTTTCCTTTTTATCCATTTTGAAATACGGCATCCAGGGTCTCCCCGCCGAGGGGTTTGAGGATCTCACCGCCGGGGACTGGAACAGCCTTTTCGAGCTGGCCATGAGCCACAAGGTCCTCCCCCTGTTCGCCGACGCGGTCTACCCGCTCCCCGGCGCCCAGGAGAAGCTGCGACAGACCAGACCCTTCCTCCGTCAGCAGCTTCTGGTCCAGACCCTGAAGACTGCGGAATTCCTCCGGCTGTACCAGGCGCTGGAGGAGGCCGGGATCCGGCCTCTGGTGGTCAAGGGCATCGTCTGCCGGAGCCTGTATCCCAAGCCCGACCTGCGGGTATCCTCTGACGAGGATCTGCTGGTCCCCCCGGAGCAGTTCGACGCCGCCCGGAGGGTCCTGGAGGACTTCGGTTTGGAGTGGGTCTCCACCGACTCCGACGCCAACGAGCTGCCCTACCGCCAGAAGGGCGGAAGCCTCTACATTGAGCTCCACCGCTGCCTCTTCCCCCAGCGGGAGGAGGCCTACGGCGACTGGAACCAGCTTTTCACCGGAGCCTTTGACCGGGCCGTCGCCGAAAACATCCAGGGCGTTTCCATCCGGACCCTGGACCCCACAGATCACCTGTTCTTCCTGATCAGCCACGCCATGAAGCATTTTCTCCACAGCGGCTTCGGCATCCGCCAGGTCTGCGACCTGGTGCTCTTCGCCAACGCTTACGGAGAACAGCTCGACTGGGACCGGGTCACGGCGCTCTGTGAGCAGATCCACGGTCTGAAATTCGCGGCGGCGCTGTTCCGCATCGGCGGGAAATACCTGACCTTCGACCCGGACCGGGCCCGCTATCCCGAATCCTGGCGGGCCATCGGGGTGGACGTGGAGCCGCTGCTGGAGGACCTGCTCTCCGGCGGCGTCTACGGCACCGCCGACTTAAGCCGCCAGCACAGCAGCAACATCACCCTGGAAGCCGCCTCCGGCAAAACCGGAAAAGAAAAGGGCGTTTCCCTCCGTGGCTCCCTCTTCCCCCCGGCAAAGAAGCTGGAAAACGCCTATCCGTATCTGAAAAAGCATCCCTGGCTGCTCCCGGCGGCCTGGGGCCAGCGAATGGTGAAATACGCCCTGGAAACCGGCTCCGGCGGCGGCAGCAGCGCCTTGGACGCGGTGAAGATCGGCCGCCGGCGGGTGGAGCTGCTGCGGCAGTACGGCATCATTGATGCGGAAAATGATGGATAAGAACCGGCATCCAGCTCCACTGTTTTCCTGATTCTTCCATCATTTCGGTAATTTGCCGTTTTTTCCCTGGCCCGCGGCAGAAATATCCGACGATTTCCAAGTTGCAAAAATATGTACAATGTGTTAAAATGGAAACGTTATCATGTGGATAGTGTTTCCCTGTGAAAACCGCATTTCGGACAAAGAAGTGAGAACATATATGGAAAAACGAATTTTTCTCGCCACCCCAACCACCCACGGCGAAGAAATGAAGTTCATTCAGGAGGCCTTTGACCGCAACTGGGTCGCGCCCCTGGGCTTCAACTGTGATGGGTTTGAGGCAGAGATCGCAACGCAAGTGAATCAGGGATCCGACGCCGGTTTTCATGGCCTGGCCCTCAGCTCCGGCACCGCCGCCCTGCATCTGGCGGTGAAGCTGGCCGGAGTCAAGCCCGGCGACGTAGTGCTCTGTTCGGATATGACCTTCATTGCCACGGTCAACCCCATCGCCTACGAGGGCGGCACCCAGGTGTTTGTGGACTCCGACCGGGAGACCTGGAACATGGATCCCGCGGCGCTGGAACGGGCCTTCGAGAAATATCCCCAGGCCAAAGTGGTCATGCTGGCCCACCTGTACGGCACTCCCGCCAAAATGGACGAGATCCTGGCCATCTGCCAGAAGCACAACGCCATCCTGATCGAGGACGCCGCCGAGGCCCTGTCCTCCACCTATCGGGGCCGCCAGTGCGGCAGCTTCGGTAAATACAACGTACTGAGCTTCAACGGCAACAAGATCATCACCACCTCCGGCGGCGGTATGCTGCTGACCCAGGATACAGAGGCCCGGAAGAAGGCCCTGTTCTGGGCCACCCAGGCCAGAGAGAGAGCCCGCTGGTACCAGCATGAGGAGGTCGGCTACAACTACCGGCTGTCCAATGTTCTGGCCGGCATCGGCCGGGGCCAGCTTCTCCACCTGGAAGATCACCGGGAAAGGAAAGAAGCCATCTACCGCCGTTATCAGGAGGCCTTCCGGGACCTGCCCCTGAGCATGAGTCCCTACCTGCCGGATTCCAGGCCCAACTTCTGGCTGTCCTGCATTCTGCTGGACCCCGGCTGCGGCGTGAAGCCCTCGGACCTGTGGGAGCGGCTGGACGCGGCCAACATTGAATCCCGCCCCATCTGGAAGCCCCTGCATATGCAGCCCGTCTTTGCGGGCCACGACTTCATCACCGCCGAAGACGGCGTGTGCGCGGACGAGGATATCTTCGCCCGGGGCCTGTGCCTGCCTTCGGACCTCAAGATGACGGACGAGGAGATCCAGTACGTCATCGACACCGTGAAGGGCGTTTTCGCCAACCGGTGACCCCCATAAAACAGCGACCCCTCTGACGCGGAAAACACGTCAGAGGGGTTTTCTGATACTCAGGGACCGTATTCCCGGGGATTGTTGAAATTGATGCCCTCGGAGAGGTCCACCGTGAAGAACAGTTCTATCTGGATGTCCGGCCGGTCGGCAAAGGAGACCGTAACCGCGCCCTTCCCCGCGATTGGGGTGACAGGATTAGGTCCGCCGTCATTGCGGCCCATGAAATAGCCCAAGGCGTCGCAGAACCGCTGGGCCACCAATTTCTCGAAGTCGGCATCCGGTTCCGTTGCCGCCTTCCGGAAGCTCTCCGGGAACAGCTCGGCCAGGTCCGCGCCGTTGGGCTTGATGATGAGCTGCAAAATCGCACCGCTTTCCCCGTCGATGGTCATGATGCACCGGCAGGTATCATTGAACTCCACGTAGGCCGTCCAGAAGGGTATGGTAGTCCCGTCCTCGAACCAGGCAAGCTGGTATTCCGCCTCGGAGAGAGAAACATCGGGCATCTCCTCGCAGGCCAGGTTCAGAAATTCCACAGCCCGGCTGGTTGCCCAGAGCACATCGTCGGTTGTGGCAGTGCCCAGGGGCATGGACACCGATGGGCCGGTCTCAAAATACTGCAAACGCTCCGCGATGGCTTCGCTGTCCGGTTCTGCCGCCGCATCGGCTTCCTGGCTTTTGGAGGGGTCCTCCAGCACCAGGGTAGGCTCCGTCACCGTCAGGCTCTCCGGCTGGTTCAGGCTCCGGTCCTGGAGCGTCAGCACCGCCCCCGGGAGCATCAGCCCCACCGCCACAGCCAGAAGGAGCAGCAACCCCGTCATTAAAACACGTTTCATGGCTCCGCCCTCCTTAAGGTCACAGTTGCGCAGGTGCCCCTGCCAAGCTGGCTGTCGAATTTCAGCTCGCCGTTGTGGAACCGGACGATCTCATTGCACAAACTCAGGCCCAGGCCCGCGCCGCCCTGGGCCCGGGAACGGGACTTGTCCACCCGGTAAAATGCTTCTGTCAGGTGGTCCAGCACCTCCGGCGGCATTCCCCGGCCGTTGTCGCAGACCCGGATCCGGCAGGTCTCCCCGGGGAACTCCACCATCAGCAGGATGGCGCCCCCTTTATCCATGGCCTTCCGGGCGTTGTCCATCAGGTTCATCAGCACCGATTCCATCAGCTCCGGGTCCATTTCCCACTTCCCGGGGACCGTCCGGCAGCTGAGGCGGACGTTTTCCTGCTCATACACCGGCTTCAGCCGACGGACCAGGCGCTCCGCCAGCTCAGAGACCTCCACCGTTTGGAGGTCCGGGGTCTCATGCTTGGCAAGGTGGAGCTGAAGGAGCTTCAGGGACAGGCTTTCCAGCCGTTTTCCCTCAGAGAAGATGTAATTTGCCGCCTCCTGGGCGTCTCCCGGGTCCAGCGCCTGAGTCCGCAGCAGGTCGGCGTAGCCGATGATGGAGGTCATGGGGGTCTTCAGCTCATGGGCGAAGCTGCCCATAAACCGCTCCTGAGCCGCCATAGTCTCCTCCATGGCGTGGATGTTCTCTTCCAAGTTGTCCGCCATGTGGTCGAAGTCCCGGGCGAGGCTGCCGATCTCGTCCTTCGATTCCGCCCGGAGCCGGACGGAGAGGTCCCCCTCCGCCATCTGCCGGGCAGCCCGGGACATCCGCCCCAGAGGCCGGGTCAGAGCCGCCGCCAGCAGGAAGCTGACCAAGCCCCCCAGGGCAATGGTGACCAGGAACACATACCGGAACGCCGCCAGCATGGTTTCCCGGGTCTCATAGACCTCCGTGATGTCCCGGACCAGGGTCAGCGTCAAGCGGCTGTCGTCCACCTGGATCCCGGCGCAGAGCTGGATGTAATGCCCGGTATCGAGAATGCCCGCCATCTCAAACACCCGGAGCTCCACCTGATTCGCGGCAAGTGCCTTCGGCTCCGGGGCCAGTACCGTCCCCGCGCTGCAAAGCTCCGCTCCGTCCAGGGACAGTTCTGAATAGCTCCAATCCATCACGCTCTGGGCCTGGGAAAAGGCCTCCGCCGCCGCAGTCTCCATGGGGGTCTCCCCGGCGTTTTTCAGGGTGACGCCGATGACGGCGGCGGCCATCCGGTAGCTTTGGAGCAGGCTCTCCTTCTCCCGGTCGACGGAGTTCCGGAAGGAGAGACTGATCAGCATGGTCCCGCCGATGCCCACTGCCAGGGACAGGATCCAGACCATGCACAGTAGAATCTTTGTCCGGAATTTCATTTAAGCCTCCAATCGGTAGCCCACCTTGTTCACGGCTTTCAGCTTACTTTCCCAGCCCACCTTTTTCCGCAGCCGCTGGATGTGCAGGTCCACGGTCTTGCTGCCGTAGGGGAACTCCTCGTTCCAGACCCGTTCGTAGATGGTCTCCCGGTAGAGGGCCACGTTGGGGTTCCGGGCGAAGAGCAGCAGAAGGTCGTATTCCTTCCTCGTCAGCTTGATCTCCTCCCCCTCACGATTCACGGTCATGGCCACGGTGTCGATGGTGAGGCCCCCAATTTCGATCTGGGCGGCGGTCTTGTTGTACCGCCGGAGCACCACATCCACCCGGGCCAGCAGTTCCAGCACCTCGAAGGGCTTGACGATGTAGTCCTCCGCCCCCATCCGCAGGCCCTTCACCCGGTCCATCACCGCGTTCTTGGCGGTGAGGAAGATCACCGGGACCTCCATGGGCCGGATGTATTCCATCAGGGAAAAGCCGTCGATCTGGGGAAGCATCACGTCCAGCAGGATCAGGTCAAAATGCTGCCCTTCCAGCATTTCCAGGGCCTCCGCCCCGTCGTAGGCGCATTTACAGAGATATCCCGCCCGCTTCAGGCTGACCCGGATCAGATTGGAAATGGGCTTCTCGTCCTCGACGATGAGAATTTGTACCATCACATTCACCTCTTGGAGCCATTGTACCAGGCCCCGGCATCAAAACGGCATATTTTTTATCTTACTTATCAGCTTAACGCAACAAATTTGCACAATTTGCAGATTTTGTCATCCTGAGCGCAGGGCGAAGCCCGGAGTCGAAGGATCTTCGCACTGATTCCGACATACGCAATTACTTCGGTGCGAAGATCCTTCGACTCGCTTTGCTCGCTCAGGATGACATAGTCATTACATTGTATGGCTTGCTCTCAGGCTGAAACAGGACTGTAAGCACATTTTTATTTCAGCAGGAAGTTTTTCAGCTTTTCCAGGTCGTTGTTCAGGATCAGCTCCTCTTCAAAGCCGAAATCCTCCAGGAATGCCCTGGCCTTGCTGAACTCACCCACGGCGCTGGGATCATGGGCGTCGGTGTTCACCACGATGGGGACGCCCTCCTCCATGCAGAGCGTCAGCATCACCCGGTAGTTTTCCAGGCAGTTCAGGCGGTTCTGGGGCTTGCGCAGGGAGCTGTTGTTCAGTTCCAGGGCCACGCCGTATTCCTTCGCGCCCCGGACCAGGGCCGGATAGTCCATGGGATTGTGGTCGTCGTCGGGATGGGAGATGAACCGGACCTTGGGATCCATCATGCAGCGGATCACGTTGTCGGTGTTCTTCGTCTTCCCCGCGTTTTCGTAGCACAGGCTGTGGATGCCCGCGATGGCATAATCCAGGCAGTCCAGATGCCGCCGGTCCAGGGACAGGGTTCCATCATTGAGCACGTTGACCTCACTGCCGTGGAGCAGCTCCACCCCGTAAAGCAGCCGGGGCGCGTCGTCCAGGTTCCGGAAGTAGATGGGGTCCACCGTCCCGGGGATGCCGGGGCCGTGCTCGGTGACGCCGATGAGCTTCAGGCCCCGCTCCGACGCCTCCTTCGCCAGCTCCCGAAGGGTGCCGAAGGCATGGCCGCTCATGATGGTGTGCATATGCACGTCCGCGATAAAAGGCTTCATAAAAAGACCCCTCTCCTGATTTTTCTTCATTTTACCACGCAAAGCTCCGGGGCGCAATCCCTCCGGCATTTTGAAAATGATGCCGAAATAGTCCCCCGGGTTTGCCGTTTTGATGCTTTTTCCCTCTATGATGGACCCAAACAAAAGGGAGGGATCCACATGATCGAGATCGTTGAATTGCAGAACGCCCAGGCGCTGGACGCCTATGTCCGGAACCATCCCCGGGGACATTTTATGCAGACGTCCGGCTACGGGCGCAGCCGCCCGGATTACCGGTGGCAGGGCATCCTCCTCCGGAACGGGGAAGGGACCATCCGGGCCGCCATGGCCCTCCATTCCCGGCCGGTGCGGCATACGGGAAAATACCTTTTCTACGCGCCCCGGGGGCCGGTGTTCGACTCGTTGGAGGACTTCCGGGAGATCATCCGCTCCGCCGCGGAGCTCTGCCGGAAGGAGAACGGATATTTGCTTCGTATCGACCCCGCCATCCCCGCCGCCGACGGGATGTTCCGGCAGGAGGCCGCGAAGCTGGGCTTCCGGTTCGATCTAAGGGACGATTATTCCACCTTCCAGCCGAAGAACGTGTATCAGGCCTCCCTCGCCGGACTGACAGAGACGGAGCTTCTTTCCCGGTTCCATCCCAAAACCCGATATAACATCCGCCTGGCCCAGCGCCGGGGCGTGACCGTCCGGGAGGGCTCCGGCGGGGACCTCCCGGTATTCCGGGCCATGATGGCCGAGACCGCCAAACGGGACGGCTTCACCGTCAAGCCGGAGGAATTTTACGCCAATTTCCTCGCCGGGATGGACGGCGACGCGAAGCTGCTCCTGGCGGAGAAGGACGGCCGGGTGCTGGCGGGAGTCATCGGGGTGTTCCAGGGGAAGAAGGCCTGGTACGTCTACGGCTGTTCCTTCGACGAGGGCCGTGGGGATATGCCCAACTATCTGCTCCAATGGGAGCTGATGCGCTCCGCACTGGCAGCGGGCTGTAAGCTCTACGACTTCCGGGGCGTGGAGGGCGAGCCCACCGCCGACAATCCGGCCTACGGGCTGCATCGGTTCAAGCAGGGCTTTGACGCCCGGTTTGTGGAGTTTGCAGGGCAGATGGATCTGCCGCTGCGGCCTGTGGCCTGTAAGGTCATCGGGTTGGCGCAGCGGGTGATGTGCTGCCTGCGGTGAATCCTATTTTTAGTCCGCCAGCTTTTGTAAGCAAATAATAAAAAGGTACAAACCAACAAGTCTGTCATCCTGAGCGAGTGAAACGAGTCGAAGGATCTTCGCACCAATTCAAGCGCAAATGTAATCATACTGCGAAGATCCTTCGACTCCGCTGCGCTCCGCTCAGGATGACACTGGGTAATAAATGCGCAACCCCCCCGGTATCGCCACCGGGGGGTTCGCCTGCCCGGCAGAATAATTTGCCGGACGCCCTATGCAAATCCGGCTTATCCAGCCAGATTTGCAAGGGTTTTATTGAACGCGCAGGGGGACCCTGACGGTCCCCCCGCACACACCCCCTCCCTCCGAAACTTTGGGCCTGCTCCTTTCCTAAAAATGCGCAACCCCCCCGGTATCGCCACCGGGGGGTTCGCTAACAGAAGAGGGAGTGTATGTAATCAGGACTTGCGTCCTGTTACAGGAGGAGGGAGGACAGACCTCCCCGGCGGCGTTCGCCGGGGGTGTCCTCGAAAAAAGAAGAAGAGGAAATATGGTAACGGGTATGGCGTACCCGGAAACCAAGGGATGGGTCCGGCTTATTTTTCGCCGGTTTATTTTTCAACGGACTCCACGGTTTCGGAAGTCTCGGAAGCAGTCTCGGTTTCGGCCTTCTTGGCTTTGACGACGACCTCACGGCGCTCGCCTTCCCGCAGCACCACAGCGGTACGGGCGGGCAGGTACAGGCTGACGGTGGAAGCGCCCTCGTCGTCCACCTGGGCAGGATAAGCCCCGTGGGCGATCTGGCCGTAGCCGCCGTAGCGCCAGTCGTCGGTGGTGAAGGCCATCTCGTAATCCGCGCAGGCAGGCAGGCTGACCTTCACGTCGGTGTAGGAGTTGCAGGGGCTGAAGTTGAAGGCGAAGAGCAGGCCCTTGCGGTAGAAGGCGATGATCTGACGGTCGGGGTCGGAGTAGCGCAGGTCGCCCATCCGCTGGCTGAACATATCCACGTCCTTGGTCACGGCGATCATGTCGTGGTCGAAGTCGTTGAGGTACTGGTACTTCAGCTCGTTGTTGTCGGTCAGGCTCCACTGGCGGCGGCAGTAGTGGAAGCTCCAGCCGTTGCCCTCCCGGGGGAAGTCGATCCACTCGGGGTGGCCGAACTCATTGCCCATGAAGTTCAGGTAAGCCTCACCGCCGCCGGCGATGGTATACAGACGGATCATCTTGTGCAGGGCGATGGCCCGGTCGATGGTGTCGTTGTGGCAGTCCTTGCGCATATCGGTGTACATGGCCGCGTCAGCCAGGCGGAAGATCATGGTCTTGTCGCCCACCAGCGCCTGGTCGTGGGATTCCACGTAGGCCACGGTTCCCTCACCGGGACGGCGCATGCACATATTGCACCACATGCCGAAGATGTCCCAGAACTCATCCTTCCGCTCCTTGACGGTGCGGACCCACATATCCGGCAGACCCATGCCCAGCCGGTAGTCGAAGCCGATGCCGCCCTCCTCGATGGGCAGGCACATGCCGGGCATGCCGGACATATCCTCGGCGATGGTGATTGCGTCGGGGTTGACCTGGCGGATCAGCTCGTTGGCAAGCTGCAGGTAGGTCACCGCCTCCACATGGGTGTTGTAGGAGAAATACTTGTCGTTGGAATTGAAATCGGTGCCCAGGCCATGGTCGTGATAGAGCATGGAGGTGACGCCGTCGAAGCGGAAGCCGTCGAAGTGGTACTCGGTCATCCAGAACTTCAGATTGGACAGCAAGAAGTGGATGACGCCGTCCTTGCCATAGTCGAAGCATTTGGTGCCCCAGGCGGGATGGTCGCCCTTCTCACCACTGTGGAAGAACTGGTACTCGGTGCCGTCGAACATATTGATGCCCTCGGCGGTGTTCTTGACCGCGTGGGAATGGACCACGTCCAGCAGCACCCGGATGCCCATCTCGTGGGCCTTGTTCACCAGATACTTCAGGTCCTCGGGCTTGCCGAACCAGGAGGAGGCGGCAAAGAAGCTGGAAACCTGGTAGCCGAAGGAGCCGTAGTAGGGATGCTCCATGATCGCCATCAGCTGGATGGTGTTGTAGCCTGCCTGCTTGACTCTGGGCAGGGTGTAGTCCGCGAACTCCCGGTAGGTGCCCACATGGCCGTGCTCCTGGGCCATGCCCACGTGAGCCTCGTAGATGTACAGGGATTTTTCACCCTTGAAGTTTCCGTCGGTCCAGGGGAATTCCTTCTTGTCGTCCACAACCTCGGCGCACCAGGTGATGGAGTAAGGCTCCTGGATCACACGGCGGGCATACAGAGGGATGTGGGCGGTACGGGTCATGTTGGCGTCCACGATGGCCTTGACCCGGCAGCCCTCCCACAGGGCGTCGTCGCCGGGGAGGAAGATGCACCAGTTGCCGCCGCCAATGTTGGTCAGGGGATGGCTGGTCCAGTTCCAGTCGTTGAATTCGCCGGTCAGGTAGACCTGGTAGGCGTTGGGCGCCCACTCCCGGTAGACCCAGCCGCCCTCCACATGGTGGATGCCGAAATACTCGTGGGCGTTGGCAAAATTGATGAGCTTCTCGCCGTCGGGCAGGAGCCGATCCTTGGTCTCCCGGTAGCGGTCCATCCGCAGGTCGATATCCCCGGCGAAGGGAGCAAGCTGGGGGTTGTATTCCATAATCTTGTACATCGTCATTACCTCATTCTATAAATCAGCGGTTGATGGTGTTCATTCTTCCGTAGCGCTTGGTCTGGTCCAGGATCTCCTTTTGGAGATCTTTGGTGAGTTGGTCCCCGGTGACCCGCCAGCGCCAGTTGCATCCGATGGTGGAGGGCCGGTTGATCCGGGCCTTGTTGTCCAGGCCCAGGTAGTCCTGGATGGGGATGATGCAGCATTTGGCGACGCTGCTCATAGCCAGGGCGATGAAGGGCTTGTAAATCTCCTCATCGGGGGTGTAGTAGTCACACAGGTAGTTCCGGGCCAGGGCACGGTCCTCGGTGCAGATGGTGTCGAACCAGCCCACCACGGTCTCGTTGTCGTGGGTGCCGGTGTAGACCACCGCGTTCTCCGTGTAGTTGTGGGGCAGGTAGTCGTTGGCGGAGCCGGAATCCCGGGAGTCGAAGGCGAATTCCAGCACCTTCATACCGGGGAAGCCGGAGTCCTTCACCAGCTGCCGGACGGAGTCGGTCATAAACCCTAAGTCCTCGGCGATGACCTCATGCCAGCCCAGGTCCCGCTGGGCGGTCCGGAACAGCTCGATGCCGGGGCCCTTCTCCCAGTGGCCGTGCTCGGCGGTCTTGTCACCGTAGGGGATGGAGTAGTATTCATCGAAGCCCCGGAAATGGTCGATCCGGGTCACGTCGTAAAGCTGGTACACATACCACAGTCGGCTCTTCCACCAGTCGAAGCCGGTGGCCCGGTGGTAATCCCAGCGGTAGAGGGGGTTACCCCAGAGCTGGCCGGTGGCAGAGAAGCCGTCCGGCGGGCAGCCCGCCACAGCGGTGGGCACGTTCCGCTCGTCCAGCTGGAACAGCTCCGGATGGGCCCAGGTATCGGCGGAATCGAAGGAGACGTAGATGGGGATGTCGCCGATGATCTGGATGCCGTTGGCGTTGGCGTAGGCCTTCAGGGCCCGGTACTGCTGGAAGAACTTGAACTGAAGGTACATCTGGAACTCGATGTCGAAGTACAGCTCCCGGCGGTAGTAGTCCAGGGCGAAGCCGTAGCGCAGACGGATGTCCTCGGGCCATTCGTTCCAGCCGAGGCCGCCGAAGAAGTTCTTCAGGGCCATGAACAGGGCATAGTCGTCCAGCCACCAGCGGTTTTCCGCCAGGAACTTCTGGTACTCAGGATTCCGGCTGATGTCGCTGCGCTCGTAGGCCATGGTCAGCAGGATGTAGCGGTTCTGGTAGAGGACGGCGTAGTCGATGTCGTCATCGAAGTCGCCGAAGTCCATGCCGTCGCACTCTTCCCGGGTCAGGACCCCCTCCTCGATCAGCTTTTCCAGATCGATGAAATAGGGGTTTCCGGCGAAGGTGGAGAAGGACTGGTAGGGGGAATCGCCGTAGCTGGTGGGATGGATGGGCAGGATCTGCCAGTAGGTCTGCCCCGCGTCCCGGAGCCAGTCCACAAAGGCGTAGGCCTGTTTGGAAAAGCAGCCGATGCCGTAAGGTCCCGGCAGGCTGGAGATGGGCATCAGAACGCCCGCGGCTCGTTTCATAATCATCGTCCCCTTCGTCCGTTTCGTTTTGCGTTTCGCAACTCTTTCTGCAACAAGAATACAACGTTTGCACAGAATTTTCAAGCATTTTCTTTTCCCCAAAAACGCTTTCTACTTTTTTCACAATTTGCGCCCCGAAATCGACAGCTTTTTTCATAATTTTTCCTTGTGAAAGGAAAATGGGATTTGACTTTGGGAAAAATTTGCATTACAATGAAACACAAAGCAAACCGTTTGCACAAAAACAGCCGTGAAATTCATGAAATGAGGTGCATCCCTTGGCCGTCACCATCAAGGACGTGGCAAAATTCGCCGGCGTCTCCCCCTCCACCGTCTCCCGGGTGTGCAACAACAACCCCGCCATCAGCCCCGAGACCCGGGAACGGGTCCAGCGGGCCATCGCGGAGCTTGGGTACGAGCTGCCCACCGCCGCCGAAGCCCCCGCCGTCCCCTCCATCCGGAACATCGGCATCGTCCTGCCGCCCTCGGACCCGGAGAACTATGAAAATACCTTCTATCTCAAGGCCATCCGGGGCATCAGCCAGGTCTGCAACCAGCGCCAGGTTGCCAGCACCGTGGTCACCGGCAAGGATTACGAGGAGATCCTCTCCTCCGTCCAGGCCCTCCACCGCAGCGGCAGCGTGGATGGCTTCATCATGCTCTATGCCCGGACCGACGACATCATTGTGGACTACCTCTGCGACGCAGGATTGCTGTATGTGGTCATCGGCAAGCCCAGCGAGCTGGCAAACGAGACCATCTGCATCGACAACGACAATCTGATGGCCGGCCGGGAGGCAGCCGACTACCTTTATAATTTAGGCCACCGGCGCATCGGCTACATTGGCAGCCGCAGCGACAATCTCTACGCCTCCGACCGCCGGGCGGGGTATCAGGTGTCTCTGCTGCTCCACGGCTTAAGCTACCGGCCGGAATACTGCGCGGAGATGGACGGCTATACCATGAACGACAGCCAGGAGCTGCTGGAAATGCTGGCGCTTCCGGACCGGCCCACCGCCTTTGTGGTCAGCGACGACGTGCTGGCTCTGGCCCTGGAGCGGACCTGCGCCCGGATGAAGCTCTCCATCCCCGACGACGTTTCCATCATCGCCTTCAACAACTCCCTCTACGCCCAGCTCACCTCCCCCCAGCTGACGGTTGTGGACATCAACTCCTTCCGTCTGGGCCAGGAGGCCGCGGATCAGATCATCAATCACGCGGAAAATCCCAATCTGATGACCACCCGGATCATTGTCCCCCACCGGATCGTGGAGCGGGACAGCTGCAAGCGGATCCTCCCATAACGTAAAATGCCCTCCGGTTAAACCGGAGGGTTTTCTTGCGTCAAATATGTAGAAAATGTAGGGACCG
>JBGVDK010000023.1:0-8468 GCA_045119355.1 Faecousia sp.
AAATTAACCCATCGAGGCCTAATTTTACCGAACGGACCGTCCGGGAGGCCGGTCCCTACGATCAAATTAAAATTCGTCACCCCACCGCGCAAAATGCCCGCTCCGGTTTCCCGGAGCGGGCTTCGTATTCTCTTAACCCCACAGGGCGGACAAACTGGGAATGATCTGCTTCTTCCGGCTCATGATCCGGCTGAGGAACACATAATTGTCCTTCGGCGCGGCGGAGAACGCCTGCCGGATGGTCTCGTCGTCGCCCACATAGAGCAGATGGGTGCCCTCCATCAGCACGTCCGTGATCATCAGCAGCACCATCGCAAACCGCTTCTCCCCGGCGATTCTCTGCATCTCTTCCAGGAATTCCCCCTTCCGCTCCAGCATCCCGGCGCTGTCCACGCAGGTGATCTGGGCCACCGCCAGGTCGTACCCGGCAATGTGGAATTCCTTGTAGTCGGACCGGAGCAGCTCCGGAATGGTCTTGTTCTCCGTGGTGGAGGAGAAGATCTCCCGCCCCAGCTCTTCCAGCGACACGTTGGCGATCCGGGCCATCCGCTCCGCCATCTTCTTATCCCGCTCGGTGCAGGTGGGGGACTTGAACATCACCGTGTCCGCGACGATGGCCGCCGCCATCATCCCCGCCATCCCCTCGCTGGGCATCAGGCCCCGCTCCTGGAACATTCCGGCGATGATGGTGTTGGTGGAGCCCACCGGCTCGTTCCGCACATAAATGGGATAGCTGGTCTGCAAATCGCCCAGCCGGTGGTGGTCGATGATCTCCAAAATCTCCGCCTCCTCCAACCCGGGGACCGACTGGGCCGCCTCGTTGTGGTCCACCAGAACCACCCGTTTCCGTCTTGGCCGCAGCAGATGCTGCCGGGTGAGGATGCCCACAACCTTCTCCTCGCTGTCCAGGATGGGATAGCAGTGCTCCTGCTTTTTCAGCACCAGCTCCCGCACATCGTCCACCCGGTCCTCCAAATGGAAGCAAGTCAGATTCTTGGTCCGGCATACCCGTCCCACCGGCGCGGACTGGAAAATCAGCCGCAGCGCCCGGTAAGCGTCATAGGGCGTTACGATGATGCTGGTCTCACTGTCGGCGTTCAGCAGCTCCTGGCTCACCTCCGCCTGACAGATGATCAGGCAGTTCACCTTCCATTCCAGCGCCCGGCGGATCATGTCCGGCTGATCGCCGCAGAGGACGATGGAATCCCGCTTGTGGAACAGCAGGTTCTCCCGGCTCTGGGGCAGGGCGATGGTCACCTCGCCGGAGATCATGTCGCTGCCGCTGCCCACGTCGTTGAGGAACTTGCCTTCCAGCACCGACAGCAGATTGAACACCGGCACCGGCCGCAAATAGGCGCTGGACACCAGCCCCATGTTGAAGCTTGCCACATCGTCCCAGCTCAGCATACCGTACAGCGTCCCGTCCTCATTTGCCACCGGCACCGAGGACAGATTCTTCTGGCTCTGCAAAATGGTCCACGCCCGTCCCACCGTCACGCCCGCGGAAAGCACCGGCGGCGTCTCATAGTCCAAATCGTGAATCTGAGTATACACATCATAGATCCGCTTCGGCGGCGCGAACCCAAACCGGTTCAGCACCCGCATGGTCTCGTCGGAAATATGCCCGAGGCAAGCGGCCTCATATTCCCGGTCGCCGATGGCGTTGCGCAGGGCGGCGTAGCTCAGCGCCGCCACAATGGAATCCGTGTCCGGATTCCGATGGCCGGTCACATAAATAGGGTCCATGAAAACCTCCCCCTTTCAAGTGGAAAGTGGAAAATGGAAAGTTGAAAGTGATTTCGTTTTTTCCAAAACTACACCATAACTATCCACTTTCTACTTTTAATTATCAACTTATACGGTGATTTCTCCCGCCAGGTTCCGCCGGAACAGGGCCTCGATCTGCTTCGGTCCCATTCCCTGCCCCAGAGCCCACATGAGCTTCGTCATGGCGGCTTCACTCGTCATATCCCGTCCCTGGATCACACCCAGGTCTAAGAGCTTCTTACCCACCTGATACACCCCCAGGTCGGAGGAATCGTACAAACACTGGGTGGTCACCACCACGCTGATCCCCCGGTCCAGGGCCTTCTGAATGCCGTCCAGGCCCTCGTTCAGCACATTCACGCCGCCGAGACCGAAGGCCTCGATGACGATGCCCTTGTAGCCCATATCCCCCAGCATATCAAAGATCCGGGGATCCAGCCCAGGGGTCAGCTTCAGCAGGAACACGTTCCCGCTGACGGCGGGCAGGAACTGGGGGAAGCCCATCTGAGGCGGCAGGGCCTTCTTGTCGATGACGAGACCCAGGCTGCTCACCTGCGCCGCGTAATGGGCGTTCACGCTCTCAAAGGCAGAGAACCCGTTGGCACGTACCTTCACCGCCCGGCAGCCCAGCATCACCTTCCGGTCGAAGGCCAGATAGATGCCGGGATACCCCGCCGCCGCCATGGCGAAGGCGGTGCGCAGATTGTCCGGCCCATCACTGAGCACATCCGCCAGGGGAAGCTGAGAACCGGTGAGCACCACCGGCCGGTCGATTCCCGGCAGCATCCAGGTCAGCGCCGAGGCGGTGTAGGCCATGGTGTCGGTGCCATGGGAGATGACGATGCCGTCGTAATCCAGGCGCACCTCAAAAACCCGCCCAGCGATCTGCTGCCATTCCGTGGGCCGGATGTTGGAGGAATCCAGGCACATCAGATCCTCCACGGTAATATCAAAATAGCTTCTGAGCTGATTGAGCTGCCGTTCCATCACATCCGAGCGATGGGGCTCCAGCCCCTCGCCTCCCGGCAGGGAAGCAATGGTGCCGCCGGTGGTCAGCAGAAGGATATGTTTTCTCTTTTCCATGGGAACCTCCATGTATTTCTTGATACCGTCATTATATCCGCGATGCGAGACAATAGCAAGAAAAATGTTTGTTCCTGCACATCGCCGTGATTGCATTTTCCAGCCCGCTGGGATAAAATGTAGATAGAAAACTTCGGGTATTCCCGACAATAACAGGAGGTCATTCCCATGAACGTTTTGGTTACCGGCGGCGCCGGCTACATCGGCTCCCATACCTGCGTAGAGCTTCTGAACGAAGGCTACGGCGTGGTGGTCATCGACAATCTGTGCAATTCCAACCCCAAGAGCCTGGACCGGGTGAGAGCGCTCACCGGCAAGGACCTTGCCTTTTACGAGGGCGACGTCCGGGACGAGGCGCTGCTGCGCCGGATCTTCGCCGAGCACGAGATCGGCTGCGTCATTCACTTCGCCGGTCTGAAGGCCGTGGGCGAGTCCGTCTCCATCCCCTGGAAATACTACGACAACAACCTGAACTCCACCCTGGTACTGACCAAGGTCATGGCGGATCTGGGCATGAAGAACATCATCTTCTCCTCCTCCGCTACCGTCTACACCGCCGACAACGAAATGCCCCTGCGGGAAACCAGCCGCACCGGCAACTGCACCAATCCCTACGGCTGGACCAAGTACATGACCGAGCAGATCCTCTCCGGCATGGCCCACGCGGACAAGGATTGGTCCATCGTCCTCCTTCGCTACTTCAACCCCATCGGCGCCCACATCTCCGGCCAGATCGGTGAGGATCCCAGAGGCATCCCCAACAACCTGATGCCCTACATCACCCAGGTGGCCATCGGCCGCCGGGACCATCTGTCCGTCTTCGGCAACGACTACGATACCCCCGACGGCACCGGCGTCCGGGACTACATCCACGTGGTGGACCTGGCAAAGGGCCACGTTGCCGCCGTCAAGTACGTCACCTCCAACCACGGCTGCGAGGTCTTCAACCTGGGCACCGGCGTGGGCTACAGCGTGCTGGACATGGTCAACGCCTTCGTGGAGGCCAACGGCGTGGACGTTCCCTATCAGATCGTGGACCGCCGTCCCGGCGACATCGCCACCTGCTACGCCGACCCCGCCAAGAGCGCGGAGAAGCTGGGCTGGAAGGCCGAGAAGAACCTTCAGGACATGTGCCGGGATTCCTGGCGCTGGCAGTCCCAGAACCCCAACGGCTTCGGCGAATAAGCTCCGATACACGAAGTGCCGCCCACTTTGGGCGGCACTTTTTATATAGATTCCTTCGCCACCCGGATAAAATCCGTCATCTGACTGGTCACCGGCCGGTTCGTGTGGTAGCAGATGTAAAAATACCGGTTCATGGGCATATCCCGGATGGTGCAGGCGTGGATCAAGCTCCCGGAGGTATACCGCTTCACGCACCGCCGGGACAGCACACTGACCCCCAGATTCTGGATCACCATCTCGATGATGGCGGTGGAACTTGCCGACTCCCCCACCACGTTCAGCGGCACGCTGGCTGTGTGCATATAGTTCTCAAAGAGGCTTCTGGTGCCGCTTCCCTGCTCCCGGAGGATGAAGTCCTGTCCCCGAAGCTCCTCGGCCCGGATCTCGTCCCGTCCCCAGAAGGGATGGTCTTTCGCGCAGATCAGCTCCAGGGTGTCCTCCACCAGCGGGAGCTTCGCGATTTTGTCGCTGACCACCACGCCCTCGATCAGGGCGATGTCCACCTGGTTGTGGAGGATCTTCTCCTCCAGGTTCCGGGTGTTTTCCACATACACCACCGGGCTGATGTCCGGGTATTCGGTTTTCAAATTCCGGATCACCTGGGCGATCATGGTGTTACCGATGGTCAGTGTCGCGCCGATCCGGAGCGTCCGTTTCTGCGGCTCCTCCCGCATGGCGCTCTCCAACCTGGCGTAGCCCTCCTCCATCAGCCTCGCCTGCTCCGCCAGCCGCTTTCCGGCGGGGGTCAGCCGGAGATATTTCGGCTCCCGGTGGAACAGAACCGTGTCAAATTCCCGCTCCAGCTCCGAAATGGTCTGGCTCACCGTGGGCTGGGAGATGTACAGACACCTCGCCGCCTCACTCATCTGCAGGCTCTCCGCCACCGCCAGGAAGATCTTCAGCTGTTTCAGTGTCGCCATACCGCACCCTCCGTTCCTATTGAAAAATCCAATATAAAATTTCAGGGATTTCTATTTTACATCCCTCTGTTTCAATGATAGAATTATACTTGTTAAAAAGTTTATTGTCAATTCCGATACCCATTCATACTTAGAAGAATAAGGAGAGATCATCATGGCTTGCACCATCCATCCCGACGACATCAAGCGGGTCAAGGGTCAGGGCTTCCTGAACAACAAGGGCACTGACAATTTCAACGCCCGTATCATCACCACCAACGGCAAGATCACCGCCGCCCAGGCAAAGGTCATCGCCGAGGCCGCCGAGAAGTTCGGCAATGGCGAGGTCTCCTTCACCTCCCGTATGACCGTGGAGCTCCCCGGCATCCCCTACGACAAGATCCCTGAGTTCCAGGCATTCCTGGCGGAAGCCGACCTAGCAACCGGCGGCACCGGCGCCAAGGTCCGTCCCGTGGTCTCCTGCAAGGGCACCACCTGCCAGTACGGCCTCTATGACACCTTCGGCCTGTCCGGGAAGATCCACGAGCGCTTCTACCTGGGCTACCGTTCCGTGGCTCTGCCCCACAAGTTCAAGATCGCCACCGGCGGCTGCCCCAACAACTGCGTCAAGCCCGACCTGAACGATCTGGGCGTCATCGGCCAGCGAATCGCCGAGGTGGACCTGGACAAGTGCAAGGGCTGCAAAAAGTGCAAGATCTCCGAGGGCTGCCCCATGAAGGCCGCCTCCGTGGTGGACGGCAAGGTGGTCATCGACACCACCGTCTGCAACAACTGCGGCCGCTGCGCCGGCAAGTGCCCCTTCGGCGTCTTCGGCCAGGGCAAGCAGGCATGGAAGATCTGCATCGGCGGCCGCTGGGGCAAGAAGGTGGGCCAGGGCACTCCTCTGACCAAGCTCTTCACCAGCGAGGAAGAGGTCCTGAACACCGTGGAGAAGACCATCCTGTTCTACAAGGAGAACGGCCTCCCCGGCGAGCGTTTCGCCGACACCATCACCCGTCTGGGCTTCGAGAACGTCAACGCGGCAATTCTCTCCGACGACATCCTCACCCGCAAGGACCAGATCCTGAACGGCTGATCCCCAAACCGCATACCCGCCCGGAAGGCTTGAGCCTTCCGGGCTTTTTCACGCCCTCCGGACTCGAAATTTGATAATTCCTTATTGACATTCGATAATAAATCAAGTATGATAACAACAACCAAGGAGGTGCGTCCACATGAACCAAAGCAAATCCACCCGTTTTACGTTTTATGTCAACCGCATTGTTTTCGCCGGGATCGTCGCCCTGCTGTTTCTCGAGCCCAGGATCCTGGAATTCTACTGCCGCTACCGCTACTTGAGCGAGAATGAGCAGCTCTCCATTACCGGAGCCTTTTATTTCTGTGCCGCCGCGGCCCTGGTCGCCCTGTGGCATCTGGACCGGCTGCTGGGCAACATCCTGAACAATCAGGTCTTCACTTCCGAGAATGTGGCCCGGATCCGCTGGGTCCGCCGGTGCTGCGCCCTGGTCAGTCTTTTCTGCGTCGCGCCCTCGCTGTATTATCCCCCGATGATCTTCCTGGTGGTCATCATGGGCTTCCTCTGTCTGGTGGTCAACGTGGTCTGCCAGGTGATGAAAGCCGCCGTCTCCATCCGGGAAGAGAACGACCTGACCATTTAAGGAGGCGCGCCATGGCAATTATCATCAATCTGGACATGATGCTGGCCAAGCGGAAGATGAGCTCCGCGGAGCTGGCCCAGCGCATCGGCATGACCCCCGCCAACCTTTCCATCCTGAAGACCGGCAAAGCGAAAGCGGTCCGGATGTCCACCATGGACGCCATCTGCCGGGAGCTGAAGTGCCAGCCCGGCGACCTCTTCGAATACGTAGAAGACGACGACCCCTGGAAACGGCGGTGAGCGGGGAGCCCCCGCGGGCACCTCGAGCCTGCTACATTGTGCTCGTTGGCAGTCGAGTTAAACCGCCCGATTGGTCGCTAGCTTCCGCTCTACGTATGGAATTCGATCACAGACTAAAAAGTCAATCAGTAATTGAGCCGCTAAACAGAACCGCCCCAGCCGCCGACCACCTCAACCCCTTAAACGGCAAGAGGGATTCTTAAGGGAGAATAGAGGCGAAGCCGACCTTTTCCCTTAAGTCGGCTTCTTTCGGTTCCTTTCGTGCCGAAACAAGAAAGGAAAATCCCCCGTCAACCTGCATCCCCCAAAGAAAGGAACCGCCATGAAACACCTCGCCCTCCTGCTCTGCCTCATCCTGCTTTTCACCGCCTGCGCTCCCGCAGATCCGCTGGCGGAGGCCTCCGCCGAGCTTGGCGTGGACCTTTCCGCCGGAACCCTGGTCTACAGCACCGACACCCACGGCGGCTTCCACGGCGACGGCGAGACCATCCTTCAGATCGTCATCCCGGACCTCCGGGTCCCGGAAAGCTCCAACTGGCATCCCCTGCCCCTGTCCGAAACCTTAGAGCAAATGCTCTACCATTCCATCACCGACGAGCACGGCCATTCGCTCCTCCCCCGGATTGAAAATGGCTGTTGGTTCTTCGCCGACCGCCATTACCAGAGCACCGACCCTGCCGACGATTCGGACCTATTCTCCCGGCATTCCTGGAATTTCACCGCCGCCGTCTATGACAGCGACACCAGCACCCTTTATTTCTTCCGCATCGATACCTGAAAGGAGGCTCCCCATGGAAGAACATACCCCCATCACCCCCGAACAGCCCCAACCGGCGCCCATCACGCCTCCTCCCCCCTACGCGCCGCCGGCCCCGCCCCAGCCCTACCCCACCGGCAGTCGGGAGATGACCTTCTGCGTGCTCATCCTCCTGACTTCCCTGGCGATGGTGAATTTCATCTGGGCGGGCGGCTTCCGGCTGGGCTTCGCCATCGCGGCCATCGCCTCCATCGCCTGCTCCTGGTGGTATCTTGCCTCCTCGGGCCATAAGGGCAATTGGTATACCCGTTCCATTCTGGTCCTGTGCCTCGTCATCGCCGCGGCCTTCGGCTATTCCGAAGACGGATTCGTGAAGTTCGTCCTGTTCTGCTTCCTGCTCACCGGTGTGAACCTGGCCTTCTGTCTTATGACGGCGCAGAACCGCCGCCATCCCGGAGGCATCCGTTCCCTGCTGGACGCTCCCCGCGCCCTGTTCACCTTCGGCTTCGGCAAGCTCTCCCCCTCCACCCGGGGCGTCGCCGCCTTCTTCCGCACCGGCGGAGAAACCAGCCGCCGCACCGGCGCGATTCTTGTGGGTCTTGCCATCGCCGTTCCCGTGCTGGCAGTTATGATTCCCCTGCTCATGTCCTCCGACGCCGCCTTCGAGGGTCTTCTTGACCAGCTCCCGGATTTCGACGGGGAAGAGCTGTTCCACACCTGCCTCTGGGGCGCAGCTCTTTTCTTCGTCCTCTATACCCGGGGCGTCGCCCTCCACCACGAGAAAAAGACCTCCGTCCCCGAAAAACGGGGCAGAGGACTCCATTTCTTCACCGTGAACACCGTCCTGGCTACAGTCTGT
>JBGVDK010000024.1:0-6518 GCA_045119355.1 Faecousia sp.
AAGCCCAGCTCCTTCAGCTGGCCGGAGAAGGTCTTGATGTTCTCCTGGGTGAAGCCGTTGGGGTGATTGCCGGTGGAGACGGCGTACTGCTCGGCGGGCAGACCAAAGGAGTCATAGCCCATGGGATGCAGCACGTTGTAGCCCTGCATCCGCTTCATCCGGGACATGATGTCGGTGGCAGTGTAGCCCTCGGGATGGCCCGCGTGCAGACCCACGCCGGAGGGGTAAGGGAACATATCCAGCACATAATACTTGGGCTTGGAGAAATCCCACACATCGGTGTGGAAGGTGTCGTTCTCCTCCCAGTATTTGTGCCACTTTGCTTCAATGGCAGAAAAATCGTAGTTCATTTAAAAACACCTCATGTGTCAGTGCTGAATTCTCAGTGCTGAGTGCTGAGTTTTTTCACTCTGCACTTTGCACTGTGCACTCAGCACTAAAATTAGTCTTTGTCCATCTCGGGAATGACTTCGCTCAGGTCCACGAACTCAGCGTCGGCCCACAGCCGCTCCAAATCATAGAACTTCCGGGCTTCGTCGGTGAACACATGGACCACCACGCTGCCGAAGTCCAGCAGCTCCCAGGTGTTGCCCCGGTGGCCTTCCCGGCCCAGCATGGTCTCGCCCAGGTTCTCCAGGGTGTACTCCGCGTAGTCGCAGAGGGTCTTGACGTGGGTGCTGGAAGTGCCGGTGCAGATGATGAAGTAGTCGGCCAGGCTCGACACCTTGTCGATCTTCAGCAGCTTGATGCCCACACCCTTCTTTTCGTCCAGTGCTTTGGTGGTCTCGTATGCCACCTCTTTAGCAGTTAACATAATATCTTCCTTTCTAACCCGGTCCGTATTTCCGGGGAAAAATCAAATTTCAGTGGGGAGCTTCACGCCCTGCTCCCGGAGGAATTTCACCGCATCGCCGGTGGCCTGGGCCAGCTCCTGACCCTGACGGCGCACATGGGCCATGGCGCTTTCCAGGCCCATCAGCAGCGCCTGATCCAGGTCCCGGTGCGCCGCTTCCCGCATCTCCTCCACCCCGGGGAAATCCCGGTTGGCCTCGATGTAGTCGGCAATGTAGATAATCTTTTCCAGCAGGCCCATGTCAGGCCGGCCGGTGGTGTGGTAGCGGATGGCCGTCACCACAGCTTCATTTTCCCCAAAAATCCGATCCGCAACCAAAGAACCGGTGAGGGCATGGAGGGTTTTGGGATTTTCCTGGGAAAATTTATTCAACAATATACCATATTCGTCACACAAAGTCAATTGCAGGGGGCCGTCGATGGCTTTGGTGATGTCGTGGAGCAGCCCCGCCCGGGCGGCGTCGGTGACGTCCGCGCCGTACCGCTTCGCCAGCTCCACCGCCGCGTCCCGGCAGCCCAGCACATGGGCCACCCGGCTGGGCTTCAGCAGGGCCACGACCTCCTCTTCCAACGCTTCCATGGACAAGTTCCGGTAGTCCTTCCCGGTGTCGTACAGGCCGTTCTCCCGGATGTACTCCCCCACCCCGGGACAGAGGAAGGGATCCGCGCACCGGAACACCAGCATCCGCCGCAGGTCCGTGGAGGAGATGGCGGTCACCGGATTGGCGACCAGGGTGATCTTCGCGCCCATGGCCTCCATCTTCGCCTTGTGCTCGGCGATGGCTGCCTGCTCGTTCTTCTCCCCCCGGTAGAACACGGCGAGAGAAGCGTTTTCCAGAATCCGCTCCGGATGATACCAGGTGAGGAAGGACAGGAACATATCCGTGCCCATCAGCAGAACCAGCTCCGCTTCCGGATACTCCGCCCGAATCTGAGCGATGGTGTCGGCGGTGTAGCTCATCCCCTCCCGGTCCAGCTCGATGGAGGAGACCTGGGCCTTCTTCATTCCCCGGGCAGAGATTTGGAGCATTTCCAGCCGCTGCCGGGGACTTGCTCCCTCCGCAACCGTTTTGTGGGGCGCAGAGCCGTTGGGGATCAGCAGGAGCCGATCCAGCTTCAGCATCTCGATGGCATGGGCCGCTGCCCGCATATGGCCGATGTGGGGCGGATTAAAGGTACCGCCATAAATTCCGATCCGTTCCATGATAATACCCCTTCCGAAAAGTCAATCGCAAAATGCAATACAGTATTGTCGCTCTGTTAATCGGAATCCCCTTTTCCTAGATTGCATCTGGAACACAGCGTTTGCAGATTGTCCAGCGTGGTTTCTCCGCCCTTTGACCACGGTACGATATGGTCAATATGCAGCTCCACCGAAGCATCCTTCGCGGGGGAAGCGCCACAGGCACAGCATTTGAAGCAATCCCTTTTCAATACCTGATATCTCAGCTTATCGGATATGACCCGGGATGTTTTGGCCCGTGGTTTTACGTTCTTTTTGATTTGTGCCTGACACGCCGGACATTTTCTGAGCCAAACGTCACAGCCATTTGCATAATATTTGTGCCCGCATTCCAGACATTCCATCTGGAAGAAGCGCTGATTATAGTGTGTATCCGACACACCTGCATAGCCGAGATTCTTTTGATGATTCTGATTGATATACCCCGCATCGGTCGATTTCATAGCATATCCTCCCTAGTCCCATCATTCTGCATTCAGCACTCTGCACTCAGCATTTTACAGATTATTCTTCGTTGTTGCGGAACTGCTTCTCCCGCTCCCGCTCAATGGCCCGGTCGATGGCCTGCTGGCGGAAGTATTCGTTCCGGCGCTCCCGCTCGGCCTTGGCCACCATCCGGCGGGCCTTGGCGCCCTTGCGGACGGGGTTGGACTTACTCACGGGAGTCTCCTTCCGCTTGGCACGGCCAACCTGGTTCCGCTCCGCCTGGAGCTTCTCGCTGAAGCGGTAGATCACGAACTTGTTGCCCACCACCGCAACGCCGTCGGCACCGGTGGCTTCGCAGATGGCGTCGGACGCCTCCCGGGGGCTCATCAGAGAGGTTTCCAGCACCTTGCCCTTCACCAGCTCCCGGTTGTCCAGCTGAATTTCCACGTCGGCGATCAGGGCCTCGCTCACGCCGCCCTTGCCAACGATCAGAGTCGTTTCCAGAGAATTTGCTTTCGCGCGGAGCTCCGCCCGTTCCTTACTTGTCAGCATATCCTGCCTCCTTCATTTTTTCATAAAAAGCCTTCAGGGCGTTGGCCCGGTGGGACACCTGGTTCTTCTCTTCCGCAGGCATCTCCGCCGTGGTCATCCCCGCAGGGGGATAGTAGAAAATGGGGTCATAGCCGAAGCCGTTTTCACCCCGCTCCTCCCGGAGGAGCTCGCCGTGGATCTCGCCACGGGCCTGGATCACCTGACCCTCGGGGGTCACCATGGTGATGACGCAGACGAACTGGGCCTGACGCTGGCCGTCGGGGATCTGCTCCGCGTTCTTCAGCAGCAGCACCAGCCGGTCGTGGTCGGTCATGGCGGGGTCGCCGCCGTAGCGGGCGGAATACACGCCAGGCTCGCCGTTCAGGGCGTCCACGGCAATGCCGGAATCGTCCGCCAGGGCGGGCAGGCCGGAGGCCTTCATCACCGCGTCCGCCTTCAGGAAGGAATTCTCCTCGAAGGTGGTGCCGGTCTCTTCCACATCGATGTCGATTCCCAGCTCGCTCTGAAGCACCAGCTCGATGCCCAGCTTCTTGGTGATGGCGTCGATCTCCACCAGCTTGTGGGGATTCTTGCTCGCGAGAACTACTTTCATGTTTAAACCTCCTGCAGCAGCGCGTCCACGAAGGGCTTGGCCTCGAAGGGCATCAGGTCGTCGGCCTTCTCGCCCACGCCGATGAACTTCACAGGGATCTGCAGCTCGTCAGCCACCGCGATGACGATGCCGCCCTTGGCGGTGCCGTCCAGCTTGGTCAGGGCGATGGAAGTGACGCCCGCGATCTCCTTGAACTGCTTGGCCTGGATCAGGCCGTTCTGGCCGGTGGTGCCGTCCAGCACCAGCAGGACCTCCTTGGCCGCGTCGGGCAGCTCCCGGTTCACGATCCGGCTGATCTTGTTCAGCTCGTTCATCAGGTTGGTCTTGTTGTGCAGCCGTCCGGCGGTGTCGATGATGATCACATCACTGCCCTTGGCCTTGGCAGACTGGATGCCGTCGAAGACCACGGAGGCGGGATCCGCCCCCTCATGCTGCCGGACGATGGCTGCGCCGGACCGTCCAGCCCAGATCTCAAGCTGATCGGCAGCGGCGGCACGGAAGGTGTCACCGGCCACCAGAGTGACCTTCTTGCCTTCATTCACCAGCCGGGTGGCGATCTTGCCGATGGTGGTGGTCTTGCCCACGCCGTTGACGCCGATGACCAGGATCACGCTGGGCTTGGTACTGAGGTTCAGCTCCGTCTCGCCCACGGAAAGCATCTCGGTGAGGATCTGCTTCAGCGCCTCACGGGCCTCCTCGGCGGTGGTCAGGCTCTGGGCCCGGACCTCCTTGCGCAGCCGCTCCACGGCCTTGGTGGAGGTGTTCACGCCCAGGTCCGCCAGGATCAGGCACTCCTCCAGCTCGTCATAAAAATCGTCGTCGATCTCGGTAAAGCCGGAGAACACACTGCCCAGGGTGCTGGCAATGGCCTTTCTGGTTTTGGTCAGGCCTTCCTTGATCTTATCAAAAAATCCCATAATTTACTCCTTCGTCGTAGTTGAAAGTGGAAAGTTGAAAGTTGAAAATTGCGAAAAACAGAACAGTTGAAGCAAAAATAACTTTCCACTTTCAACTTTCAATTTTCAACTTATTCCGTGATTCCCAGGAACTCCGTCATCTGGTTCAGATCCAGCCGGAGGAGCTTGCTGACGCCCTGCTCCTGCATGGTGACGCCGTAGAGGACATCGCTGGCCGCCATGGTGCCGCGCCGGTGGGTGATGACGATGAACTGGGTCTTCTTGCTCAAATTGTGCAGGTAGCTGGCAAACCGCTCCACGTTCCGGTCGTCCAGCGCCGCGTCGATCTCGTCGAGAATGCAGAAGGGCGTGGGCCGGACCTTCAGAATGGCGAAATACAGTGCCGTAGCCACGAAGGCCTTCTCGCCGCCGGAGAGGAGGGTGATGGTCTTGACCTGCTTTCCGGGGGGCTGGACCCGGATCTCGATGCCGCAGGTCAGGGGGTTCTCCGGATCCTCCAGGATCAGCTGTCCCCGGCCGCCGCCGAACATTTCTTCAAAAGTCTGCCCGAAATAGTGGTCGATCTTTCCGAACTCCTCCACAAAGATGGAGGTCATCTCGGTGGTGATGCTGCGGATGATGGATTCCAGCTCCCGCTTGGAGGTCAGCACGTCGTCCCGCTGTTCGGCGAGGTAGGTGTACCGCTCGTTGACCCGGGCGTATTCCTCGATGGCGCCCAGGTTGGGGGTGCCCAGAGCCGCGATCTTCCGCTTCAGCTCCGCGATCCGCCGGTTTCCGGCGGCGACGGACTCGATCTGTCCCCGCTTGGCGGGAGCCGTGCCGGGGGTCAGCCCGTAGTTGTCCCAGAGCCGGTCGATGATCTGCCGCTCCTCCATCTGGGCGGAGAGCTTCTTCTGCTCCAACGCGGCGCAGGCCCGCTCCATGGTCAGGATGTCCTTGCTCTTCTCCTGGCTCTCCCGCTCGGCCTTGGTCTTGGCGGCCTCGGTGTTGGCCCGGGTCTGAAGGACCTCGCTGAGCCTGACCTTGGCTTTGTCGGCCTCCCGGCGGTTCTGCTCCTGCTTTTCCCGGAGGGCGTCGATTTCCCCTTCCAGGCGGAGGGTGTCGGCGTTCATGGCCTCCACCACAGACAGCTTCTGAAGCCGGTCTCCTTCCAATGCCGCGGAGAGCTGCTTCAGGTCCTCGATGTGGGCCAGGGCCGTATTCCGCTCCGCTTCCAGGGCGGCCATGTCGGTCTTCAGCTGGGTCATCTGCTCGGTCAGGTCATTCGTTTCCTTTGCCGCCTCGGATTCCTGACCCTCCAAAGATTCCAGGGTGGCGGTAGTTTCCGCCAATTGCAGGCGGAAAACCTCGATCTTGGCGTTCTGTCCCGCCAGACGCTGGCGGTCGGTGTCCAGCCGGGCGCGGATGGACTCCTGCTCCCGGCGGGAGGATTCGGCGGCGTCCTCCACCGCCTGCAGGAGAATCTCATACTGCTTCTCCTGGCCCTGAAGCCGGAGGACCTGGTCCTCGGCCCCCCGGAGCTGGTCCCTGGCCGTGGCGATCTGATATTCCGTCTCCTGGGCCAGCCGCTGGGCCTCCCGGAGCTCTGCTTCCCTTGCCTGCTTCTTCTGGGTGAGCTTCTGCTCCTGGGCGCTGAGCTTTTCCAGCTCGTTGGCCCGGGAGAGGATACCCGCTTCCTTGTTCACGGAACCGCCGGTCATGGAGCCGCCGGGGTTCATAACCTGACCGTCCAATGTGACGATCTTGAACCGGTTCCGGTACTGCTTCGCCATGGTGATGGCGCAGTCAATATTCTCCGCGATCACCGTCCGGCCCAGCAGGTTCTCCACGATCCCCCGGTACTTCCGGTCACTGGTGACCAGGTCCGAGGCGATGCCCACAAAGCCCCGGCAAGTATTCAGTCCGCTCTCCTGCAAGGTTCTGCCCTGAATGGCGG
>JBGVDK010000025.1:0-3932 GCA_045119355.1 Faecousia sp.
CATGCGGGTGAGCTCAAGGTCATGGATCTTCTTCTCGAACCGGTCGCACTTGTCCGCCAGATCTCTTGCAGCCTGGGCATCCTCGGCAAGGCCGGAGGCCTGGGCACGGGCCTGAAGCTCCGCCAGCTTGCCGGTGCGGACCTCCTGAAGCTTCTGTTTGCCGGCCATGATGTACATGGTCAGTTCCTTGAAATAGGCCAGATTCTGATCGTACATCTTATCCAGCACAGCGGAGTCCTTCAGAAGCCGAACCTGGTGCTGCTGCAGCGCCTGACCGATCTTCTCCACGTTGACCTCGGCCTTGGCGTACTTGTTCTTCATATTTTCCAAATCGGCGGCCTGCTTCTTGAAGAAGCCGAAGATGCCCTTCTTCTCCTCGGCGTCGAAGCCCCGCAGCTCGCCCACCACGTCGGCGATCAGGTCGCCCACCTCGCCCAGGTCCTGGGTCCGGACGTTGGCAAGAGCCGCGTCGGAGAAATCCGCCATCTTCTTCTGGGTGCCCGCGCCGTACTGAAGGATCTGGGCGGTGTTCTCCACGTCGATCTTGGCGGCGAAATCGGCGATCATCTTCTTTTCCTGTGCGGTGAGCACGGGCTCGGAAACCTGGGGCTGGACAACGGCGGTGTCCTCGGCCACGGTGAGGACCGGAGCCTCTTCCAGATCGGGTTCCAGGGTCAGGCTGGGCATTTCGGTGATTTCATTGAATTCAGCGTCCATAGTCATTCTCCTGTATTATAATGTGGGGAATTATGATCCCTGTGTTTCTTTTTTCAGCTTGTCCAATTCGTCCTCCGTCAGGCCCTCCTGGGCAAGCAGGGTGGTCAGCACGGAGATGTCGCTGGAAACGTCCATGGCGGTGTCCTTGAACAGCTCGTCCAGCAGCTTTTCAAAGGCCGCGTTCAGGGTGTCCAGCACATCCTCGATCTCCCGCTTGGAATTCTGGATGGTCTCGCCCTGGGCGGGCTGGGCGTCCATGTCCGCGTAGGCATTCAGCAGCTTCACGGTCATGGGCAGGTAGTAGTCCATCAGCTTTTTCAGGTCGGGCACGATCTCGGGATGCTCCTCCGCCCGCTGGAAGATCCTCCGGACGATGGTCTCCATCCGGTCGATCTTGCCGGAGATCTCCTCCCCGGGGATGGCGTCGTTGCACCGGCGGATCTCCGCGATGAAGGCGTTGCCCTTATCCAGGACCTCCTGCACCCGGGGATCCCGGGCGGGAGCCTCGGGCTCCGGCTTGGCGGGCGCGTTTTTTTGCTTAGCAGCCTGTTTGGCCTTCGCAGCGTTCTGGGCCTTTTCGGCGGCCTCGAGACGCTTCCGCTCCTCCATTTGGAGCCGGCTTTGTTCGTAGTGGCGGAAGGTCTCGTCGCTGGTGATCAGCTCGGTCTGCTCGTTGTCCAGATGGCCCTCCAGGAACAGCCCCCTCCGGGTCATCCACCGGACCTCCCGGCGGACGAAGTCCACGCTCTTGCCCACGGCCCGGGACAGCTTTTCCAGGGCAATGTGGGTCTTCTGGCCCAGCATTTTCCGGTAGGTCTTGAACCGGCCCAGACGGCTCAGGGTCCGGATGCCGCTGCACAGCAGTCCCGCCGAGCCGCCGAAGCCCAGGAGCATCACCACCACCTCCGGTGTGATCAGCGGCCAGCCGTACCACAGGTTGCTGCCCATCAGCACGATGGTCAGCGCCAGGGTGACGCAGGAGAGCAGTCCGCCGCCGACGATCTTCAGCACGCCGGAGGCGGTGTGCCCGCTGGTCTTGCCGTAGAGGGCGGGAGTCTTTTCCTGCCAGAAGGGCTGCTGGGGCTGGTCATAGTTTTCTGAGGGCCGGGCGGAAGCGTCCTTCACCTTGCGCAGCGCTTCGCCGCCCAAGTCCATGGCTACATCCACCACCTGGCGGATGGTCTCATTCAGTTGTTGATAATCATGGGAATTGACGGCCCGGTCGATGATGTCCTGAACGCTCCGGCCCAGGTCGTCCCAATCCCGATTGTTACGCACCATATGATCCTCTCCATGAGATGAGAAATTTCTTTTATTATAGCGTTCCCGGCCTCAAAATACAAGCGGTCCGAGAAAAAATGGGGGCATCAGAGCTCAATCACGGACCCGGTGGAGATGCTTTGCAGGCGATCCCCCATCCGCTCCTTCAGGAAGGCGAACTGGGCCTCGCCGGTGCAGTGGCCGGTGTAGTATCGGGTCGGATAGGACAGCAGCCTTCCCGCCGCGGCACGGAGGGCGTCCCCATCCACTGCCGGGTCCAGCTTCATGAAGTGGAATCCGCCCACCAGCACATCCGGCCGGAGCCAGTCCACGATGTTCAAAATCCCCTTGTGGGAGCATCCGCTGATGCAGACGGTCTTTCCATTCTCCCGGATCAGCAGGTATTGCTCATGCCGGAAATCGTCCGGCCAGGTTACGCCATTCTCCCGGATATTCAGGCCGAAGGGATTCACCGGGACGACTTTGGGGCGGTCATTGCAGGAGAGGAGGGTGAGCCCTTCGCCCAGTTCCATCTGGTCCTCCACGAAGACCAATCGGTCCGATTCCCGGAGGGAAGGGTCCAGGCCGATGTACTTCTCCGGGCCGTTGTAGCATTGGGAAAATGCACTCTGGTTTATGTAAACCGGAGCGGCGGCGTTCAGCTCCAGGAAGCGCTTCAGCCCGCCGCCGTGGTCGTAGTGCCCGTGGGACAGCACCGCCAGGTCCACCCGGCTCAGGTCGATGCCCAGCTTTTCGGCGTTATCCCCGAAAGCACCCGTCTGTCCGGCGTCGAAGAGGATGCGCTTACTCCCGGTCTCAATGTACAGGCTCAGGCCGTGCTCGCAGACCAGGCCCTCCCGGCAGGCGGTGTTTTCGATCAGTGTGGTGATTTTCATGGCGGTTCCTCCCGGCGGTTTTTCTGTGTCCAGTATAACACCGGACAGGCGGCAAAGCTATCCCTAAGATGGAAGAAAGTTGGAAGATAGTCCTGTAAATCCGGGACCGCATGTGCTATAATGAAGCAAGCAAAAAAGATTGCGAGGAATGACCATGTACAGCGACCTGTTCTGTAAGGTATACAATGAATTTGGCTGGAACTACTACCCGGAGATCTTCGGCGAGCAGCTGCTCCAATGGCTGGACCAACACAGCGTGAAGCCTAGGACCAGCATGGACCTGGCCTGCGGCACGGGCGTTCTCTGCGAGATCCTGCACCGGAGCGGGATCCGGGCCTCCGGCATGGACTTTTCCTCCGGTATGATCGACATCGCCCGGCAGGGCAGTCCGGAGATCCATTACGATGTGGCGGATATGATCACCTACCGCCCGAAGGAGCAGTTCGACCTCGTCACCTGCACCGGCGACGCCCTGAACCACATCGGGAGCCTCGAGGATGTGGAGAAAATCTTCTGCAATGTCTACGCCTACACCGCTCCGGGCGGCTACTTCATCTTCGACATCCTCAACGAGCACGAGGTCTCCACCAGCGAGCCCTTCGAGATGGACTACGACGCCACCACCCGGGTCTGGTTCCAGATGACCCGTCCCGGGGAGAAGCAGGTGAATCTGAAGATCCGGGTCTTCGAGAACGGTGATTTCCGCTTCGAGGAGAACATCCGGGAGACCATCCACGACCCTGCGGTGATCTGCGGGCTGCTCCGGAAATGCGGCTTTGAGATCGTAAAATGTGCGGACCACCTGCTGGACGACGGGAGCCACGGAACCACCTGGTTCGTGATCGCCAGGAAAAGCGAGGAGAAGACAGCATGAATCAGGAACAGAAAAAGGCCCTTCAGGCCCAGTATAAAAATATGCACCACGAAATGGGCGTGGTGTCCTTCCGGTGCACCGTCACCGGGGACGCGTATCTGGCTGCGTCGAAGAATACCAAGTCCACCCTGAACAGCGTCCGGTTCCAGCTGGAAGCCGGGAACCATCCCAACAAGGCGCTGCAG
>JBGVDK010000026.1:0-5357 GCA_045119355.1 Faecousia sp.
TGTCAAGTGCTTTCTTTGAAATTATTAAGAAAAAATACCCCTATGCTACGTCTTCTGTAGCATAGGGGTATGTGCTAGATTAACTTAATGGTATTGGGCGGACAAGCCGCCTCTTTCCTTCAATCCTTCTTCCGTTCCTCCGCCAGAAGGGCATACCAGGCCGTATCCACAATTCCCTGGTTGTTCCGGTCGGACTGGCGGTGGGTTCCCTCGTACTTCATACCGCACTTGCGCATCACCGCGCCGGAGCCGGGGTTGTTCGGATCATGTCTGGCCTCCACCCGGTTTGCGCCCACCTGGTCAAAGAAGAAGTCCATCACCGCCTGCATGGCTTCGCTGGTGATGCCCTGTCTCCACCAGGCCTTGCCGATGCAGTAGCCCACCTCCACCAGCTCCGCCCGGTCATTGACCTTCACCGCGGTGATGGAGCCGATGGGCTGGCCCAGTTCCTTCAGCTCGATGGCCCAGGAGTAATAGTCCGGCTCCTCATAATGGCTCACCCAGTCGGCAAGCACCATCCGGCTGACCTCCACGCTGCCGTGGGCGGGCCAGGTCAGGTACTTCGTCACATCGTCGTCAGAGGCCCAGTTTTCGTACATCGCCTCCGCGTCCTCCGCCGTAAACCGCCGGAGGACCAGCCGCTCCGTTTCGATCCGCTTTGTTCCAAGATGCTTCATACGTTCACCCTTCTTTCTTCGGATTTTTCCACATTCTAACACAAAAGAACAGAGACGACAAGATTAAACTGCCGTCTCTGTTGGTATTTAGCCGGGAAGGGTCAGATCCGCGCTGGTGAGGGTATCGCCGTCCAGCACCCGCTGGATCAGCTCCGAGCCGTAGGCCACCATCTCCTCGTCCGGGTACATGACATAGCAGAACAGGCCCGGCATGGAATAGGTGATGTCGCTGCCGCCGGTGCCGGTGACCGCGAAGGAGAGGATGTTCCAGCTTGCCAGATCCGTCAGCTGCATCTTCACCAGCTGGCTGATCTCCTCAGAGGAAACGTTGGTCTTGAACATGCCCTGGATGCTTTCGAGAATACCCGCGTAGTTTTCCAGAATGGTGGTGCCGGAGGTGACCTTGTTGATCACCGCCTGAATTACTGCCATCTGGTGTCTGCCACGGCCGTTGTCACCGCCGGTGACGTTATAGCGGTCCCGGGCGAACAGCAGGGCGTGCTCGCCGTCCAGATGGTTCATGCCCTCGTTGATCCAGTAGATCTCTCCGGCATAGAAGCCCTCATCGGAATACACGTCGATGCCGCCGATGGCGTCCACCAGCGTCTCCACGCCGGTGAAGTTGATCTGGGCGTAATAGCGGATGTCCACGCCGTACAGCCCTTCCAGCGCGCCCATGGAACAGCCGGTTCCGTAGATGCCGCAGTGGGTCAGCTTGTCCTTGGCGCCGTTGCCCGCGGGGTTGGAGACGAAGTAGTCTCTGGGGGTGTTGACCAGCAGGATCTGCTTGGTCACCGGATTCACCGCCATCAGGATATTCACGTCGCTGCGGCTGGTGGTCAGGTAGTAGTCCCGGGTGTCCGAGCCGCTGATGTAGAGGATAAAGGGATGGGTGGTGACGCTGAATTCCGTCTCCTCGGGAGTAGTCTCCCCCGTGGCCTGGCTCTCGTCGTTCTCTTCGGGCTGGGCCACGATGACCGTTTCCTCCAGAATGGCGGTGTAGAGCACCCGGGTCCGCTGGGAGAAGTCCAGGAATTCCTCGGTGTCCTCCAGCAGCGTCACATAGGCGCTGTTGAGGATGATGGCGTCGCATTCCCCCTGATACAGGGCCTCCACCAGCTCCGCCAAGGTGGCATAGCTGGTGACGTTAAGCTCCGCGCCGATCTGCTGGCTGATCTCGTGGATGGCCTTTTCCGTCCGGCCGGTCTCATAGCCATCCAGAATGGCGAAGGTATGGTCCTCCGCGTCGGCGATGGAGCCAACAGGGTCCTCCGCCAGGACATATACGCTCATGGAAACGTTCATGGTCTGGGCAGCGCCGGTGATGCCGTCCACGGTGGAATGGACGTCGGAGACCACGCCGTTCACCACCGCGCAGCCCACCGTCATCACCACCGCCAGCAGTCCGCCGACGATCCGGCGGAAGAGGCCGGGGCCCTGTTTTTTCTTCTTTTCAAAGGCGCCGCTCTTTTTCCTTCCTCCCACAAAGAGGACCGCGCCCACGATCAGCCACACCGCGACCAATGCCGCCGCCAGAATGGCGAAATACTGATCCGGCAGCATATCCAGCCGCCAAACCGACCAGATGGTCAGTGCCTCCGCGATGCCCTGGGCCGCCCACAGGAGGCCGCAGAGGAGATCGCCGAATTTCAGTTTCTTCATAAAATCATCCTTTGTTCTTCCGATTTTCCCGCATTATAGCACAAAAACGGAAGGACGGCAAGCCGTCCTTCCCTGTTAATCATTATTTTACAATTGCGGCATCCTGCTTCAGGACCTCGGCCAGGTCGGTCATCTCCCAGCTCTGGTCCGTCACGCCGAAGTGGCCGTACATGGCGGTTCTCTGGAAAATGGGGCTGCGCAGCTGGAGCTTCTTGATGATGCCCGCGGGAGTCAGGTCGCAGTGCTTTCTCAGCAGAGCGGTCATCTCCTCGTCCGCGATCCTGCCGGTGCCGTAGCTGTCCACCCGGACGGAAACAGGCTGCGCCACGCCGATGGCATAGGCCAGCTGGACCTGGACCTTGTCGCACAGGCCCGCGGCCACCAGGTTCTTTGCCATGTAGCGGGCCATGTAGGCAGCGGAGCGGTCCACCTTGGTGGGGTCCTTGCCGGAGAAGGCGCCGCCGCCGTGGGAGAAGTAGCCGCCGTAGGTGTCCACGATGATCTTTCGGCCGGTGAGGCCGGTGTCGCCGTTGGGGCCGCCGATGACGAAATTGCCGGTGGGGTTGATGTAGATGTGGGCCACATCGCTGATGTCGAAGCCGTACTTTGCCAGAACGGGAGCAATGACGCCCTCCCGGACGTACTTGCGCAGCTCCTCGATCTCGAAGTCAGCGGAGTGCATCACGGAGACCACCACGGTGTCGATGCCCACCACATTGCCCTGCTCGTCGTACTCCACGGAGACCTGGGTCTTGCCGTCGGCCCGGAGCAGGTCGTTGGAGTGGATGCAGTCAGTCAGCCGGTTAGAGAGCGCTCTTGCCAGGGCCACGGGCATGGGCATCAGCTCAGGGGTCTCGTTGCAGGCGCCGCCGAACATCATACCCTGATCGCCTGCGCCGCCCACCTCGTCGTTGGTGCCCAGAGCGATGTCCGCGGACTGGGTGTGGATGCGGCAGATGATCTCGCAGGTGTCGGCGTGGAAGCCGTCGCCCTCGTAGGTGTAGCCGATGGCCCGGATGGCTTCTCTTGCCACGGCCTCGTAGTCCACCACGGCCTTGGTGGTAATCTCACCGCAGATGACGCAGAAATTGGTGGTCACCATGGTCTCGCAGGCGACGCGGGAGCCGGGGTCCTGGGCCAAACAGGCGTCCAGAATGGCGTCGGAGATGGTATCGGCAACCTTGTCGGGATGGCCGTTGGTCACGCATTCAGAAGTAAACAGTCTTTTTTCCATTTTTGATTCTTTCCTTTCTATCACACACAAACACAAAAACACTGCCGCGGCGCTCGGCACTTACAAAAAACGCGCTCCGAGATTCGGAGCGCATAAAACTACGTTCAGAATCCTCATCTTTCGTTTCGCCGCCGGATTTGGCACCTTGAATTAACAGGTTGCCGGGTTTCATCGGGCCGTTCCCTCCACCACTCTTGATAAGGCATTATTGAATTCTTTTTTATTCTACAGAATTTATTCCGAAAGTCAAGTCTTTTTCCGGAAATGTTTGAACTTTGAATAATTGTTCACAATTGAGCTATAGACTTTTCGCGAACAAACTGTTAAAATAGACCCAACATTTTCCACGAGAGGTGTTTTCATTGAAAGATTTACGACGTCGCTTTGACCGGTTCTGCTTCACCCACCGGAACAAGGGCATCCCCAATCTGATGCTCTACATCTGCGCCGGAGCCGGTCTCATCGCCCTGATGAGCATGATCGACCGGACCAATTCCCTGTACTATCTGCTCTGCTTCAACCGGGTGGCCATCCTCCAGGGTCAGATCTGGCGGCTGGTGACCTATCCCCTGTGCTTCTCCGCCGGGAACCTGCTGCTCACCGCTGTCAGCCTGTTCTGCTACTATTCCATCGGCCGGGCCATCGAGAACAGCTGGGGAACCTTCCGGTTCAACCTGTTCTATCTCACCGGCGTGGTGCTGATGGACGTGTGGTGCCTGATCTTCGGCGGCACCGCCACCGCCTACTACCTGAACATGAGCCTGTTCCTTGCCTACGCCACCATGTATCCGGACAGCCAGTTTTTGCTGTTCTTCATCATCCCGGTGAAGGCCTGGATCTTTGCCCTGCTCGATCTGATCATCGTGTTCATCGGCCTGTTCAATCCCTTCCCCGCCAACATCTATCCCATCATCGCCCTGGGCAACTACTTCCTGTTCTTCGGCAAGGACGTGCTGAACGTGATCCCCATGAGCTGGCGCGCCAATGCCCGTCGGCTCTTCCGGAAGACCGCCGCCGGCAAGAAGGGTCATAAGACCATCCCCTTCCCCTCCGCCGGGTCCTACGAGGCCACCCACGCCACGGTCAAGGCCCCCTACACCCACAAATGCACCGTCTGCGGCAGAACGGACGTCAGTAATCCCGAGCTGGAATTCCGCTACTGCTCCAAGTGCAGGGGCTACTACTGCTACTGCTCCGAGCACATTTCCAACCACGCTCATTTCCAGTAAGTTAAAAACTCCGGCCTTAGCGGGTGGGCATAGGCATATGCCCACCCGCAGTGAAATAGAGTTGCTTTGCAAATCTGTGAAATACACCTTCGGTGTGTGAAATAGGCTTCGCCTGTGAAATATTTGCTGCGCAAATGTTGAGGAAAGGACGACATCCGTTGGATGTCGTCCTTAATTTTAAATCATCACAAAGTGATACCACAACATGCCTTTGGCATATTTCACATTGCGCCAGCAATATTTCACATTTCCGAAAGGAAATATTTCACTTTCCCGCAAGGGAAAATTTCACTGGGCACTGCGGAAATCCCTTCCGCAGTGCCTTTCGGCCGGAGTTTTTTCGCGCCTTATTCCCACCAGCGCAGGTGCTCATACTGGATCTGGTCAAAGCTCAGCTCCGAGGATGCCCGTCCAATGACCGTCTGATGGAGTTCTCCCGACAAAGCGTTGTAATGAGAAGCCAGTGACGGATCCACATCCAGATCGTCCGCCAGGAGCATGGATGGCATCGCCTCCTGGGTCAGGCTGTAGCCCTGGTACTTCTCGTCCGTGTAC
>JBGVDK010000027.1:0-3520 GCA_045119355.1 Faecousia sp.
CATCCCCATCGTCAACGCCGCCGTGGATATGGCGCTGAAGCTGGGTATGCCCGAGGCCCGGATCCCCCTGGGCGACGCGGCGATCCTGATGGCAACCTCGCCAAAATCCAATTCCGGCCATATCGCCCTGGACGCCGCCATGGTGGATGTGCGCAAGGGTAAGGGCCATGGCTTCCCCCGACAACTCCAAAACGTCCATGCGGACACCTACACCCAGGAGCGGGACCAGGGCTATCTCTATCCCCACGACTACCCCAACCACTGGGTCCGGCAGCAATACCTGCCCGACGATCTTGTGGGCGCGAAATATTACGAATACGGTCCCAACAAGCTGGAACAGGCGGCGAAGCAATACTGGGACGCGGTGAAAAAACAGGGAGGCTAACCCATGGACATTCAGCTCGGCGATATTTTGGTGATGAAAAAGCCCCATCCCTGCGGGGAGAAGCGGTGGCTGGTCCTGCGCACCGGCGCGGATTTCCGCTTGAGATGTATGGGCTGCGGCCACGAGGTGATGCAGCCCCGGCACAAGGCGGAGAAAAACATCCGCTCGGTGGAGCGAAACGAAACCAAATAAATGACGTGATTTTACGGCAGTCGGAGGTTCCGGCTGCCGTTTTTCCTTGTCTTGGGCACGGGAAATGAAATTCCGGGGGAGATTCAGCGACACTTGCGGCGGATTCGAAGGACCATTGCGACGGGATTTTTGAAGGGCATCCTTTATACTTTGTCCGGCAAGGGGGGATGGGATGGTCGTGTATCTGGATGGAGTGATGGGGCTGAATTTCCTGGTGGACTGGCTGCTCCTGCTGGGGGTGAACCGGATGTCCGGGTTCCCGCCGGGGGTGAAGCGGACCGCCGCTGCCGCCGCGGTGGGGGGAGGCTATGCCGGGATGTGCATGGTTCCCGGGTTCACCTTCCTGGGGTCGGCGCTGTGGCGAGGGGTCAGCTTGGGGGTGATGAGCATGACGGCCTTCGGGATGGACCGGACTGCCTTCCGGAGGGGCGTGCTGTTCGTGGTGCTGAGCATGGCAATGGGCGGGCTGGCCCTGAGTCTGGACTCCGGGCATTTTTTGGAGATCGTCGGCTGCGCCGGGGCGCTGGCCCTGCTGTGCCGGATGGGCTTCCGGGGGAAGGCGGGGACCCAGAATTTCCTCCCGGTGCGCATCGAGCACGGGGGAAAGCGCGTCGAGCTGACGGCCCTGGCGGATACGGGGAACACCCTCCGGGACCCGGTGAGCGGGGAGGCGGTGCTGGTGGCGGATGCCAGAGCGGCGAAGGATCTGCTGGGCCTGACGGTGGAAGAACTGTCGGACCCGGTGGGGACGATGGCGAAGCGGCCGGAGGCGGGGTTCCGGTTGATCCCTTATCAGACCGTGGGACAGAGGGGGACGTTCCTCCTGGGGCTGCGGTGCGGGAAAGTTCTGATCAACGGCAAGATAACAGGCGGATTAACTGCGTTTTCGCCGCAGATGTTCGGAAATGGGGAGTATAGCGCGCTGACGGGAGGGCAGTATGGGTAAAGTGATGGATCTGCTGTGCTGGCTGGGGCTGGCGGAGAAGGAAGAGACGGTTTTCTACATAGGCGGCAGCGATGTGCTGCCCCCGCCGCTGAAGGGCCAGGACGAGACGGACGCCCTGGAACGGCTGGAACAGGGGGACGAGGAGGCCAAGAAGCTGCTCATCGAGCGGAACCTGCGGCTGGTGGTGTACATCGCCCGGCGGTTCGAGAACACGGGAGTGAATTTGGAGGACCTGATCTCCATCGGCACCATCGGGCTGATCAAGGCCATCGGCACCTACCGCCGGGACAAGAACATCCGGCTGGCGACCTACGCCTCCCGGTGCATCGAGAACGAAATTTTAATGCACATCCGGAAGATCTCCAACCAGAAGACGGAGGTTTCTCTGGACGAACCCATCAACATGGATGGGGAGGGGAACGAGCTGCTGCTCTCGGACATTCTGGGCACCGACGAGGACGTGGTCTTCCGGCCCATGGAGGAGAATGTGGACCTGATGATCCTGCGGCAGGCGCTGTCCCAGCTGCCGGAGCGTGAGAAGGAGATCGTGGCTATGCGCTACGGTTTGGAGGGCCGGAAGGAGCTGACCCAGAAGGAGGTTGCCAAGGTCATGGGCATCTCCCAGTCCTACATCTCCCGGATCGAGAAGCGGATCATGGCCCGGCTGAAGAAAGAATTTATCAGGCAAACCGGTTGCGCATGACCTGGGAGCTTGCATTTTTCGATTCCGTATGTTACAATCGATATGAAAATATATCGATATCAACAGAGGGGATATGGTAACAACATGGTACAACGAAAGGAAATCTCCAAGTCGGTGCTGAAGCGGCTTCCGGGATACCTGGCATATCTGAAGAATATGCCCGAGGATTCCCCGGCCCATATTTCGGCAACGGCTCTGGCAAACGCCCTGGGCATGGGAGAGGTCCAGGTGCGCAAGGACCTGGCCCTGGTGTCCGATGGCGGTCGGCCCAAGATCGGCTACCTCCGGGAGAGCCTGATCGAGGACATCGAGCAGTTCCTGGGCTACGACAACACCACCGACGCGGTGCTGGTGGGCGCCGGACGGCTGGGCACCGCATTACTTGGCTACGAGGGCTTCGAGGAGTACGGCCTGAACATCCTGGCGGCCTTTGACCGGACGCCTCCGGAATCCGGCATCGACGAGTCCTCCGGCAAGCCCATCCTGCCCATCGACAAGATGGTGGGCTTCTGCAAGAGCCACAAGGTGCTCATGGGCATCATCACCGTTCCGGCAGGCGCGGCGCAGTCGGTCTGCGACCAGATGGTGGACTGCGGCATCAAGGCCATCTGGAACTTTGCTCCCGCCCATCTGGATGCCCCGGACAACATCCTGATCCAGACCCAGAACATGGCGACATCGCTGGCGGTGCTGAGTATGCACCTGCAGGCCCAGATCAAGCCCAAGAAGGAAAAGGAATAACGAAAAACCGGTCCTTCGGAAGAAGGGCCGGTTTTTAGATCCTTGCGGCCCCCCGGCCATTGGCGGGGGGGTGCGCGTTATGGAGCAACGGTGATATGGATATTTCCGCTGACGGTGGAGAGCTCCCATACAGGCGCGTCGGAATGGGATTCGGAGACGTAGACGCTGCCGGAGGTGGTATCGGTCCGGAAGTGCTTCACGGAGGGGACGGTTCCGGTGATATCGCCGCTGACGGTGGAGGCGGAAAGGGCGGCGCTGTCCGCGTCGTTTAAATGGATGCCGCCGCTGGTGCTGGAAAGGTCGGTGAATTCTTCCGCGGTTACTTCGGAGAGGAGAATTTCGCCGCTGACAGTATCCACAAAGAGCTCAACGGGGCAGGAATCTTCCAGCGTCACATTTCCGCTGGTGGAGGAGAGGGTCATGGTTTCCGGCGAGATGCCGTTCAGGCGGATATTGCCGCTGACGGTTTCGGCGGTGAGCTGTTCAGAGACGGCGCAGGTCAGGCTGATGTCCCCGCTGGTGGAGCCTGCGGAAAGGGTCCGGATGGCGAAGC